>JBLHKS010000111.1:0-23915 GCA_047620505.1 Verrucomicrobiales bacterium | reverse complement strand
AGCGTCCGAATGACGGACGGCAGCGTGAAGTTTTACAAAGATGGCTACACGGATCTGCGCGGGAAATTTGACTATGCGAGTTTGAACACGAACGAGATCGAACAAGTGCAGGAGTTCGCGATTCTGGTCGTGCATGACGAACACGGCTCGCTCGTCAAGGAGGTCAAGCCGCCGACTCGATAGTCGTAATGTGAGGGATTTCATAAAAGGGGTGGACTTGATCGGGCCGAAATGTTCTGATCGGTCATCAAACCCCGATGAAATCCTCCATTCCCATTTTCGCGCTGGCCCTTCTTACCGCAGGTGCCGCTGCTCAGAATAAAGACGCCGACACCACGGTCGCGGGCAACGACCAGGTTGCCGACATCATCAAGAATTACGAAGGTCGCGGCACGCTCGCGGACGATACGCCGCCGACGCCTCCGAAAGAGGCCGTGAAGAAATTCCAGGTTCGCGACGGATTCGAAATCGAATTGATGGCCGCCGAGCCGGATGTTTCGCAGCCGCTGTTCGCGACTTGGGATTCTCGTGGTCGAATGTGGGTCGTGCAGTACCGGCAGTACCAGTTTCCGGCCGGACTGAAGATCGTTTCTTACGATAACCACCTTCGTGCGGTCTTCGATAAAGTCCCTGAGCCGCCGCCACACGGAACACCAGGTGCCGACAAGATTACTGTGTTCGAGGACACGGACGGCGACGGGTTTTACGACAAAAACAAGGACGTCATCACCGGCTTGAACATCGCGTCGTCGGTCCAAGTCGGCCGCGGCGGAATCTGGGTCCTGAACCCTCCCTACCTGCTTTTCTATCCCGATGCGGATGGCGACGATGTTCCGGATGGCGATCCTGAAGTGCATCTGTCTGGATTCGGCCTGCAGGACACGCATTCGGTTTCCAACAGTCTGACTTGGGGGCCGGACGGTTGGCTCTATGGCGCGAATGGAAGCACGACGATTGGGAATGTGAGTTCCGAGGTTACCAAGGATGTCTACTTCGAAGGGCAGTGCATCTGGCGCTACGATCCGGGCTCAAAGCGTTTTGAGATTTTCGGCGAAGGCGGCGGAAACACGTTCAGTTTGGACATCGATTCGAAGGGGCGCGTTTTCTCAGGCACGAATGGCGGATCGACGCGTGGAATGTACTATCCGCAGGGTAGCTACGGCTCGAAGAACTGGGGCAAACACGGGCCGCTAACCAATCCCTACGCCTTCGGAAACTTCGTCCACATGAAACACGAAGGCGACAATCGGCGTTTTGCGCAGGCGTTCATGATCTACGAAGGCGGTCTGTTTCCGGACGAGTTTGAGGGAATGATCATCGGCCCGAACTCGCTGCACAACGTGGTATGGGCAAGCAATCGGCTGCGCGACACTTCGAGTTATCGAACCGTCGACACCCCCAATCTCGTAGAAACCGACGATCGCTGGTTTCGGCCCGTTTGGGGCGGTGTCGGCCCGGACGGCGGCGTTTACATCGGCGATTGGTACGACACTCGGCTTAGCCACGTCCGTCCGGTCGATGATTGGCACAAAGAGAGCGGTCGGATCTATCGGGTGAAGCCGGCTGGTTCGCAGCCCAAATGGGAAGGCGGTGATCTCGCGAAACTTGAGCCAGGTAAGATGCTGGAGTTGCTCGATCATCCCAACAAGTGGGTTCGGCGGCGCGCGGTTCTGGAAATCGGCTGGCGCAAGCTGGATGTTCAAAGTGAGCTACTCGAAATGATCGGAAAAGGCGGTCAGAGCGGGCTTGAGGCTTTGTGGGCGCAGAACATGCTGAACTCGATCGATCCCAATCTGTATCTGGACAGCCCTGACGAACATCTTCGTCGTGTCGGGATTCAACTCAGCGGAAACGTCGGCGTTGGAGCCGAACTCGCGCAGCTCGCGGAGACCGAGGCCGACGTCCAGGTTCGATCGCAGATCGCGTCGACCGCGCGCCGCGTCAAAGGCGACTGGGCAATCGCGACGATTCAGCATCTGCTGCGGCGGAGCGAAGATATCGACGACCTTCACATGCCGCTCATGAACTGGTGGGCGCTTGAGGGGCATGCCGAAACGAGTTGGGATTTGATTGAGGAAATGTTCCGCAATCCGGAATTCTGGCAATTGCCGATGGTGCGCGCGACGATTCTCGAACGCCTGATGCAACGCTACGCGATGGCGGGTGGGACGGAGAATTTTATCCGCTGTGCGCGGTTGCTTGAGCTTGCTCCGGACGACGATTCTCGTGAGCAGCTGCTGATCGGAATTGATCGCGCTTTTCAAGGAATGACGCTGCCGGAGCTGCCGGCGGCGTTGTCTGAGGCCTTGGAGAAACATCAAGCGGCTCGTGGGAATTCCGGACTGGTTTTGTCGCTTCGTCAGGGCAAAGAAGGCGCGGCTGAGGATGCGATCAAGGCGATCGCGGATCGCAGCGCGGACATCGGCGAACGGGCTGCGCTGATCCGGACGTTGGGCGAAATCGCCGAGGCAAAAGCGGTTCCGACGTTGATCAAGCTGATCAGCGATCCGGAGCACGCGATCAAACGGGTCGCGATGCAGGCGCTAACGCATTTCGATGAGCCGAAAGTCGCTGCCACGATCGTCGGCCGCTACGGCTCGTCCTTGCCTTCGGAGCATGACGTTCGCGCGACGGCAAACCGGACGCTCGCGAGTCGCGCGTCTTGGGCGAAGGTTTTTCTGGGCAAGATCGACATCTGGCACATCAAAACTTCCGACGTGTCCGCAGACGTCGTCCAGCAGCTGCGGGCTTACGCCGATCCTGAGATTCAGCAACTGGTTGAGAAACATTTCGGGGTTTTGGACACCGTCTCGTCGCCGGAAAAATTGGCGGAAATCGCGCGTATCAAAAAGGTGCTTGGCGGCGAACCTGGCGACGCTAAAGCCGGGAAGTTTCATTTCACGACTCGTTGCACCGCCTGCCACAAGCTCTTCGACGAGGGCGGCTTGATCGGCCCGGATCTGACGCCATACGAACGTGGAAACGTGGATTTCTGGCTCCCGGGCATCATCGATCCCAGCTTGGAAATCCGCGAAGGATACCAGACTTACATTGCCAGAATGAAAGACGGTCGCGTGCTCACGGGAATGATGGCTGAGCAGGCTGAGAAGACCGTCACGCTTCGCGACGCCGCGAATCAGACCACCATTCTCAGCCGTGCCGACATCAACGAACTTCAGGCCTCACCGATGTCGCTGATGCCGGATTTGATGCTGACCGGCCTAACCGATGATCAGCTCCGCGATCTTTTTGCCTACCTGTCTCAAAACCCCGGAAGTCCTCCACCAAAATGAAAACCCCGCTTTGCGTTTGTCTTAGTCTTGCCACGGCTGCCTTTGCGGACGATCGCCCGAATATCCTGTTCCTTCTCGCCGACGATCAACGGCCAGATACGATTTCAGCGCTCGGGAACGACCGGATCGAAACGCCGAATCTCGACAAGCTCGTCGCACGAGGAACGACCTTCACCCGCGCGACTTGCTCCTACCCGATTTGCGTGATCAGCCGCGCAGAAATCATGAGCGGGATGCACGGCTGGGAAAACGGCGTCAACGGGCTCGACAGCAGCAGCTTTCATGAGGACGTGTCTTTCTGGGGCGAGACGCTGAAAAATGCCGGTTATCAAACGTGGTATGTGGGAAAGTGGCACACCAATGGGCGGCCTTCGACGCGCGGATATTCGGACGTGAACGGCTTGTTTTCTGGCGGCGGCGGTAAATTCTGGAAGGAGGGCCAGACCGACTGGAAAGGATTTCCAATCACCGGATATCGCGGTTGGATTTTCCAGAGCGACGACGGCAAAGAGAAGTTTCCCGATCGCGGAGTCGGCCTGACTCCGGATATCGACGCGAAATTCGCTGACGCCGCGATTGAGCTGATCGAAGCCGATTCTGACGAGCCTTGGTTCCTCCACGTCAACTTCACCGCGCCTCACGATCCGCTTTTCATTCCGCCTGGTTATGATGGAAAGTACGCTGCGGAAGACATGGAGCTTCCTGCAAATTTTCTTCCGGAACATCCGTTTGATCACGGCAACTTGAAGGGTCGCGATGAGACGCTGATGCACTTTCCTCGAACCGAAGAGGCGACTCTGGATGTGTTGCGGGTCTACTACTCAGTTGTCGATCATCTCGACAAACAAGTGGGCCGAATTCTGGCTGCGTTAGAGGAATCTGGCGAGGCGGAAAACACGATTATCATCTATTCGAGCGACCATGGAATGGGGGTCGGAAGTCATGGCCTGCGTGGTAAGCAGAGCATGTACGAGCACACGATCAACGTGCCGATGATCATCGCGGGACCCGGAATTGAAGCCGGCCGAAGGACGCCAGCCCAGGTTTATCTGCGTGAACTTTACCCGACGACTTGTGAACTCGTTGGTGTCGAAATTCCCAAGGCGGTCACGGCCAAAAGCTTTGCTCCCGTGATTCGAGGCGAGAGCGAAATTCATCACCGGGAGATTTTCGGTTATTTTCGAGATTCGCAGCGGATGATTCGGAACAATCGCTGGAAGCTGATCGTCTATCCGCAGGAGATGCGGGCGCAGCTGTTCGATCTCAAGAACGACCCGGACGAGTTGAACGATCTTTCCGGATCTCTCGACAATATGGGGACCCTCAGCCGGATGGGCGATCGGTTAGAAAAATGGAGGAAACGAACGGGCGATCCATTGTTAGCAGGCGAGGCCGCTAACTAACCGATCGGCACAAAATAGCCTTCTGAGCGTGAAGCCGGTTCTCGGCTTGATCGAAGATCGAATCTGCGTTCGCCTCGAGAACCTCTTCCGAGATTTCGAGTCCGCGATACGCGGGCAGGCAATGCAGAATCAGGGGATTCGGCGCGGCTTTGGCGAGGAGGTCGGCGTTCAACTGATACGGGCGCAGGGTCTCGATTCGTCCGGCGGACTCGTCTTCTTTGCCCATGCTCACCCAGACATCGGTGTAGAGCACATCGCAGCCCTCGACGGCTTTGGCGGGATCGGCTTCGATCCGAACAGGTGCGTCACTGAGTTGATCCAGCAGCTGCTGGCTGGGTTGAAACTCGGGTGGAGCGGCGATGACGAGTTCGAAGCCGAGACGAGCGGAGGCCCAAAGCCAGCTGATCGCCATGTTGCAATCGCCGTCGCCAAGAAAACAGACGCGCGATTTTCGCCAATCCGGAAGGCGCTCAGCCATCGTTTGAAGATCGGCGATGATCTGGCAAGGGTGCTCTTCATCGGTCAGAGCATTGATGGTAGGAATTCCGCTGAATTCGGCGAAGGAGGCAACGTCGGACTGATCGAAAGTCCGGATGATCGCGCCGTCGACCATTCGGCCTAAGACGCGAGCGGTATCGCGGATCGGCTCGCCACGTCCGAGCTGGAGATCACGGCCGCTGAAAAACATCGCGTGGGCACCGAGTTCGCGCAAACCGACTTCGAAGCTAACGCGCGTTCTTGTCGATGATTTCGTGAAAATCAGTGCCCAAGATTGACCGTTGAGCGGTTTGAAGTTGTCGTCGTCGCGGTTGGCTTTGAGCTCGATCGCGTGATCAACGAGCTTGGCGATTTCGTCGCCTTCGAGAGATTGGATGGAGAGAAAATGGTTCATTTCAGGCTTTCGAGCTCCGATTTCAGAATTTTGAGCGCCTCGGTGACTTCAGATTTTTCGACGTTGAGTGCGGGCAACAATCGCACGACGCGCGTGCCAGCAGGGATCGTTAGCAGGCCGGCATCCATGAGTTTTTTCACCATGAAAACCGAGGGCGTCGCTGAGCCTTCAGTATCGAATGCCTCTTCGTTGAGCACGATGCCTAACATTAGACCAAGTCCGCGGACACCTTCGATGTGCGGATCGTTCCAACCCTCGATTGTTTCGCGCAGCAGCTGCCCCATGGCGGTCGCGTTTTCCCAGAGACGATTCTGCTGAATTTCTTCCAGCACAGCCAGACTGGTCGCGGCAACGAGCGGGTTTCCGCCAAAGGTCGAGCCATGCGTGCCGGGCCCTAACACATCGCAAAGTGGTTCGTTTCGGGCTTCAGCAGAGATCGGTCGATTGCGAATCCAGACAGCTCCGATGGGTAGGCCGCCGCCGATGCCTTTGGCCCAGCTTACGGCGTCGGGAAACACGTCGGCGTCGTCCAGAATCGATTTCCAACCGCAAAGCGCGCCGGTTCGGCCGATTCCGCACTGAACTTCGTCGAGCATGAAGAGCAGGTTGCGTTCGCGGCAGATTTCAGCGACCCCGCGAAGGAATTCCGGCGTTGCGGGGACGATTCCGCCTTCTCCTTGAATCGGCTCGAGGAGAATCGCGACGGTTTCGTGCGTGATCGCGGCTCGGAGCGTATCGAGATCATTGTATGGCGTGTGAACGAAACCTTCTAACAATGGAGCGAAGCCTGCTTTTACCTTGTCTTGCGCAGTCGCGGAAATTCCGGCCATCGTCCGTCCATGAAAACACGAATCAAAGGTGATGATTTCGCCGCGTGGCTGGCCGCCCGGCAATGGGGCTTCGCGTCCGAATTTCCGTGCAAGCTTGATCAGAGTTTCGTTAGCCTCGGCACCACTGTTGCAGAAAAAAACCTTCCCGGGTTCCTCGACCACGTTTTCGACGAGGTTCTGCGCCAGCCGCGCCTGCTCACGAATCAGGTAAAGATTCGAGCAATGAATCAAGGCCTCGACCTGGGCGTGGACCGCTGCGGTGATGGCTCCGTGGCAGTGGCCCAGCGGGCAAGTTGCGATTCCTGTTCCGAAATCAAGATACTCTCGGCCGTTCTCATCCCAGATTCGCGAGCCCTTTCCACGCGCGAACGCGATCTGGAAACGGCCGTAATTCGGGGTGACGTAGCGCTCCAGCAGCTGCTGGGTCGAAGTTTCTGGGTTGACGCTCATGAATCTGCGTTGTCGAGAGTGATTTCGGTTCCGATCCCGGTGTCGGTGAACACTTCCAGAAGCAGCGAATGAGGCACGCGACCGTCGATCATGTGGACTTTGCCGACACCGGCGTGGAGGGCCTCGATCGACGAACGGGTTTTGGGAATCATGCCGCCAGAAATGATGCCTTCCTCGGCTAACGCGTTGACTTCGGATTCAGTCAGCGACCCGATCAACGTTTTTGGATCGCTCGGGTCGCGCATCACGCCTAACACATCACTCAGAAAAACCAGCTTCGTCGCCTTCAGCTTGCTCGCGAGCGCGCTGGCGGCGAGGTCGGCGTTGATGTTGAACGGAAGCAGTCCGCCAGCGGAATCGGCGCCGATCGGCGAAAGCACAGGCACGCTTTCGCCCGCGACGATCGCCTCAACAATATCGATATTGAAATCGGTAACGCGGCCGACGTATCCCAGCGCTGGGTCCTTCTGCTCGGCGATGAAAACCTGGTTTCCCGGAATCCCGACCGCCTTGCCTCCATACTTTTTGATCGATTCGACGAGCATCGGATTAATCACGGTGCTGAGCGTCTTTTCGACGATTGAAATCGCAGCTTCATCGGTCACGCGCAGGCCGTTGACGAACCTCGGCTCCAGCCCCGCTTCGGCCATCGCCGCGGAGATCGCTTTTCCGCCACCGTGGACGACGACGGGGTTGATTCCGACGACTTCAAGCAGGACGACGTCGCGCAGCAGCTGCTCAACGAGTTCCGGGTTTTCCATCGCGCTTCCGCCGACTTTGATGACGAACGTGTGCCCGCGAAAACGCTGAAGGTAAGGCAATGCCTCAACGAGGATCGCCGCCTTCTCAATCTGCCCGGCAAGCGAAAGGTCTGAGTGCTGCATTTTTGGCTGGGTCGGTCGGGAAAAAATGGAAGCACGCAACTTCGCCAGACCAGCCACTTCGGCAAGCGAAGTTTCCGACTTGCTGACTCAAAATCGCGTCTTCAGATGGCCCGATGGCGGAAGTTGATACTCGGGGCTGTTCGGACCGGTCCAATCATGCAATGGCGGGACTGTGATTGCGGCGCGGATTTCCCACCATTGAGTTATGCCAACGCCTTCCGGGACGGGTTCAGTCGCGCGGATCAGGCCATAGTAATGTCTGTTGTTCACCTCAGCGAGAACGCTGGATTTCTTGTTATCAGGCAATGGCCGAGTGGAGGGGCTCTCCATTCGGACGGGTTCTTCAAAAACGCCGTCAAAGCGGTGGAAAATCGCGCCTGAGCCGCCAGCAATCAGATCGACGAGATAGCCATTCGGATGAGTCGGGTGGTCAGCCGGGTAAACTCGCCACCGAAGGGCGATTCCTCGCGCGTCGTCGTTTGGCATTTTGACGATCAGCGGCTCTTGCACCACTTCGTAGGCAGCGTCGCGGTCGGAAATTTCGATGTTAACTTTGATCACGAACTCGTCGGGGATCGAAATGCGGCGCTCAGCAACCCACAGCGCCCCGGACGGAGCCGGCGGGAGAGGCGAGCCGGGGAGAGCTTCTTCGTTCGGAGCTGGAACATTCGGGATGACCTCGGCTAACGTGCCGGTTCGGACCAATCTGAATTTTGCTGACACGTGATGATTGGTTTTGGGATCCTTCAGGTCGAACAGCGTTTTCGTTTCTCCCATTCCAATAAAGATTGGAGACGCGCGATGAGGCGGTTCCGTGCTGTGGTTATCGCCTTTTTGAATTGGCGGAAAATCGAACCGCAACGAGCCGCCGCCATGCAATTTTCGGCGAGAAAACAACATCGCGCTGTAGTCTACGTCGGTTTCAAAATCAGCTAGCTCGAATTGATCGTGAGAGCTCCACTGAACTGCAGCTCCGCGGGTTTCGAGCATCAACTCGTAGTCTCCAACGTATTCGATGTCGTTGTAGGCGAGCGAAATTGAGCCTTCACCGATGTAGGAATCGACCTCGCGGAGGAACAGCAAATTCCCTGGTTTTCCGGTCTGATTTGAGCTCGGCCGGAGCTCCAATTCGACGTCGACACTTTGGCCGGAGGGAGTGGAAAAATCCAGAACCTTGAAGCCCGCGCCTGGTCTCAGTTGAACCGTACTTCCGTCGATCTGAGCGAAATTCTCGAAGGCCTCTTCGTAGTCCGAAGCGAGGTTCTCCAATTTGAATTCGGCGACTCCGCCATTGAAATTGAGTCTATGCGAGTTCGTTCCGTTTGAGTGCGGCTTGCCGCCGGAAAGCGAGAACTGTCGCGTCACCAGCCAGACATGCCAGCCGGCCTCTTCGGTTTTGGGCACGTAGGCAAAGGCGAGTTTGGCGCTTCGGTCCGCTGCGTTTGTGCTCACGGTAGGGTTGGAAAGTTGCAGGATAGTTGGAGCCGTACTGGCTGCTTCCCAGTCGTGATTTCTTCCTTCTCCGGTTATTTCTCTTGGTCCGGAAACATTCCAAAGCAGAACGACCCCCAAAAATCCAAAGATGAGAATCAGGGCGATCAATCCACATCCTTTCGCGACCCGAGTCGGTGCACGCGTGAAAAACAGGTAGGCAATCGTTGTCGAAACCACGGCGAGGATCCCAATTCCCAACAGCCCGATTCCGTGGCCCCGAATCGAGCCAAGGAGAACAAATCCCCCCAAAGAGAGAGCGATTGTCGCGAGCAGGGCTGCTCCAAAGCGCCGCATTTTTCGAGATTCCGGCGCAGCAGCTGCTGGCGGAATCGGGGGCGGCGTTGCGTGAACCGCGGCCTGATTTGAAACCACCGTCTCGACCTCGGTTCGCAAATCCGTCGCTGACTGCCAGCGCAATTCGGGCGAGTCGGCCAGTGCGCGCAGAACGATCTGATCCAGCCTGACGTCGATCCTCACTCCTCGCGTTGACGGTGGCGAAATCGGCCCTTTCGGCGGCGCGCCGGTCAACATCTCATAGAAAACCGCGCCTAACGAATAAATGTCGGCGCGATGGTCGACTTTTTCCGGCGCGTCGGCTTGTTCAGGAGCCATGTAATTCGGCGTGCCCAGCGCTGTGCCGACAGTCAAAGTCGAATCGATGTTTTCCTGAGCTGAGCCGTCTTCGTTTGGCTCAGCGAGGTTCAAAATTCGTGCGATTCCGAAGTCCGCGACGGTCACGTGGCCGGCCTTGTCCAGCAGGAGATTCTCCGGTTTGATATCGCGATGAACGATCCCGCAATCGTGCGCGTACTGAAGCGCTTCGCAAATCGGCGGAACGATCGCGAGCGCCTCCTCCGGCGTGAATTTTCCGGCTTTCATCGCCTCGCGCAGGTTCACGCCGTCGATGAATTCCATCAGCAGATAGAAAAAGCCGCCGGCCTGCCCAAAATCATGGATTGTGACGATGTTAGGGTGGTTCATCGCTGCCAATGCTTGAGCTTCGCGTGTGAAACGCTCGGCAAATCCGGGTTCCTGCTCACGATGTGGCGCGAGGAGTTTTAGCGCGACTTCGCGGTTCAGCGCCGTTTGCTTAGCTCGATAAACCACGCCCATTCCGCCGACGCCGATGACTTCGAGAATTTCCAGCTGCTCAAACGCGGCCTGAACTTCTTCGATGCTCGGCGGCTCCGGTTTTTCGCCAGCTGGGCCTGTCGGCTCCATCGC
Organism: Verrucomicrobiales bacterium; assembly: GCA_047620505.1. Lineage (GTDB taxonomy): Bacteria > Verrucomicrobiota > Verrucomicrobiia > Verrucomicrobiales > DEV007 > JBLHKS01. The sequence goes on along the minus strand of JBLHKS010000111.1, from coordinate 13,445 downwards.
GCCAGCCATCAAACAAAGCGGACAGAGCCCACCCGGCGCGCCAAGCGGAAGTTCGGCGCTACATTTCGGACACTGAGATTTGGAATTGGATTCGCTCATCTTCCTTTCCTGCCCAGACTCGGCGAAAAGGTTGCAGAAAAAAGTGCGATCGACCAGATTTCGAGATCACTCCGCTATCAGAATGTCGGCTCGAACGAAAGCGGCCTGGAGAACGCCAGCGTTTTCATAGCCGGGCGCATCGCGCGGTTTCCAGCTGCCGATCATTCGAATCGCGCCCGTCCAGAGCGGCGTGGAGGTCTGAATCCTAGCCTGATGAAACATTCGATCGTCGCCGCCGTTTACTTCTTTGATCGGTTCCAGGAGAGTTGGCGGCGCGTAGTCGAATTCGAGGCTGAGATTCAAATCGATCGTCCGGCCGTCTGCGCCGATTACCGGGTCCAATTCGATGTCGAGCCCGGCCAGCCGGTCTTCGGTGGTGATTTTCAACGGCAGACTGGGATCGGTTCCGGGTTCGAGTCCCGTGACGATCGGCACGATTTGTCCTGAGGTGATATTCGTGCGATGGCCGCTGCGCGCGTTGATCCAGGACGACCGCAGAATTCTGGCGTCGCCACGTTTTTCGGCTTCGAGGATTTTCGCCCAGACTTCGGAGTCGTCGGCTGAGCCCTGAGTTTCGATGAGTAGATCGCGAAGCCATTCGGCAGGTGCTTCGACGAGATGAACAGCGATGCCGAGCGTCTTGAATTTCTTGGGCATAATCTGATCCAAGTAGACTTCGACCAGGTCGATGTTTGCCGGAGTGTTGCGAACGATCAGTTTGGCGGTCTCGGGGTGATAATGCGCTGAGGCACCGTCTGGAAATGGGATTCCCTCCTCCTCCAAAATATTCTGCGCCCTTTCTCGGGGAACGACTGGCTCGAATCCCAAGGGTTCGAACGGATCCTGAGCCGGGGCTTTGTTCGCACAAGCTGGCCCTCGAATTTCGAACGTCCGCTCGATCATCCCGTCGGGAAGCAGTTCATCATCTTCGTCAGGTGAGCGCAGCTCAAGCGGATCGGGCTGTTCCTCCGGAATTTCGAGAACCGCGTCTCCGTGCTTTTCCAGCAGCTGCTGGACAGCCGGATTGGCGGTGGGCAGCACGCCCACGACGTTCGCGCTCAAAAAAGCGGCTTGGAGCAAATCGGATTCGTCGGGTTTTACGCGATCAGGTTTCCAGGTTCCAAGAAGCTTCGCGCCTCCAAACGGAAGATAGACCGTAGTGATCACCGAAGCGCGTCGGGTCTCGACGAGGCTGCGGCTGACGCCAGAATTCTCACCGGTTCTGATGAATTCGGTCGACGTAATCGGAAGATCGAAATGGTGTTCCAACGAGAGATTGAAATCGATAATTTTATCCGTGGGGCTGATGACTGGATCAATTTCGATCAAGGTTCCGATTTGGCGGCTCTGAATTTCGAACCCACCCGAATTGTCGGAACGCGGCTCGAGACTCTGACTCAGGAGATATTCGTTCGTCTGCTCGGTCTTAGCGCTCTGTCCGCTCGTGGTCTCGCCGCTCAGCGTCGTGACGACTCGAACGTCGGCAGCGTTCTTGAGCTTGGTGAACAGCTGGAGGTGATTCGGCGTCTCGTGGGCTTTTTCCATCGCCGACCGAATCGTGGCCGCGGGCGCTTCCAGAATCTGGACGTTCCAAGCGATGTATTTCTGCGTGCGCATTTGAATCGAATCGACTTCGCGTTGGACGATTTTCTGTGAGCTGGCTGGAAGTCGAGCGGCCAGCGTGACGGAAACCGGATCGAAAACGAACAGCGCCCCCTTGGGGAAAATCAGACCGCGTTTCTTCAGCTGTTCTTTGGCAAATTCGTGGCTCTTTTGAATGAAACTGCGCAGCGACGCTTCATCGGCATCCAAGTCCGGCAAAACAGGGGCGTCGACGTAAGTCAAAGGAATCTGGTAAGACTCGATCACCCATTCGTTAGGGTCCTGAGCGTGAACGATTCCAACAACCAGAGCGGCTAGCAACAGTGAAACTCGCAGATTCATCCTGAGCTTTCTATCATGAACCCCTCGCCAGCGACAAGCCTCAATGTGGTTCTCAGCCTACTCGCCGGGCTCAGCCTGCTTCGCGCCGTTCTCGAACCGCATGATCTCTTCGTTGAAAAAGAGCGAAACATCGCCGGTAGCGCCGTTTCGTTGCTTGGCGACAATCAACGTCGCCTTCCCGGCAAGGTCGTCCTTATCGGCGTCGCTCTCCGCGTAGTAGGCGTCGCGCATCAGCAACGCGACGACGTCCGCATCCTGCTCGATTGATCCAGATTCACGCAGGTCGCTCAGCTTCGGACGATTGCTGGTTCTGCCTTCCACGCCACGGTTGAGCTGCGCGAGGACCATGATCGGTAGCTCCAATTCCTTCGCTAGCGCCTTCACGCCCTGGGAAATTTCGGCGACCTCATTCTGACGACTCTGCTCAGCCGCCTTCGATTCGCTTTTCAGCAGCTGCAGGTAGTCGATCGCGATCAGCCCGATGTTGTGCTGCTTCTTCAATCGCCTTGCCTTCGCTCGAAGAGCCATGATCGAAAGCGCAGGCGTGTCATCGATAAAAATCTTCGCTTCGGCCAAACGCGACGCCGCTGCGGTCAATCTTGGGAAATCGCGTTTTTCCGACAACGCGCCGCCGCCGAGAAGTTTGAACATCGGAATTTTCGCCTGCGAACAAAGCATCCTTTGAACCAGCTGTTCGCTCGTCATCTCCAAGCTGAAAACCGCGACCGCTGTCTTTGTTTTGAGCGCGACGTTTTCGACGACGTTCATCGCGAACGAAGTTTTCCCCATGCCCGGACGAGCTGCGACGACGATCATCTGGCCCGCCTGCATCCCGCGAGTCATCTTGTCGAAATCGTTGTAGCCCGTCTCAACACCCGCCATCGAATTCGGGTTGTCGAGCATCTCCTGGATGTGGTCGATCGCCTTGACGAGGTGCTCCTGGATGCTGAGAATCACCTCATCGCTCTCCATGCTTTCGCGGACCTGAAGCACGTCGCGTTCGTAAGCGTCGAGGAGGTCGGTGATGTTGGGAACTTCGTCGTAGGCCTTGGCGATGAAGGCGTTCGAAGTCGAAATGATCCGGCGGAGAATGAATTTTTCGCGAAGTTTCCCGGTGTAGTAACCGAAGTCGGCCGCCGAGGCCACAAACCGCATGACTTCGGCGATCGCAGACGGGCCGCCGACGAGATCCAGCTGCTTGCGATCTCGCAACAGGTCGGTTAGCGCGATCGGATTGGCGGGCTGGCCGTTGTCGTAGAGTTCGACGATCGTCCGATAAAGAATCTGGCGGCCTTCGCTGTAAAACAGGTCGGCGAACAGCTTGCCTTCCATCGCCTCGCCGATGCACTCGCTCGGAGCCTGCAGCATCGAGCTGAGAACCGCTTTTTCAGCCTCGACGCTGTGCGGAACGATCCGGAAAACGTCTTCTTGTGCAGAACTCTGGGCAGAAGATGTGGATAACTTTTTACCCGGTTTTTGGAGATTCGGTCCCGCTTTCCCTTTGGATTTTTGCGGGGCCGACGTGGGTTTCACCTCAACCGCATCTCCTGATTTCATCGTTGGCCGATCCTGACAGAATCACATCAAGATGCAAATTGATTTGATCCTTTGGCTTCAACTTTTTCGATTAATTTCGGCAAGCGATCGACGCGAAGCGTTCTTTTGAGGTTTGCTTAGCAAAATCGATGGCCGATCCGGAATCCGCGAAGAAAACCGATGTCGAGCTTCGCGAGCAGGTTCAGCAGCTGCTGGAAGCGGGCGAGATTCTGCGGGAAATTCGGTCAGGCGATGCTCTGCCCGCCATCGACGACAAGAGTCTGGCCGGTGACCTGATCGGAGCCTGCGATGAGCCCGACGATCGCATCGGCGATGTCCTCAGGCTGGCTGACACGTTTTGTGATACAGCTTTCGCCTACCGCATCTCGCGCCTCCTCAAAATCCTCACCAAGTCCATCGCGAAGCCACTGACCATCGATGAATCCAGGCGCAACGGCATTGATTCGGAGCTCTGGTCCTAGCGAACGGGCGAGATTCAACGTCAGGTTGATCAGCGCCGCTTTCGACGCGCCGTAAGGAATCGAGCTACCCGCTGTGGTGAGCCCCGCGACGCTGGCGACATTGACGACCTCGCCGTTTCCTGACTTCTTGAGATGAGGCAGCGCAGCGCGGATGCACTGAAATGGGCCGAGCACATTGACGTCCATGATCTTCTGCCAAACGTCGATGCTGACCGCTTCGAGGTCTGCATGCGGGATGAACTCCGTCGTCCCAGCGTTGTTAACGAGGATGTCGATTCCGCCGAGCTCGCTCGCGGCAAATTCCGCCATTTTCCGGCAAGCTGCGTCGTCGGAAACGTCAGCCTGGTGAGTTTTCGCGGTCACGCCGAGTGCCCTGACTTCTTCGGCGACCGCTTCCGCTTCTTTCTCTGATTTGCGGAAGTTCAAGAGGACGTGACAGCCTCGGCGGCCGAGTTCGAGCGCCGTTGCGCGTCCAACTCCGCGGCTGGCTCCAGTGACGATTGCGACTTTCCCTTTGATGATCATACGGCTGGATTCTTCCATCAATCCGCGCCTGATTCACTCTGGAAAATCCGAGAAATGATGAAACCCAAACTCCTGGCCATTTGGCTGTTCGCCGCCTCGACGGCTCTTTCGCTAGCGGCGGAGAAGCCGAACATTCTTTACATCCTCGCCGACGATCTCGGCTACAGCGATCTCGGCTGTTTCGGCGGCGAGATTGAAACGCCGAATCTGGATTCGCTTGCGAAAGGCGGGGTTCGCCTGACTCAGTTTTACAACACGGGGCGCTGCTGTCCGTCGCGTGCGGCGATCCTGACAGGACAATATCCGCACCGAGTTGGCCTCGGCCACATGACGACGAACGATCTTGGTCAGCCAGGATATCGCGGCGTCGTCTCGGATGATGCTCAGCTGATTTCGCAGGTTCTTGAGCCGGCTGGATATCGGTCGTTTATCGCTGGAAAATGGCACCTCGGAACGGACGATCCGACGCAGCGAGGTTTCGAAGAATTTTACGGAACGCTGGTCAGCGCGAAGCGGTTTTTTGACCCGGAACATCTCGTTCGAACGCCCGCTGGCCGAAAGGCGCGCGAGTATCCAGAAGGCGAATTTTACGCGACGGACGCGGTTACGGATCACGCCCTGGATTTCTTGAAGCAGGCCCGCGAGACGCCTGATCGACCGTGGTTTCTCTACCTCGCTTTCAACGCGCCGCACTTCCCGCTGCACGCACCGAAGGAAGAGATCGCAAAGTATGCCGACTACTACCACGAAGGCTGGGACGTGCTCCGGGACGCTCGGCTCGGGCGGATGAAGGAGCTGGGAATCGTGCAGGAAACCACGAAGCTGACCCCGAGATCGACGTGGCGAAATTACGGCGAGACGAAAGTGGGGGTGAACCCGGCCTGGGACACGCTTCCAGAAGATCGGAGGCTTGATCTGGCGCGCAGGATGGCGATTTACGCGGCGATGATCGATCGGCTCGATCAGCAGCTCGGTCGCGTCCTTGCTGATCTCAAAACGGCAGGCGAATTCGAAAAAACGCTGATCGTTTTCACCTCCGACAACGGCGCTTGTTTCGAGTGGGATCCGTTCGGTTTCGACATTGTTTCGAGTAACCAGAATATTCTCCACACCGGTGACATGCTCGATGAAATGGGGAAACCGGGAACCTTCCACAGCGTCGGGAGCGGTTGGGCGAACGCCGGCAACACGCCGTGGCGGATGTATAAGCATTTCGTTCATGAAGGTGGAATCGCGTCGCCCGGAATCGTTCACTGGCCCGCTGGTCTGAAAGTTAAGCCGGGATCGATCATTCACGAACCCGCGCACATCATCGATCTCCTCCCGACTGTCGCAGCAGCTGCTGGCACCGCTTACGATGGAAAACTTCCTCTTCTGGGCGTCGATTTGATCGCGCAACTCCACAATGGAGGCGGCGCTGATCGGACGCTCTTCTTCGAGCATCAAGGAAATCGCGCCGTTCGCTCCGGTCGTTGGAAACTCGTTGCCTTCGATGATGAGCCTTGGGAACTTTACGATTTCAATGTCGATCGAACCGAGCTGAACGACCTTGCGAAAGTTCATCCGGAAAGAGTTAAAGAAATGGCCGACGCCTGGGACGCCTGGGGTGCCGAAAATCATGTCACACCGCTACCGAGAGACCTCGGCGTCGGTTATCTTAAACCAGATTGATTCAACACTCGATTTTCAAGCTGATTCGGCGCAGCGGCTGAAATCAGCGCTCTTGAAGTTCACGTAACCGACGCGAAACGATCAGCGCGATCGCCCGGTAAAATCGGGCCCCGAATTTTGAATCGCTGTCGATTCTACCCACGAGTTTGAGCCGCGGAATTCGCAGGAGCAGCGAATCCTCCAGCGCTATGACGGTTGCGCTCGCTGCCGATTCGTGGAGAAAAGACATCTCGCCCAACAATTCTCCAGCCCGAACTTTGGCGACGAGTTCGTCGGCTCTTGCCGAGATCCGCACGCCGAATTCGCCCTTGAGCACAAAAAACAGGCTATCGGGAAACGATCCTTCTTCGATCACGCATCGACCGGTGGCGATGGATTCTTCCTCGCTCGCCGCGAAGAGCCAGTCGGTGTCTTCGAGCGAAAGTTCTCCAAATAGTTCGAGCGAGTTCGACATAGTCAGATATCAGGATGCAGCGAGGTGAGAGAATTCACAATCCTGAATTTTCTTCTTGCAGGGCTTACAGATGTAATCTTAGATCGCTTACATCTGTAATCCAAATTGTGCCTGACACCGCAACAGCTCCTCAAATTTCCGACGCCGAATGGACCGTTATGCGCGTTTTCTGGCGGATCGGCAAAGCCAACACCGCCAAGGTTATCGCCGAGCTTGAAGGCCAGACGACCTGGAAGCCGAAGACGATCCAGACGTTGATCCGGCGGCTGGTTCAGAAAGGCGCGCTCGATTTTGAGAAAAACGGTCGCGAGCACGTTTACCGACCAGCGGTCGACGAAAAGAGCTGCGTTCAAGACGCGAGCAGCACGTTTTTGGACCGCGTTTTTGATGGGAAACTCGCCCCGTTTCTGGCCAACCTTGTCGATCGGCGGGACTGCTCGCCTGACGATCTCGCCGAACTAAAAAAAATCCTGGAGGACAAAATCGATGGAGACGCTTCTTGATTCGATCGCAACTGGCGGCGCTTGGGCGCTGCGGAATTCGCTGGAGGCCAGCGTCCTGATTCTGCTCGTCGGCGGGCTGGCATTTTTCTGGCGGGAGCGGCTTTCGTCTCGATTTCGCGCCGCGATCTGGATTCTCGTTGGGATTCGGCTGCTGCTTCCGTTCGCTCCGGCGAGCACGCTGAGTATTTTCAATTTCGTCCCAGCAGCTGCTGAGCCGCAGGTTGAAATCGTCGCCAGTAGCGGAATTCGCCAGAAATTCTTAGAAGCGCCAGTTGTCGTTCCTCCCGTCGAAATTCTGGCGAATTCCGCTACGCCAGCCCAACGCGAATTCCCGTGGATCGCCATTTTCGCATTCGTCTGGCTCGCAGGTGCGGCCTTCGTTTTCGGCCGCGCGATTTTCAATCAAACCCGCGCTCGCCGCGCTGTTTTTCGCCTTCCCGAATCTACTGAGCCTCGATTGGGTAAAATTCTCCGTCGCTGCGCTCGCCACTCCGGCGTCCGCCAGCAGCTGCTCATCGTCGAAGGTCCGGAAAACTGTGGAATCGCCGTTTTTGGATTCCTGCGTCCAACCCACCTGATCGTCCCGCAGAAATTTGCCGAGCGTTACTCGGAAACTGAGATTCGCGGGATTTTTCTCCACGAGCTCGCTCACGTTCGGCGTTTCGATTTACTCTGGAACTGGGTCACCCTGGGAATCCAGGCACTGCACTGGTTCAACCCGCTAGTCTGGTGGGCCGGGCGTCAATTTTTCGCCGAGCGCGAGCTGCTGTGCGATCGCTTCGTCCTTCGCCGACTCGAGCAGCCCGATCGTCGTGAATACGGTCTCGCCCTTCTCAAAACCCTCGAATTTGCCTCAGCCGTCCCGGCACCGAGCCCCGCGCTCGTTCCATTCTTTTCTCGAAAATCCGAACTCAAACATAGACTAACAATGATCAAAAAATCCCAATCGATCAGTCCGATCGTCCACGCTCTCGTCGCCCTTCTGGTGATAGCGGCTTGTGCGATGACCTACACTTCCGCCGTGGCTCAAGACCGCGAAGGCGACCGTCCTCGCGAAGGCGCTCGTGATGGCGACCGCGAACGCGAAGGTGATCGGCCTCGCGAAGGCGACCGCGAAGGTGGCGAACGCGAGGGAGCCCGCGATGGCGACCGGCCGCGTGGAATCATCCGCCGTGACGGCGATGCGCCTGTCGTTCGCGATGGCCAGCTCAAGGTGACCGTGACTCGCGACGGCGTTGTGATCGGCGACCGTAAAATCGCCTTGGTTAATCTGCGCCGCTCGATTGAAGAAAGTCGCGCCGAAAGCGCGGTGATCGTTGCCGATCCGCAGACTCCGTTCCAGACCGTGGCAACGGTGATGAACGCTCTCAAAGACAGCGGAATTAAGGATGTGAGCGTTGCGACTCTTGGAGCTGGAGAGCGCGGACGTGATGGAGTTCGTGAAGGTGAAGGCCGGGAAATGCGTCGTGACGGTGAAGGTGCTCCGGCTCGTGAGGGAGCCCGCGATGGCGATGCTCCCCGGCGCGAAGGCGCTCGTGATGGCGATGGCGCTCCGGCACGTGAAGGAGCCCGCGATGGCGATGCTCCTCGGCGCGAAGGCGCTCGTGATGGCGAAGGCGCTCCAGCTCGTGAAGGAGCCCGCGATGGTGATGCTCCTCGGCGCGAAGGCGCTCGTGACGGCGAAGGCGCTCCAGCTCGTGAAGGAGCCCGCGATGGCGATGCTCCTCGGCGCGAAGGCGCTCGTGATGGCGAAGGTGCTCCGGCTCGTGAAGGAGCCCGCGATGGCGATGCTCCTCGGCGCGAAGGCGCTCGTGATGGCGAAGGTGCTCCGGCTCGTGAAGGAGCCCGCGATGGCGACGCTCCTCGGCGCGAAGGCGCTCGTGATGGTGCAGAAGCCGGCCCCGCGATGGACGATCGCCAGCTCAGCCAGCTGACTAGAATCTTTGGAGCCTACGACAAAAACGGCGATCGTTCGGTTACGTTCGAAGAGTGGGCAGCGATGAAGAATTTCGAAATGACGGCCGATCAGCGTGCGCGCGAAAAAGGCTGGTTCGATCAGGCCGATGGCAACGACGATGAGAAAGTGACTCTCGGCGAGTGGATCGATTGGAAGTCAAGCCAGGGCCGCGCAGACGGCTGATCAATTTTTGGTTTTCCGGCGCCAGCAGCTGCTGGCGCTCCCGATTTAAAACTGCGCTCCTCATCAGAGGTCATGAACCGCTACGTTCAAGTTTGGCTAACGCTGCTGGCCGGTGGATCGGTTTTCGCCGCCGAAACGACTGAAGGCGATCTGCCCTGGTCCTTCGCCCCGCTCAATCGTCCGGCTGTCGATTCATCAAAGTACGAACGCTGGGCGCTCGATGACTTGGACCGATTCGTCGCCGAGAGACTCGAAGCCGAAGGCCTCCGTCCGAACGAAAGCGCCGATCGCCGAACGCTGATCCGCCGCGCCGCGTTCGACTTGACCGGCCTACCGCCGACCCTCGACGAAATCGACGCCTTCCTCCGAAACCCGGCCTCCGATCAGGACGCGTTCGCGAAAGTCGTCGATGACTACCTTCAAAGTAAGGAATTCGGCGTGCGCTGGGGTCGGCACTGGCTTGACGTCGCGCGCTACGCCGACAGCGTCGGCCGCAGTTGGAACGCGCCTCTCGTCTACGCCTGGCGCTACCGTGATTGGGTCATCAAATCGTTCAACGAGGACAAGCCCTACAACCGCTTCATCGCCGAACAGATCGCTGGTGACCTGCTTCCTTCAAAAACGGTCGAGCAGCGCCGCGAGCAGGTTCTCGGGAGCGGATTTCTCACGTTAGGATCGCTCGCGATCAACAGCGGGGGAGGGGAGCAGTTCAAGCTCGATCGCGTCGACGATCAGATCGACGTGACGACGCGCGCGTTCCTCGGTTTGAGCGTCGCCTGCGCGCGTTGTCACGACCACAAATACGATCCCGTCACGCAAATGGATTACTACGCGATGGCCGGGATTTTCTACAGTTCGTGGACCTACAACGGAGCGCCGCACATGAGCGAGCACGCCGGTTATGGCTATGTCGATCCGGAAATGCTGATCGACCTGCCCAGGGACCTCGACGGAGCCGTCGACCGCGTTCGGTCCGTCCCGCAGGGAATTCATTCGATGAGCGATCTGCGTCAATTTGGAGGAAAGCAGCCCCTGCCGTTCGAGATCGCGGAAAACTGGGCGATGGGCATGCGCGACGGCTCGCCAGCGGATTGCGAACTGCGCGAAGGCGGCGTCGTCTGGGATGTCGGCCCGGCACCGCCGCGTGGCGACGTTCGAATCCCGGGGCTGCCGGATTTTCCGGAAGTACCCGCGGCCGACAGCGGTCGAATGCAGCTGGCGCAGTGGATCGCTTCGCCGGAAAATCCGCTGACCGCGCGGGTGATGGCAAATCGCGTTTGGCAGCATCTTTTCGGTCGTGGCTTGGTTGAGACGGTCGACAATTTTGGCTTCACCGGTCGCGAGCCGTCGCATCCGGAATTGCTCGATCATCTCTCGATCCGCTTCGTCGAAAACGGCTGGTCGACCAAGCAGTTGATCCGAACGATCATGCTCAGCCGGACGTATCAACTCAGCGGCGATCACCAGCCAGCAGCTGCTGAAAAAGATCCTGACAATGCGCTCTATTGGCGTTCGCGTCCGCGTCGCCTCGAGCTCGAGCCGCTTCGCGACAGCATGCTTTTCGTTGCCGGTGTATTAAATCTGGAAGCGCCAGCGCCAGGCGTGATTTCTGGAAACGGCAGTCGTGGGCGTGGTCAGCTTCGCAGCGAAATCAGCTTCAACTCGGCTTACCGAACGATTTACCTGCCCGTCCTTCGCGATCTGCTTCCTGAAGAATACGGCCTGTTCGATTTTCCAGATTCCAGCGCCGTCAACGGCCTTCGCCACGTCACGACTGCTCCGCCGCAGGCGCTGTTTTTCATGAACAGCCGATTCGTCGAGGATGCGAGTTACGACATGGTCGATCGTCTCTTCGAGCTTTCGAAAACCGAGAGCGAGCGGGTCGGATTCGCCTACCAAATCATCCTGAGTCGCGAGCCGACATCGGAAGAACTCAGCGAGTCGTTCGAGCTGATGCGCGGGCTCGATGTTGAAGGCCTGAAGAACCCGGAAAGCTATCGTTGGTCTGTCCTGATCCAATCGCTGCTCTCCAGCGCTGAATTCCGTTACGTTTTGTAAATCATGAATCGTCGCCCCATCCTGACTGGCTTTGGATCGCTCGCGCTCAGCGCGCTGCTCCCGAGTTGGTCTCCAGCAGCTGCTGGCGCGAACCCGCTTGCGCCGAAGCCGACGCATCACCCGGCCAAAGCCAAGCGCGTGATTTTTCTCTTCATGAACGGCGGGCCGAGCCACCACGAGTCCTTCGACTACAAGCCGGAGCTGGCTCGGATTGCAGAGGGAAATTCGCGTTACCTCGCTCCTCAGCTGAAGTTCAGTCCGTCAGGCCAGAGCGGGCTGATGATTTCGGAAGCGTTTCCAGAAATCGCGAAGCACGCGGACGAGCTCTGCCTGTTGAACGGAATGAAAATCGATACGAACGGCCACCACCAGGGCGTCGTTCGGCTCCACACGGGAACGGAACTTTTCGTTAGGCCTTCGTTAGGCAGTTGGGTCGTTTACGGCTTAGGATCGGGAGCTGATGACCTTCCCGGATTCATCACGATCAACCCGGTTTCCAACTTGGGCGGAGCTGGTAATTACGGATCGGCCTTTTTGCCTGCGAGCTACCAGGGAACTCGAATCACGGGCGGAGCGGGCAGCGTCCCGAATCTCAGAAACGATCGCCTGACCGATTCAGATCAGCGGAAATCGCTCGATTTCATCAACCTCGCGAATCAGCGACTGGCTGACAAGTTTCCGGGAAACCCGGAATTCGAGGGCGTCGTCCAGAGCTACGAGATGGCCTACAAAATGCAGTCGTCGGTTCCGGATGTGTTTGATCTCAACTCGGAGCCAGCCTCAATATTCGAACTTTACGGCATGAACGGCGGCGCGAGCGCAAGATTCGGCGAGCAGTGCTTGATGGCTCGGCGGCTAGCGGAGAAGGGCGTGCGCTTCATCCAGCTGACTTCGAATGGTTGGGATCACCACGGCAATGTTCAAACCGGAATGCTCGACAAAGGAGCCGCGATTGATAAGCCAATTGCTGGCCTGATCGCCGATCTCAAGCAGCGCGACATGCTCAAGGACACGCTGATCGTGTGGGGCGGCGAGTTCGGCCGTGGAGCGAGCGAGGACAACAATGGCGGTCGCGGTCACAACGGATCGGGCTTCACATTCTGGATGGCCGGCGGCGGTGTCAAAGGCGGCCACGTTCACGGCGCGACGGACGAAACTGGCCAGGAAGCGGTCGATGGAATCATGGATTTCCACGATCTCCACGCGACGATTCTGCATTTGTCAGGGCTTGATCACAAAAAGTTGACCTACAACTACGCAGGCCGTGACTTCCGCCTAACCGATACCAAAGGCCGCGTTCCGCAGAGCATTCTTGCTTAGTTTGGCGATTTATGGAGATGCCGCGCAATTGGTTTCTGGTTTGCCGACTTGGGGGAATGAAAGCGCCCCAGACTTCCCGCCTTTTCCTTCACCTCACCGTCGCTGCTGCGATGGTCCTCTCAACCCTCGCTGTTCCTTCGGCATTCGCTCGTGGCGATGACGACGATGATCGCCGCTCCCGTCGTGGAAGTGTTTTCCATCGAGCAAACGACGACGACGACAATCGCGATCGCAGAGGCTACCTCCGGCGCGAAGCCGAATCGGATCGCCGCGAAGCCGCTCGCAGGGCAGAGGCGCGCGACGACGATCGCCGGGGCTCCAGACGCCGCGGAAGCCGGAATAGGAACAATGACGATGATGATCGTCAAACAGGCCGTAACCGAAACGATGATGACGACCGGAAGCCGACAACCGATGACGACGGCGATAAGCCGAACAACGACGATAACGATAAGCCGAGTGGTGACGACGGCGATAAGCCGAATAGCGACGATAACGACAAGCCGAGTGGTGATGACGGCGATAAGCCGAACAACGACGATAACGACAAGCCAAACAATGATGATGGCGAAAGCCCCGGTAGCGACAACGATTAATTGAGTCCAGTCACCTAAAGTTGAAAGCCCTGTTCCGTTCGCGGAGCAGGGCTTTTTTGTATTGAGTTTGTTTGCTGCATCTGGAAGAATCCTCGGACTATGATCAAAAACTCCTCC
>JBLHKS010000110.1:0-24114 GCA_047620505.1 Verrucomicrobiales bacterium | reverse complement strand
AAGCCTGAAGTCAGCAGCGCGCGGATTTCGGTCCTTTGCCAACTACCGCATTCGAATCATGTTTTTCTGCGCAAAGTTAGATCTCTTTCCGTTAGATAGTTGCCACGAAAATCCCTGAAGAGCCCAATTAAGCAAGGCGGCAGCCACATAACAAGCGCGTACTCGCCAATGCCGCCCCGCCGCCCCGCCGCCCCGCCGCCCCGCTGCACTGCGGCCCGCCGGGAGTGCAGTGAAGGACCAAATATTAACCTTTAGTTGGCAACTTGTTTCCGGATTCCGGTGCTTGCAGCAACGCGCCTCCGTGCTTTCAATTTGCGCCATGAAGTTTCAGCTGACAGCCGCATTCCTTGCCCTCCCGATGATTTGCTCCGCCGCCGAGTGGCCGCAGTGGCGCGGGCCGGACGGGATGGGGCATGCGCCGGACGCGACGAACTTGCCGATCGAGTGGTCCGAGTCCGAGAATGTCGCGTGGAAGACGGAAATCCCCGGACGTGGGCATTCTTCGCCGGTGATCGACGGCAATCACATCTGGTTGACGACGGCGCGCGAGACGAAGGCAAGCCCTGCGGAAATCAAGGAGCGGATGAAGACGGAGAAGGTCGGCGGGCAGCCGATGAACGTTCTTTCGAGCGCCAAGCTTCACGCGATCTGCGTCGACCGGGAGAGCGGCGAGATCCTCCGCGATATCCAGATTATGACGAGGGAGAAGCCGCAGTTCGTTCACAAGCTGAACAGTTACGCAACGCCGACGCCGATCATCGATGGCGGGGTTCTCTTCTGTCACTTCGGCTCGATGGGAACCTGCGCGCTCGATACAAAATCGGGCGAAGTCCTGTGGTCCCGTCAGGACATCGTCGTTCAGCACGCGAATGGGCCAGGGAGCACGCCGGTCCTCTGGGAGAACCACCTGATTTTCCACATGGACGGCAGCGACGAGCAGTTCATCATCGCGCTCGACCGCGCTTCCGGCGAGACGGTTTGGAAAACCGTGCGGAGTGGCGAGATGAACGAAAATCCTCAGCTGACGAAGGCTTACGGAACGCCGATCGTGGCTGAGTTCGGCGGGAAGCCGCGCGTCGTTTCACCCGCTGCCGACTGGCTCTATTTTTACGATCCGAAGACTGGCGAGGAGGTCCATAAATATCCCTACGGCCAGCTTGGCTTCTCCAACGTGGCTAAGCCGGTCGCGAAAGACGGCTTTGTGATCATGCCGACGGGTTTCATGAAGAGTTCGATGATTGGAGTGCGTTATGACGGAGTGAACGAGCCCGAACTCGTTTGGAAATACGACAAGGCGGTTCCCAAGCAGCCTTCGCCGCTCTGGATCGGCGATGATCTGTTTTTCGTCGATGATGCCGGAGTCGCGGGCTGTCTTGACGCGAAGACGGGCGAGGAAATCTGGCGCGAGCGTCTCGACGGCAATTTCCAGGGCTCGCCGATTTTTGCCGATGGCCGGATCTATTTTACGAATCAGGAAGGCCGGACGGTCGTGATTAAACCGGGTCGGAAGTTCGAACAACTGGCGGATAACAAGCTGGACGCGCCTCTCATGGCCTCAGCAGCTGCTGTGGGCGAGGCGCTGTATTTGCGGACCGAGAAAGCGCTTTACCGAATCGAGAAGAAGAAGGGATAAGACGATTCCTCGGCTCTTACGCTTTGCCCAGCGCCTGTTTCAAAACGGGCAACATCGCTTCTGCCTGACGAAGAAAACCGAGGTCGTTGGGATGAGACCCGTCGGTGGTTCCGTCTCCGTCTTTGCCCAGGAGATCGGCTCCCTCGATGTAGAAAAGCTTTTTCATTCCGCCAGCGAGAAGGTTTTCGTAAGCCTTTCTCAGCGCTGCGCGGCTCGTGGAGTGTCGCTCGCGTAAAGACTTCTTGATCCAGGCGTAGTCGTAAGTCCGATCCTCTACGAGCACGATTGGCGTCTCTGGCCTCGCTTTACGCAAATGCTTGACCACGGGCTCGGTGTTTTTCGCTACCACGTCGGCTGTGATGTTCGGCAGGCAGTCGAGAATGTAGACGGCTGGGTTTTCCTCAGCGAGAAACTCGGCGACTTCCATTTCCATTCGGCCATTTCCGGAGAATCCCAGATTCAAGACCGGCATTCCAAGTTTTCGGCCGAGGATTGCGGGGTGACACATCCCGGGCCGAGAGGCGCAAGCTCCGTGCGTGATCGAGGTTCCGTAGAACAGCAACTGCTGGTCAGTCCGCGGAGCGACGGGCTCAAATTTTGAGCCTTTGGCGACGCCGAATTCGATCTTGTCGACGCCGTTGTAGAGCGGAAAATAGGCCAGAAATTCGCGATCTCCGGCGTCGAGCCCGGAGGCGATCTTGGTGTTCACTTCTTTTGCCGCTGGCCTCGTCACGTTGACCCAACGCCAATCTCCGTCTGAGTCGATCGCGTAAAGATCGACGCCGCTGACACCGGTAGCCGGCATGTGAGGCATCGCGAGGTTGCCGCTCAACAGCGTGTAGCGAACGTGAATCGTCGTCGCGCTCGAATTGAATCGGACGGCCATTCCGCTGCTGTGTCGGCTGAGATTCCAGACCGCGTCGCGGACTTTGCCCTTAGCTCTGGCCGGAAAGCGATCGTAAAACCGCTCGCGCTCGTCTTTGATCCAGCCTCGCCCCTCGACTCCCCAGTCCTCGACATCGTGCCAAGTGATCGAGTCGTCGTCCTGAGCCTGCGAACGACTGAATCCTGCTGCGGCCGTTGCGCCGGTCAGGGAAATGAAAAATCGGCGGGTTTGCATAAGGGCATTTTGTAAATGCTTGTGGGCGTGTCGAGCAATTTCGTGGTTTGCGCCGCAAGCCTGATGGCAGAAACTGTCTGCCCCCGAAAAATTTCAATCTGATGAATTCAAATCCCTTCTCCCTTTCCCGTTCCTTGGCCGCCTTTTGTCTCTTTGTGATTTTTGGCTTATCCGCTCAAAAAGATCTCGTAGCTGAAGATGTGATCTTCGTTTCGGTATCTCAAGACACCCCTACCTGGACAAATGATGGGCTCTACACCATCAAGCCGGACGGTAGCAATTCGGCTGGATTTTTTGACTTCAGCGGCCAACCGAGAATCAAATCCGGGCGAATTATGGGGCTTCGCCAAAGTCTCGATAAGAAGCATCTCTATTTCCATTCAAACCACGCCTATATATATACGCCTGCCAGCCGAAACCTCTTTCGTATGGAGCTTGCCTCGCGATCTCTGGATCAAATCACTCCGGGACCCAACTCCGGAGAATTTGGCAAAGAAGGAAACAGCGCGGTTTCAGGATTTGTTCGGGATTCGGCAGGCATCGGGTATTCAGGAACTCCGGTTTATCTAGAAGGAATGGGGACGATCAACACTGGCGGAGACGGAGCCTTCAGCTTCTCGAAAGTCCCGGCTGGGACCCGTTGGTTGGTCGCCTACAATCGGACGCTCGATCTATTTGAGGCTCGGGTCGTGACCATCGTGGGAGGAACCAACGCAACTGGCCTTAACCTCGTCCCGGATTCGAATTCCCGGATGACTTTTCAGCACCCGGTTCCTGTTGGGGATCGAGTCTACTATTCAGCCAATGGGATGGAAGTAAACTGGACCACGGCGGATTTTGCGGCACCAGAGAGCGTATATAAAACAAAGGCCGGGATTTGCTCAGGCATCCCGATGGTTGACGCGTTTGATGTGAGTCGATCCGGGAAAATCGTCGTCTACGACTATCAAACTGGCTGTGGTGTGGGAAACCGGGATCACGTCGGGCTCTACACGATGGACAAGGATGGCGGAAATGCGCAGATCCTGAGGGACATGCTAAACGATAAGGAATATCCGCAGTGGGATGATCCTGTTTTACCCGTTCAGATTTTCTGGTCGCCTGATGAAAGCAAGATCGCGATGAAGACAAGCTACGGGGGTATCGATCACGTCGTCGTTCTCGGTGCCGATGGAAACGTCCTGGGCTACACGGTAGCGGACTCGCCTACAGCGGTCGCAACACTTCATGGCTGGAGTCCCGATGGAAACTGGCTGTTGTTCAGCGAATACAATAGCGATCCGGCCCAAGCCAGTCTCGGTAAGATCGGCGTTAACGACAATGGTTCGATCGGCGCGATTGGTATTCTCTTAACGAATCTCGCGATCAGCAGCGCGTGTTGGGCCGAAGTGGACCCAAACTAGTTTTTGTCGATTCGCCAGACCTCGACAACTCGGTTCTTCGACAGCGTCTCTTTGCTGAACTGCTCCGTTTGTCCGAAGTAAACCGCCTGGAACGAGTCCGGGGCTTTCTTTAATCCCCCAACAACCTCGGAAACTGCCATTGCGCGGAGAGACGAAAGATCTTCGTTGTATTCGTCATCACCGGTTCTATCCGCATAACCAACGGCGACGAAATGGCTGTTGGCAGGCGCTGCGGCGACCGCATCGGCCAGTAGCTGCTGGTTCTCCGAAGTCACAAAACTCGAATCCGATTTGAATGAAACTGTCCCAACCAAATGGCCGAGTTCACTGCCGCCGATCATCTCATTCCGCTGATCCAACGTGATTTCGTGGAAAGCCGATCGCTTCAATGCTTTGAAAAGGGGAACGGCAATGCCGAACAGCTCGCCCGGACGCTCGGCGAGGACCGGCAAATCAGCGAGCGTCTGCTGCTCGTAAGTCCGGCGCGCGGTGAGCTCCTGCTTGAGCGAGCCGAGATCCGATTGAAGTCGGGCAACTCGTTGCTCCTGAGTGGTTGCTTCCTTGGAAACCACCTGAAGCTCCTGAGTCAGCTGCGCCTTTTGCTGATTCATCACCTGAGTCTGCTTAACGACCTCAACCCGGGTTTTTCCAAGTTCGGTTTCTAATTTCTGGATCAATTCCGCCATTTGAGCGCTTTTCGCGGCATTCGCGGTCGCCTCGGCCTTCGCCTTTTCGAGATCGGCCTGGTATTTTTTCGCAGCGGTCTCCATCGCGGATTTTGAGGCGGCTGCGGCGCTTGCAGTCTTGAGGGCGGTCTGAACATCGACAAGCGCCTTTGCCTGAACCGCCTTTTCAGTCGTCAACTTTGCGACTTCAGCTTTTGCCGCTTCAACTGCCTTTTGAGTTTCTGCAGCCGATTTGGCCATGGCTGCTTTCTCTGTCGTCACTTTTGCGACTTCAGTTTTGGCCGCTTCAACTGTCTTTTGAGTTTCTGCCGCCGATTTTGCCATAGCTGCTTTCTCTGTCGTCAACTTTGCGACTTCAATTTTGGCCACTTCAACTGCCTTTTGCGTTTCGGCCGCCGATTTTGCCATAGCTGCTTTCTCCGTCGTCACTTTTGCCACTTCTGCCTTCGCCGCTGCTGCCGCGATCTTCGTATCGGCCACCATCTTTTCTGCGGCTGCCTTTTCAGTGGCGAGTTTCGTTGATTCGGCCTTCGCGGCTTCTGCTGCTTTCTGCGCGTCTGCGACGATTTTTGCGACCGCTGCTTTCTCTGTCGTCACTTTCGCCACTTCAGCCTTCGCGGTTTCGACTGCTTTCAGCATGTCCGTTGCGATTTTTTCTGCCGCCACCTTTTCGGTAGTCAGCCTGGCTGCTTCTGCTTTCGCGGTTTCAACGGCCTTCTGAGCGTCGGTCGCGATTTTTTCCGCATTCGTCTTCTCTGTCGCCATTTTCGCGGCCTCGGTCTTCGCGGCCTCGGCAAGTTTTTGAGCGTCCAAGACTGCCTTCTCGGCATTCGCCTTCTCCGTAGCCATTTTTGCGGCCTCGGTCTTCGCTGCCGCGGCTAGTTTTTGAGCGTCCACGGCTGCCTTCTCGGCGGTTGCTTTTTCGGTAGCCAGCTTCGTGGCCTCCGCCTTCGCCGTGTCGGCCAGTTTTTGAACATCCACAGCGACCTTCATTGCTGCCGCCTTCTCGGTGGCCGACTTCGTGGCCTCCGCCTTCGCCGCGTCAGCCAGTTTTTGAACGTCCGCAACTGCCTTCTCTACGATCACTTTCTCCGCGGCGAGCCTCGCGGATTCCGCTTTTGCCGCGTCGAGCGCTTTCTGCATGTCTGCGGCGACTTTCGTTCGTTCTGCGGTCGCCGCTTCAAGCGCCTTCTGCATGTCCGCAGCGACTTTCGCCCGCTCTGCATTTGCCGCCTCGAGCG
This sequence comes from Verrucomicrobiales bacterium, assembly GCA_047620505.1. GTDB lineage: Bacteria > Verrucomicrobiota > Verrucomicrobiia > Verrucomicrobiales > DEV007 > JBLHKS01. The sequence goes on along the minus strand of JBLHKS010000110.1, from coordinate 18,031 downwards.
CCTTCTGCGTTTCGCCAATCTTGCCTGTCAACGAAGTCAGCTCAGTCTTGAGTTTGCCCATTTCAGCCTTCGTGCCAGTCAGTGAATCCTGAGCCGTCTTAGCTGTTCCAGCCAGACTGGCGTTTTCCTTCCTTACCACGGTTTCGGCCGCCTTGGCTGCGTTCGAAGCGGCGATCGCCTTGTCCAATGCCTCTTTCATCGCCTTCGCTGCTGCTTCCGACTGCGTAGACTTCGCTTGAAGCTGCGGATTCACTTCGCGAAATTTCGCCGCCTCCGCGATCGCCGCATTGAGCGATGCCTGCATCTCCTTCGTCTGCGCCACCAGCATCGACGAACTGCCCTCAAGCTCCTTCGTCTTCGCCGCGAGATCCGCAGTCTGCTTGTCTGCGATCGCCAATTTGGCAGCCAGATCTGCCTTCTCCTTCGCGACCGCCGCAGCCGCTCCGCGTTCTGTCGTCAGCTGACCGTTCAGCGTCCCAATCTGTCCATCGGCAGCCTTTTTCGCCTCAGCAGCTGCTGCGAGACTTTTCTCCATATCAGTCACCCGACCCGTCAAAGCCGTCTTCTCTGTCGCCAGCTGCGCCGCAATTCGTTTCTCACGCGCAATATCCGTATCCGCCCGAGTCAATCCGGCTTCGGTTTGCTTCAGCGACTCTTCGACCTTCCGAATATCCGCAATTAACTTCTCCACTTGGCCCTTGCTCTGCGCTCCGGTCGCCTCGGCCGTTTTCAGGTCATCCGTCAGGCGATTCAACTGGCCGCGCAGAGAGTCTCTTTCCGAGGTCAGCTCCTCGGCCGATCCTTTCGCACTCTGAATGGCTTTCTCCGACTGGCGGAGTTTGGAACGATTCGACCCGGCGTTGATCCAGACCGCAGTGATCAAGACGATCAGGCCGGCTACGAAAATGATTTGAAGGCGATTTTTTTTCATGACGGAAAAGACAAAAGTAAGAGCGGTCTACTCTTGCCTTCACACGTCAAAAATCCACCCGGTATTTCCTTCGCCTTTCTTTAATGTTCCATTTTTCGTGGAGTCGCGTTTTCGACAAGCCCGCGTTGGCGTTGGCCTGCCCCTTTTTGGTCTGTATCGCCGAGGTCCGCGCGAGCCGAATTCGCCAGTTTCGTGAGCCTCGCCACAATGTCTGGATTCGCCGCCGCTACATTGTTTTCTGACGCGATGTCCTCAACCACATTGAACAGCAACTGCTCGGTCGGTCCTTTTTTGAAACGCCCATGGCGTGCCGGATTCTCGAGAGGCAGAAAAAGCTTCCACGGCCCTGAACGAACTGCCTGAAGCTGATCCAACTGATAGTAGAAAAACGCATCGTGCGGCGACTTCGCCCCTTCCACGCCGTAAATCAGCTTCGCGACATCTTTTCCATCGATGATGCGATCCTTGGGCTCGGATCCGCCCGCGAGCCGAGCAAAAGTCGGCAACAAATCCATGCTCGTCGCCAGCTCCGCGCACACCGCCCCGGCAAGGACCTTTCCTGGTTGCCAGGCGATCGTCGGAACCCGCATCCCGCCCTCTGAAGTCGTGTAGCCCCGACCCGACAGCGGCCGATTCGTCCCGCGCTTGATATCGCCTGGATTGTTCGGGGCGCCGTTGTCGCTTGTCCAGATCACCAACGTGTTCTCCGCGATTTCCAGCTCCTCTAACAAGTCCAGAATCCGCCCCGTCGACCAATCGATCTCCTCGACCGAATCCCCCCACGTCCCGTTCGCGCTCTTGCCTTTGAAATCCGGACCGGCGAACGCCTCCTTCGTGCTCCCCGGCATCGCGTGCGAGAAAAACAGGAAAAACGGCTCCTCCTTGTGCTCTCGAATCCACTCCTCAGCACGCTCCGTATAGCGCTTCGTCAGCGTGTCGCGATCCGCCGGTGCCTCGACCACTTTCTCATTCTCCATCAACGGCAACGGCGGCCAGTTCCGGCCGTTCCAATCATCCCGAGCCGTCATGTCATCCGAATAAGGGATCCCATAATAGTAATCGAACCCCTGACTCGTCGGCAAAAACTCCGGCTGATCGCCCAGATGCCACTTCCCGAGAATCGCCGTCGCATAGCCCTGATCTTTGAGCACTTCAGCGATCGTCACCTCGTCAGGATTCAGCCCATGCGGCGAAACCGGGCGCAAAACGTGGCCATCGACCGGCACTTTGTGCATCCCCACGCGCTGCGAATAGCAGCCCGACATGATGCTCGACCGCGACGGCGTACAGACCCCTGCCGTCACGTAAAAGTGCGTCAACTTCGTCCCCTCCTTCGCCATTCGATTGAGATTCGGCGTCCGATGCGGCGTCCCGTCCCAGAACGGCTCAACATCGCCATAACCGAGATTGTCGCAGAGGATGAAAACGAAATTCGGCTTCCCCTGCGCCCAGCAGCTGCTGGCGAAAAGGAAGATCGAGACAAAGAGAATTGCTGGGAATTGTTTCATGAGGTTTCCCTTCAAATAAACGAATCCTGCAGATCGACCAAGTCTAAACTGGATCGATCGTCTATTGAACGATCACTCGATAAAACCAAGCCGGGCTCGCCCCATCGACAAACAAATCTGGGTCCCATCGCCAATTCGATTCGAGTAAACAGGCACCGAATTCAAAGTCGACGGGTGTTGCGCTCGATACCTTTGAGTCGGTCGGCGTGATCCGTCGGTCGAAACTCGCTATTTCCGAGCCCGCTGAACTCGATTGCTCAAGGCCTTGATCTCGTTGTCGAGAATCGATCCGCCAACGGCATCGAAATCCTTGGCAAATTGCAGGGCATCCTCGGCCAGTTGGTTCTGGCCTTCCTGGAGACATGTCAGGATATAGGGCTGGTAAAGGTTATGGAAAAGATGCCCGCCAGCCTGTGATCGAAAGCGGCGCATCGCGGTTTCAAACGCAGATTCGGCCACTTCATATTGGCGTTTGCGAAGGTTCCGAAAAACGGGCTCGGCCGCGATCGCGATTCCCAGATCGAAACGCTTCGATTTGTTGCGAGACATCACTTCGCCCCGCAAACGCTCGGCGAGATCGGTCTTCCCCATTTCCTCGACGATCGCGATCAGCCGCATCTGGCCTTTCACGAGAAGGTCCGCATTCTGCGCAAAATTCCGGACCCATTCCTGATAAAACGCCAGCAACTGCTCAGGCGGCGTGTCCGCTTCTTCGAGAAAATCGGCCTCCAATCTCCAGGGCCGAGGGTCTTGCGCCATCGATTGGCGGGCCAGTTTCAGGATCTCCCCATAAAACTCGCCGCCTTTGTTCAAAGCCGCCCACTGCAGAAGTTTCTGACCCCGGCCAAAGCCAGCCTGACCGCTCAATCCGTGGATCAAGCCGGCCAGTTCGGCGTCGCTGATGAGCTGCCAGGTTTGTGGATCGTAGGCTTGGCCAGTCGGGTAGTTTTCGCTGCGAAATTTCGCAACGTCCATGTCCCAACGGCCGCTGGAATTGAAATAGCCCACCCATGCGTGTTCGCCGCTGACGCCCTGACCAGTGAACATCAGCGTGGGAACGCCTTTGGCTTTCCCTGTTTGGGAAACGAAGAACGCCTGGTCCATGCAAATTCCGCCCTGCTTTCCGATATCGATCAATCGATAGGTCGCTCCAGGCCAGATGTAGCGCTGGCCGCTGATCCGGCTCATGTTGTAGGGAACCGCCGTGTAAAGGTCTTTGAGCTTACTTGGGCTGGAAAGCCGGATTTGCTGCGCGTAGCCAAGTTCTTTGAACTCCAAAGTGGTGTCGACCAGGAAGGTCAGATTGCGAACCGTGATTCGCCTCAGGTCGTGCAGCAGCAGCTTGTTTCGCTGACATTTTACGTAGAATTCGAATCGGTTAACCGGATCCAGATCGCCTGAGGCAACCTTCGCTCCTTCGACAAACGGATGCGGCCAGGATTCCGGAATCGGCTGATCGTGAACGACCGCGAAAGCCACGGCCAACGCCGAAAATTCGACGAAATCCTCGGGATGCGCTTGAGCAATTCGGCAGAGAATCGTGACCGCCTCATGGGCGTCATCGTCCGGCGAAAGCGCAGCCAGAAACTGATCGCGAAGGTCTTCATTTTTTCCTAACGAGACGAAAATCGCGCGATTCTCCGGGCTGGAGAAAAACGGATGAACTTCCCAGTTTTCCGGGCAAAGCGTCAGCCAACGCGTGTGGATCATCCAGCCGGTCCAATGCGAGTTGCTGATCATCGCGCTCAGGCCGTGAACAACATGCGCGTCACGCAGCGTCACGTTCATTTTTTCGATCATCGCGAACCACTCAGGCGGCTCTGGATTGTCTGCCCACCACTGCTGGGACGCCTCTTTCGTCCAAACGCCAAGTTTTGCACCCTCGGGCTCTTGCGCCGAGGCAAGGATCCCGAGGAAAAGGATCGTCAAAAGGACGAGCAAATATGGAGTGCGGTGGGGATGCTTGAATCTTGTCATGGCAGGGACATTTCTACCCAACGCGTTCGAACATCTGCGCCGGTCTCAAGTTTCCATTCACCAGCCGACTCAAAAACGGAGGATGCCTGGTGCTCGCCTGCGTCGTCGCTCCAATCATAAGTTATCTTGAGCGGATCGGCAGTCGGAAGCTGCTGAGCGAGATGAATCTCAGCCCGCAGATACCGCTTGCCGCCGTCGTTCCGAAATCGAACCAGCAGCTGCCGGTCCGCAGGGTTGTCGACTTCGGCCTCACCGTAGCAGAAACTCTGCGACCAGAAATCGCCGGGATCGTCGCCTAACCGCGGAATGCGCCAATCCTTCACCAACGGCAACCAGATTTCGCCATCGTTGACGCTGTACTCGATCTGGTATCGAATTTCCGAGTCCGGCGGGTTGCCGGAAGCGATGTGCGCGGCCGCGTAAATTCGCGTAACCGGATTATTCGACCTTGCGCGGAGCGTCACTTCCTTTTCGCCAAACGCGCCCTTGAAAATGTGGCTTTTCGCCAGTTCCAACTCCGGACCAATCGACAAGATCGATCGATTCGAAGCCGCATAGGAAACCTTCGTCCCGCCGTCTTTAAGCCGAGGAAGAACGGCCACGTTCGCCTGGCAAACGGTCCGGATTTCCAGATTCGATTCCAGCAGCTGCTGAGGCGACGCACCGAGACGAATCCAATATTGTGAGCGGCCTTTGACCAAATCCGTCAAATCCAGATCTCCGGTCAGGTTCCCGGCTTCGGACCAGGCTCGACCTGCATTAACCGAGATCGAAACCGAGAAATCCGCGTCCGCCCGCACGACGAGACCGTTGCGACAACCCGGCAAATAGATCCCCCACTCCGCCCGAAGATCGACTGGCGTCGCAGCAATCACGTAAGGCGTTTGAAAATCGAAGACCGTGAAATTTTCGCCCACATCGACGATTCCTTCGCCGTCAACGGGTCTGAAAACGTACTCCACATTCGCGTAGCGAGCCTGACCGGTGACGTGAGCTGTCCCGGTTTTCGATCCGTTCATCGCCTCCGGCTGATTCACCCAGGTCCGCGAACGCTCGGGCCCCGGAATGTCGCCAGCATTTCCGTTACGCCCCCAGAAGACGAACGTCTTGCCGTCCTCAAGACCTGGCTCGAAATAGCGGCGCATCCGCTCGCCTCGTCGAAGATGAACCATCGGAGGCGGCCCTGCGTAACCAGCGAGCGGCTCAGAAACCGCGTATTTTTTGTAGGAATTGCCATCGTTCGGATGCAGCCCGCAAACCAGCCAGCCGCGTTGGCGATCCGGCTTGAAACGGCGGTCGATCCAGCGATCCACGTTCGCCTGCATTTCGCCGATCGAGATCAGGCGGCTCCCCGTTTCGTCGAAAATCACCGTGGAGAGATCGTGATCGAGAAGCGCCCAACGCCCATCCTCGCCGTACGAACCGCCGCGCAGAAAAACCTCAAACGCGTTGTGCCCCGCTACGCCTACTCCTCGACCTCGGCCGCGACCAAGCAGCGTGTCGATCTCGACCGTCCATTGCGAATGCGTCGTCCCGCAAAGCCCGAATCCGTAGCCGAACATGCCATTCCAATACTCGCGCAGCCGCTTGTCTTTCCCTTGATTGAGCCCCTCGCCCCAGAGATCGCGTCCGCCGCCCGTGCCATGCCAATAGTGAGTGTTTCGCCAGAACCAGGCGGCGAGAGCCTTGTCTTCGTCGGATTCAGGGCGCTTGCCCGTGACACGTTCGTAGGCAGCGGCCTGTGTTTCAAAAAGCCGATCGAACGTGGAAATCGCAAGTTCGCCAGGATACCAAGGATGGTCAGTTTTGATTTGCGGATCGCCAACGCCCCCAAACGCGAAAGCTGGCAGAAGCAAAATGCTAAGCAAGAATCTCATGAATCACCTTTCCGTGAACGTCGGTCAATCGACGCTGAATTCCGTTATGATAAAACGTCAACTCCTCGTGATTCATTCCTAACAAATGCAGAAGAGTTGCGTGGATATCATAAAACTCCTTCGGCTGATCTGCGGCCTTGAAACCGAGTTCATCGCTTGAGCCGAATCCCATTCCCGGTTTAAAACCGCCGCCTGCCATCCAGACCGTGAACGCGTCCGGATGATGATCACGTCCTTTGCCGCCAAGACCCTCAGTCGCGGGCGTGCGTCCGAACTCGCTCGTTACCAGAACGATCGTCTCTTCAAGCATCCCGCGTGATTTCAAATCTTTGATCAAGCCTGCGACCGGGTGGTCGAGCGTCGCCGCCTGATTTCCGTGATTGAGCACGATGTCTTCGTGCGCATCCCAGTTTTTCCGCGGCCGCCCGCCAAACGCGCCGCCGTTGAAAAGCTGGACGAAACGCACCCCGCGCTCGCAGAGCCGCCTCGCCAAAAGACAGTTCCGCCCAAACCCGGCGCTAGCCTCATTTTCCAAGCCGTAAAGCCGTTTCGTCGCCGCAGTTTCATGCTTGTCGACATCAACGAGATCCGGAACGCTCATCTGCATTTTTGCCGCAAGTTCATAAGCCCGAATCCGAGCTTCAAACGCGCTTTCAGTCGGATGAGCATCGGCAAATCCACGGTTCAGGTTCCTCAGCAAACCAGCAGCTGCTCGCCGGGCTTCAGGCGCAATTCGCTTCGGTGTTTGGAGATCAGAAATCGGCTCCCCCTCCGGTCGAAACGCAACTCCCTGGTGCACGGCAGGCAGAAATCCGGACGACCAGTTGATCGATCCACCAGCTGGAAGCCCACGCGGATCCGGCAGCACAACGAATGCCGGGAGATCGTGATTTTCCGATCCTAAGCCGTAAGAAACCCACGCACCCAGACCCGGAAAGCCATTGAATGAAAAGCCGGTGTTTTCGAGGAACGTCGCCGGTGTGTGATTCGAGTTTTTCGAATGCATCGAATACACGAAAGTCAGTTCATCGGCGCAGGTCGCGACGTGCGGGAAGAGGCTCGAAACCCAACGGCCTGACTCGCCGTGCTGAGCAAATTCGAACGGCGATTTCAATAGTTTTCCGGGCTTTCCGAAGAACGGATCGTAGTCGTCGGCTTTGTATTCCTCGCCATGCCGTTTCGCGAGTTCAGGCTTGTAATCGAAAGTGTCCACGTGGCTCATCCCGCCGAGCGCGCAGATATGGATCACGCGTTTGGCACGCGGGTTGAACTGGACTTGCTTAGCTCCGTACGGCGAGGATTCGGCGATCAGCGAGTTGGCTGCCATCAGGCCGAGCCCGACTCCGACGCCCGATTCTGCAAATTTTCGCCTTAGCATCTGGGCTATTCGTTCAGTTAGAAATTTCCTTCGCTAGACAAAGCGAGAAGGAAGGAATAGCCACTGAATCGATCGTTTCGTTAGAACTCACTTCAAAGGAATCGGCGTAAATGCCCGCCCGCGGGTTTCGGTAGACTTCGATCACCTCGTCCTCCGGCCTGACAATCCAATATTCTGGAATGCCCGCGCTCGCGTAAATCGGAGCCTTCGCCCGGTCTCTCGCCAAGCTGGTGACGGCGACCTCGATAACAAAACGCGCAGTCGTTGGTTTGGTGTTCCGGTAGTCTCGGAAGCTGCCTTCAACCACGGATAAATCGGCCTCCGGTTCAGAGTCTTGAGTTTCGATCGGGTCTTCTTTGCGAACCCACAAGTCGAGCCCATCGCACGCTTTTTTCAGCAAATCTTCAAGCAACACGACTAGAAACAGATGCAATTCGGTCTTGGACATTTTATCGACAATTACTCCCTCCAATAGTTCCACGCTCCGATCGTCAAACCGGCCCGCGTCGATCATGGCGTGGTAGTCTTCAATCGAAATCGGGGCGACGCGCTCACGAATGCTCGGGATATCGAGGATCTCAATCATGGCGGAAATTTAGAGCGACAATCCCGGATGGCAAGGCTCGCTCGCGCTTGTGAAACAGCAGAAGCGCGAGGGCTCAGTCAACGCACAAAAATAAACTCGGTTGAATTGAGCAGCGCCCAGCAGACTTCCTCAAGCGAGTGCTCGCCGCGCAGAGCCACAGACTTCTCCATTTCCTCAGCCGTGGGCGACCTGCCGAGGGCGAGAAGAAACGCCCGCTTGATCTGCGCTTTGAAGCTTCTTGGATTCTCGGCTACGAGCCGCTCGGCGAATTTCTGGCATTGCCGATCGACGAACGAATTGTTCATCAGCGAAAGCGCTTGGACCGGCGTTGCGGTCTCACTACGAGCCGGAGCTTTGAGGCCGATGCTCGGGCAATCGAGCGAATCCATCAGCGAATCGCGTAACGAAGCAATCTGTGCCCTGTAAATCGTTCGCCGATTGAATTCCGGCTCGCCCGAATCCTTAAACGTATAGAAATGCGTGTTGTCGATTACCAGATCAAAGGGCTGAACGCTCGGACCTCCCACTTTCCGATTCAGCTCGCCAGAAATCGCGAGCATCGAATCTCGCATCGCCTCCGCTTCGAGTCGCTTCGGTGCGAACCGCCAGAGCAAGCGGTTGTCGGCGTCCTTCTCAGCAGCTGCTGGCTGGGAGTCCGAGCTCTGCCGCCAGGTTTGCGAAGTCAGAATCAGAGTGTGGAGCTTCTTCAGCGAGTAGCCCTGACGCACGAACTCAGCCGCAAGCCAGTCGAGCAGCTCCGGATGAGACGGATCGCCGCCGCTGACGCCGAGATCGTTCGGCGTTTTCACGAGCCCAGCGCCGAAGTGGTAGTGCCAGATGCGATTGACGATCGTACGGGCAAAGAGCGGGTTTTCCTCGGCCGTAAGCCACTCCGCGAATTTCAGTCGGCGCTCAGCGTCCTTCACCGTCGGAGCCAGGCCGAGATCGCCTGACAAAGCGCTCAATCCGGCCGGCGCAATCACCTCGCCTTGCAGATTTGTGTCCCCGCGCTCAAGAAAATGCGTCGGCCCCGGATCCTGCCGATTGGCGGCGTAAACTTTTTCGCCAAACGCGTCGCGCTCGCCGTGCCGGATGCCCTCAAACACGGCCTTGAACGCGTAATAATCTTTCGCCGAAATCGGATCGAACTTGTGATCGTGACAGCGAGCGCAATTGATCGTGACGCCGAGAAACGTCTGCCCAACAACGGCGATAACGTCTTCCAGATCCTCTTCCCGAACCCGCCGCTTCATCACCTGACTCTTCTGACTGTTGCCGACTTCGTCCCACGGTCCAGCGACGAGAAATCCAGTCGCGATGATCGCTTCCTTGGTAAACGGCTGCAAAACGTCGCCCGCGACCTGCTCTTGAGCGAACCGCTTGTAAGGCTTGTCGCTGTTAAAGCTCTGGATCACATAATCCCGGTAATGCCAGAAATTCGGCCGGAATTTGTCGCGCTCGAAGCCCTGACTCTCGCTGTAGCGAACGACATCGAGCCAGTGCCGCGCCCAACGCTCGCCGTAAGCCGGCTCGCCCAGCAGCTGCTGGATCAAACTGGCGACGGCCGCGTCATCGTCGGTCGAATCGGCGAGGAAGGAATCGATCGCCTCCGGAGTTGGCGGCAGGCCGTGGAGATCAAAATAGAGCCGACGAATCAAGGTGCGCCGATCGGCAGGCGGGTTTGATTTCAGACCAGCCTGCTCAAGATGCTCGCCAACGAACCCATCAATCGGGTGAACGCCTGCGGACGGCTCGATCGGCATCAGCGGTTGATAAGCCCAGTGGTCTGCATTCGGCAGTCCGTCCGCTGCGAAGGCGATGACGCCGATGATTGAAGCGATGGGGATCACGTCGGGAATTCTGGCCCCTCGCAAGCTGCCTGAAAAGACAAATCGAGCGTTCGGGGTTTTTCAGAGGAGCTAAAATGTCGTCTCGAGCGGCTCGACGCAATCTGAAATGCGCTCCTACTTCTTTCCTTCGAGATAAGCCACCAGCGCCGCAAAGTCTTCGACGCTCAGGTTGTTGACCAGCCCCGGCGGCATGATCGAGGCCTCGGACTCGGTTCGCTTTTTGATTTGGTCAGGCTTGAGCGTGGTCGCCTTGCCGGTGGCGTCGCGGACCTCGATCGCGTCGGCCGCTTCCTTGGTAACAAACCCCACGATCACGCCGCCGTCCTTCAACTCGAACAGGTTCGTCTTGAAGCCCTGCGCTAGCGATTTGTTCGGATCGAGAATCATCTCGGCCAACTCGCGGCGCTTGTAGGTTTCGGCGATGTTTCCGAGGAACGGCCCTTTGAGCGGGTCGTCGGCTTTGACCGTGTGGCAGGTCGCGCAAGCCAGCTGCGTGAAGAGAATTTCGCCGCGCTCGGCGTCTCCCTTGATCTTTTCGACCTGTTCTAACACGTCTCCAATTTTGAGCGTGGCGATGAGTAGGCCCGTCGGTTTGGCGGCGGGTTTGAGGTCGATCTTCAGCGTTTTTGCAGCGGCTTCGGCGGCCTTGACGACGTTGGCGTCGGCACCAGCAGCTGCTGCGATCACGATCTCCTTCGACTGACCGTGTTTGAGTTCACGAATCGCGTTGAGGAGCCGGACGTGCTGCTTCGGCTCGGTTTGAGCGGCTTTGATCGCGGTCTCGATCTCCCCGTTCGTTTCCGGCGCGAGCGGCTTTTTTTCGGTTAGCTTGAGGAGCAGGCTCCAAGCCAGTCGCCCGGCCTTTTCGTCCTCGCCGCGCGTGAAGCCAATGATCATTTCGTATCGATTTTCGTTGCCCGGGTTGCGGAAAATTTCGTCGCGTAGCCAGTTTTTGACGTGCGGGATCGACTCGATCTCATCGCGGCGGACGGCGAGGTCGAAGGCGATCTCGAAAGCCGTGTCGTCGTCCACGCGAGCGAGGCAGCGCGCCGCATTGAGGCGGAGGGTGCCGTCGCGGTCCTCGGCTTTCGCGACGCGGATGAGGACGGGGATCGCCTCGTTCGGCGTCTGACCTTTTTTGTTGAGCAAGGCGACGAGCGATTTCTCCGCCTCCGAATACTTGTCCGCCATTTCGATTGCTGCGGGGATCGTCTCGTCGAGGTCGATCTGGTTCCGCGAAATCTCTGCGATCAGCTCCGGCCCTCCGCTGGAGAGTGCCGCGCGAAGGATCGTTCCGATCCGCTCGCTTTCTTCCCAAGTTACCCGCTTGTAGTACGGTCCGCTGGTATCCGGACGTGTGCCCCAGCTTTCCTTGTTCCACTCGCCCTCTTTGAAGTAGAGCCTTGCCAGAGTGCGGAAAATTCCGCTCTGCAAATCCACTGTGTCTCTGTCGCCAGGCGGCATGTCTGGTAAGTTGTGGAACAGACCGTCGATGACGTCTTTGCGGTGCAGTTGTTGAAGCGCCCGAAGCGCGCCGGGGTGAAGTTCGTCAAGCTGAAGATTTCTGAGTGCTGCCAAGCAAGTTTCGACGGCTTCAGTTTGGGCGAGCGCGTTGATCGCAGCGTGCCGGACGATCGGGTCGTCATCGGCGGTCATGTCCAGCAACGTGTCAGGGCCATCGGCGGTCGCGGCGAGCCAGCGTACGATTTCGAGGCGCACGGCAGCGTTGGTGGCGACGATTTCGATACTCGGATCATCGATCGGCTCGCCAACTTCGGCGAGGAAACGGGTCGTGACTTCGGGAAATTTCTTCAGCGCGGCCGGCAGCCAGTCCTTCATGTTCCAGAGCGGGCTGGCGTTGTCCCCGCCCATTCCTCGAGCGAGAGTGAACAGGGCTGCGGCGCAAGAGGCCTCGGATTCCGTGGTTTTGATCAAGTCCCAGAGCGCGCCCACGATCGTGTCGTTCAAACCCGCACGCAGCAGTTCCTCCTGCGCCGCGCGGCGAACCGTGAAGCTCGAGTCTTCGAAAAGTTCGACCAGTTTGAGCGGATCGAGATTTTTGAAATCGGGAACTGGCCGCGCTTCGTGCCCCTTCGGCTGGACCCGCGCGACGTAACCGATGTTCTCGCCGTCATACGCAAATCGGCCGTCTTTCCAGCTGCTGACGAACAGCTCGCCGGTCGCTGCGATCGTCGCGTCGGTGGCGCGAGGAACGTTGACGAATTCGCGCTGCTCGACCTCCCTGAAAGTGGCTCCGTTAGGCTCGACTTCGTGGACGTAGACCCAGCCCGGGCCCCAGTCGACGGTGCAGGGCACATTCCGATAACCTTCGGGATAACCAGGTTCGTCAATCCAAACCGAGCCGACTCCGGAGCCTCCGCCGTAGTCGCGCAACGGCTGAACGATTTCCTCATCGAAATTCATGTAGAGACTCGGGTAACCGTGGTGATCGAGCCCAGTGAAGTGATGCAGCCGGACGTCCCAGCCGCCGCCGTCATTCGTGTTGTCGCGCGTGAACGCTTCGAGCGTCGGGCCGACCGCGATTTCGTAAATGTTACGCGTGCCTCGGCTGAAAATGTGAAGACCGCTGCCGTCCGGACGCACCCTGACAACGCCACCACCGCGGAACTGCAACTCGGTCCCGTCCGTGCCCTTGGCATTCATGAAACCGAAGTCGCCGATCGCGCAATAAATCCAGCCGTCGATGCCTAACGTGATTCCATTCGATGTGTGATCGGCGGGGCGATCTTCGAAGCCAAACGCGATTCCTTCGACCAGCAGCTGCTCGTCGTCCGCGACGTTGTCGCCGTCGGTGTCGCGATAGCGGCTTAGGTTTGGGGGATGCAGGCAGTAGAGCCATTCGCCGTCCCATTCCAGACCGCGCGGCGAGTCGACGTTGGCCACGAATCGATTCACCTGATCGGCCCGGCCGTCGCCATCGAGATCTTCGCAACGCAGGATCGATCCACGCATCGGATCGCGCGCGAGCGAACCATTTTTGTCCTGACTGACGAACACGACGCCCTCTGGCGTGGATTTGACGAAGGTCGGGTAGTTCACGGCCGGCGGCATCGCGAAGATCGTCGCTTCGAAATCCTCAGGAACCTTCACGGTCTTAAGCAATTCGGCTTCCTGTGAACCAGCAGCTGCCAGCTCCGATTTGACCTCGACCATCTCGGTTCCGTGGACTTCAAAATCCCAGATCGACGCCCAGCCGCCCGCGCTCGTGCCTAACACTTCGACTTTGACGAACCTTGCCTCGGTTTCGCTGTTTTCGGCGAGCCCGGCCCAAGTCTCGCCATCGGACGACACCCAGATTTTGTGATCGTATTGGTTGTTCTTGGACTCCCAGCTGATTGCCACGCCCGTGATTTTTTGCGGCTCACCAAGGTCGACCTGGAGCCACTGCGGGAAGCTCGCGCCCGATGCGCACCACCTCGTTTTCGGATCTCCATCGAACGCTTTCGGCGCAAAATTCTGCTTCCCAGTTTCCTCGCTCGACGCAGTCGCCGCCTTGCCCAAGGCCAAGTCGATCGGCTTCATCAACGACTTCGGCGTGAACTCCTTCAGGTGCGCATCGTCCAGTTTTCCCGCCGCCCAGAGCGTTCCACGCGTCAGCATCTTCATGAACTCCGGCGCTTGAAAAACCTCGTTGTGATGGCCTAACGTTGTTCCGAAAACCCGCGTGCCCTGGTAGTCGTTCGCCCAAACGCTGACGTGATCCTTGCCCTGCTCAGTATCCTTGGAAGTCGCCAGCGGCGTGGTCGTTTCGTAAACTTCGGCGACGTGGTAGAGCTCGCCCTGCGGACTCCACCACCCTGCGGGAAACGTCTGCATGACGGGGTGAGCCGCGTTGACGTTGAGGACCTCGTGTGGGTAGTGCTTGCCGTGGCCGTGCGATCGCACGCCGCAGAATTTGAACCAGCGATCGTCGTCGACGCGGTAGCAGTGCATCGCGCAGTGGATCACGACGGCCGGCACGCCGTTCTGGTGCGGTTTGAGGATGCCGTCGACGAAATTCTTGTCCTTCACCGCGGCGAAACATTCGTGATGGAGCACGACATCGTAGCCATCGGCCCAATCCGGATCTTTGTAGAGATCGATCATCGCGTCCGTCGTCGTCCCGCCTTGATGAACGATGTCGACCTCGATGTTCGCCCGCGCTTCGAGCCCGGCTTTGATCAAGAGCTTCTGCGTATCGTAATCGTGGCAGCACCCGCCGCCAACGTAGAGGGCTTTCAGTTTCTCGGGCGGATCAGCAGCTGCTGGGGCCAGTTTCGGAGATTGAGCGACTAACAATAGTCCTCCGATCGCAAGAAGGATAAGAGGGAGGGCGGTTTTTACGAGACCTCGGAATTTTTTCATGCGCCGGAGATTGACGCATTTCCATCCGCGCACAAGCAAAGGCAAGTGAAAGAAATTTGCGCTAGGCCGCGCGATGTTTCTGAGTTCTTTTGCGACGACGATGACTCCGGACGAAAATCAACAGAACAACCGCTTCCTGCGCAGATTCACGGCAATCGCCACTTTTCTGCTTGGCTTTCCGGTCACGCAATTTGCGAACACGGTCGATTTTGTCCGCGATGTTCGGCCGATTTTTGAAGAGCACTGCTACGATTGTCACGGCGCGGAAAAACAGAAATCCGGGCTGCGGCTGGACATAAAATCCGAAGCTTTCAAAGGCGGCATCGATTTTGCGCCGGCGATCGTTCCCGGGCAGGCTAACGAGAGTCCGCTGATTCAATTCGTGCGTGGTGAGGAAGAAGATCTGCTCATGCCGCCCAAAGGCGATCGACTCTCGGCGGCGGAGATCAAAACTCTAACAACCTGGGTTAACGAGGGAGCGGTTTGGCCAGACGGCGTTGACTTGGCTAAGCTCGAAGACAAGCGGGATCACTGGAGTTTCAAGCCGATCGCCAAGCTGGGTGGCTCACCGACGATCGATTCGTTGATTCTCGCTCGGCTGTCGGAAAACGGCCTTTCGATGTCGCCGGAAGCCGATCGGCTAACTTGGCTACGACGCGTTTTCTTTGATCTGATCGGCCTGCCGCCGACACCAGAACAAATCGCCGCGTTTCAGGATGATCAAACGGCGGGAGCCCACGAAAAAATCGTCGATTCTCTGCTGAGTTCGCCGCGGTATGGCGAGCGCTGGGCTCAGCATTGGCTTGACGTCGTTCGTTATGCGGATACGCATGGGTTCGAAGTCAACACACCTCGGCCTAACGCTTGGCCTTACCGAGACTACGTGATTTCGGCTTTCAACAACGACACTCCCTACGATCAATTCATTCGCGAGCAGCTCGCGGGCGACGCTATGGGTCAGGACGCCGCAACCGGGTTTCTCGTGACCTCAGCCGTTCTGCTTCCCGGCCAAATCGGCAAGGACGAAGAGTCGAAGCGGCTCGCCCGCCAAGACGAGTTGGGCGAGATCGTGATCAACACGGGGGAAGCATTTCTTGGGCTTAGCATCGGCTGCGCGCGTTGTCACGACCACAAATTCGATCCGATTTCCGCGAAAGATTATTATTCGATGCAGGCGTTTTTTGCCGGAGTCGAATACGGCGATCGCCCGATTCACAGACCCGGAGCTGAAGCCAAACTCGCTGAGATGAGAGCAAAATTAGGGCCGATCGACAAGGCTCTGGCCGACCTTGTTCCGTTGGCGAATTCTGGAATCGAACGAGCTCCGGTAAACGCGAAGGCGAACACGGAACGGTTCGCTCCAGTGAAGACGAAGAGGCTGCGTTTCGTGATTAATTCGACGAATCAATACGAGGCCTGCATCGATGAGCTGGAAGTTTTCGACGTCGGAGGTGCGAACATTGCGTTAGCCAGCCGGGGCACGATTCCGACCGCTTCCGGCAGCACCGAGCAGCCGAATCGACACGAGTTGAAGCAGATCAACGACGGCAGCTACGGCAATTCCAGGAGTTGGATGCTCAAGGGCGCGACCGGCTGGGTTGAGCTGGAATTTCCAGAGGAATTCGAGATCGAGCGCGTCGTCTGGGGACGCGACCGCGAGGAAAAATACAAAGACCGACTTCCTTTGGACTACCGAATTGAAGTCGCCGGATCTGATGGCGAATGGAAGGCAGTGGCTGGATCGACGGACCGCAAACCGTTTGATCCGGAACAAAAAATCGTGCCGGATTTCGATCCCGCCCAAAAAGAACACGCCGAGCAGCTGCTGGCTCAGAAAACAGCTCAGGAGGCCGAGATCAAAAAGTTCGTCGACGCTCAGCGAGTCTACGCGGGCAAATTCAAGACGCCGGAACCGATGCATCTTCTCCATCGCGGAGATCCCGAGCAGCCGCAGGAAGAAGTCATGCCCGCAGTGCTGACAACGCTCGGAAATATCAGCTTACCAAAAGAAGCAACCGATCAGGAGCGCCGTCTCGCGCTAGCTGCGTGGATCACGAAACCAGAAAATCCGCTGACCGCCCGAGTGATGGTCAACCGGATCTGGCAAGGCCACTTCGGTATTGGCTTAGTCGAAAGCACCAACGATTTCGGATGGGCGGGGGCCAAACCGACTCACCCTGAATTGCTCGATTGGCTCGCCACCGAATTCATCCGCTCGGGCTGGTCGATCAAGCACATGCATCGGCTGATCGTCCTCACCGCGACCTACAGACAGTCGAGCCAATTCAACTCAGCTGCCCAGGCGAAAGACGGAGACGTCCGGTTACTTTGGCGGTTTCCGGCACGCCGATTGGAAGCGGAAACGATCCGCGACACGATGCTCGAGGTAAGCGGACGCTTGAATCTCAAAGCCGGCGGACCGGGCTTCGATCTCTTCAAATCACGCGGCGGGCTCAGCGGCTTTCCGCCGATCGAATCCTTCAGCGGCGACGGTCTGAGGCGAATGATTTACGCGCACAAAATCCGGATGGAACGCGAGTCGGTCTTTGGCGCTTTCGACTGTCCCGACGCTGGACAGAGCGTCTCGCGCCGCCGTCAGTCGACCACTCCGATCCAAGCGCTAAACCTTTTCAACAGCCGCTTCACGATCGAAGAATCCGCAGCTTTCGCCAACCGAATCGAGGCTGAGGCTGGCGCGGAAAGTCCGAATCAGGTTCGACGAGCCTACCAGATTTCCCTCGGCCGCGATCCGGATTCTGACGAGCTGGCTGATGCAATTTCCGTCGTGAACGAACACGGCTTAGCAACCCTTTGCCGAGCGCTTTTTAACAGCAGCGAATTCCTTTTTCTCCCATGAACCCAACCGCCGAAACTCTCTCTCGAAACGGCCAGCAGCTGCTGGATCGGCGAAATTTTCTGACGAACAACGCAACCGCGCTTTCTTCGATCGCGCTCGCCAACCTCCTCTCCCAAGAAGGGCTAATCGCAGATGATCGTCCGTTGATCGACCCCTCTCGGCCTTACGCGCCTCGGCAGCCCCACTATCCTGCCAAAGCCAAAAACGTTCTCGTCATTTTCTGCGCTGGAGCCGTTAGCCAGCTGGAAACCTGGGATTATAAGCCAGAGTTGATCAAGCACGACGGCAAGCCGCTTGAAGGCGGGCCAGCGGTGACGTTTCAAGGCCCGGCAGGCAACCTGGCGCGGCCGCAGTACGAGTTTCGCCCGCGCGGTCAGACTGGAAAAATGGTTTCCGACATGGTTCCGCATCTTGCGGAGTTAACGGACGACATCGCCTTTGTTCATTCGCTGACGAGCAAGTCGAACACCCATGGTCCGGCGGAAAATTTCCTTTCGACCGGGTTCGTTCAGGATGGTTTTCCCAGCATGGGAGGTTGGGTCAGCTACGCGCTCGGAAGCGATAATCAGAATCTGCCGGCCTTCGTTTCGATCCCCGATCCGCGTGGAGTTCCGCAGGCGAGCATCAACAACTGGGGGCCAGGTTTTCTGCCGGCTGAGTTTCAAGGGACGACGTTCAGCGCGAGTAGCCCGGTTCGACACC
>JBLHKS010000109.1:0-24189 GCA_047620505.1 Verrucomicrobiales bacterium | reverse complement strand
CACCGTTGGAAGTTCTGCCACAAACTTGGCCTGAACTACGTCAGCTGCAGCCCCTTCCGGATCCCGATCGCGAGATTGGCAGCTGCTCAGGCGGCGTTGGAGGGGTAAGCCTCACCGAAAGACAAAATCCGAAAAGCCCTTGCCGAGGAGACTTGGCAGGGGCTTTTTGTTGCCGCAGGCGGCCTTATCGCGATCGAGTTGGAAGTGACGGATTACTCTTTGGTTTTGTTGGGGGATTTGCCAGAATTGGGAGATGTCTTTGCCGTCGTTAAAACTTCTGAAGATCGGAGAAGGCTATTGATTCGTAGTTGAGGTTTTGGGAAAATTCAATCAGCAAGTGGAGTCGGCTGGAGTTCAAGCAGAAGACGCGGTAGCGGCTTCTGCTTGAACGGAAGCCAACTCCACTTGCTGGCGCTTCAGGGCCTCTTCCAGCTCCGACAAATGACAGTGGCCGCGAACTCGGCGGAACCCCTCTTCGGCCGCCAGCAGCCCGGTTGCCACCCATCGGCTGACCATGTCGCTTTTCTTCGTCCGCCAGCGTTTGATGTGATGAGTGTGTTTTCGCCAATTTCGAAACACGTTCTCTATAACATTCGTGCTTAGGAAATTTGGATTCAAAGTCGCCGAGACATTAAGCTCAAAAAACGCCAGCAAACCATCTTGCCTCTGCTGCAAACAGTCTGCTGCATTCTGATTGTGCTTCTCCACATGACTAAGAAGCTCGCCAAAAGCCTCTTTTCCTGCGTCAGATCCTTCAGCATTTCGGAGCTTCGCGAAAAGCCGAGTTGCTTCTTCTCTGGCCTTGTTCGGGAGCTTTGCGCCCACGACACGCTCGCAATGAATCAAGCATTCCTGCTGCACAGCTTCCGGGTAAAATTTGCTGATCGCCTTCTTCAGCGCTTTGGAATCATCACGCAGGATCAGCAATCGCCGATCCAATGGCGGACCAAATCCGCGGTCCTGAATGCGCTCAAACAGCAACTGGCACACCTCAGCGCTCTCGCTGGCACCGGGCTCGAAATCGAGAACCTCCTTCGTTCCGTCGGCATGCAGTCCGATCGCTGCCACCACACATTGCTGGTTTCCAATGTGAACGCCGTCAATCCACATTGCCAACCAATCCTCAGCCACAAGCGAACGCGAGCGCAATCGCTCCAGTTCGGCTCGACTCTTTTCGACCCACATTTCGCTGGCCTGCGTGCGTTTTACCGCACCGTTAAAACACTTCTCCACGCCCCTGACAGGCATACCAGCGCTGATCGCTTCTACGACCTGCTCGAAAACTCCTCGCTGATTGCTGGCGAGGCGATAGGTCTCCAAGCCAATCTCCTGGCTTTCTGTGGAGCGCACTCTGGGGCGTTGGATTGATTCCCTGGTTCCGTTGATGAAAGCATGGCCTTTTTCGCTGCCTGCACGGTGGAACTCGCTGGCTTTGTCAGGATGATATTTTGGCCCGCACAGCAAGTCAACTTCTGCTTTCATCGCCCGGAAAAGGCCGATTCTTACACAACTTCGCAGGGTCTCTTGAAAAACTTCGACCGCGTCGTCGTCGTTGGCTTGCGCCAACACTTTTTCGATGATTTGTTCAGGTGTCATTTGGATGGATTGAAGGTTAATCCTTCTTAAGGACTCCGCATCGTGGAGTCCTCCAATCCATCAGTGTTTTAACGATGTTAGGGACACTTCCTGAGCGTTTGCACTGTTGATGTGCCTGAATTGCTCAAGACCTGGAATCCGGGGTTTCAGCGCGGCGCGCGACATCAGCGAAATTTCTATTTCGGCCATGTTGAGCCAGCTTCCATGCTTGGGCGTGTAGTGTACCTCAAGTTTCTGTGAAAGGCGACGCGCTTTGTCTGGTGCGAAACGCTTGTAGAGCGATGCGTTATTGTGCGTATTGAGATTGTCTTGTACTAACACGACGCAGTCCATTGCAAGCATGGCCCTGGCTCGTTGCACTTTGAGCGCAGCTGCCTTCTGACTCCCAGCTAACTTCGAGAGTCTTTTCCGCGCTCTTCGATCTCTAACATTATGTGATGCATTTTCTTTGGCATCAATTAACAGAACCACACTTTCTAAAAGTACAAGTTATGGTAATTATAATTTCCGCCAGTTTAGGCTTGGCTAAACACTAGTAGCTCTGCGAAGGATGCACTTTGTTCTCTAGGTCCAGTCGCGCCATGAAAGCCTCACACGCCTCAGCCAATCCGTCTTCGAAACCATAGATGTCGCGGAAAAGCTCGTCATAGTTGACCGCGTCTTTGATCAACTTTGGTCCCGCCACTCTCACGGCGCGCGCACTTTGTGCCTCGAGACGCCGGAGTTGATCGGAACGCTTCTCAGCTTCCACCTTGGTGCGGAAGTATTCTCGCTGGCGTTTGCCGGTCGCCGACAGGGACTTGGGCAATGAAATCACCCATCGATCCTTACTCGTATCCTTCAGCGGGACCAATGTCGCGTGCCGTGCCGATAAACTGCTGTTAGTGGCGATTAACTGCAACTTTTTAGTGGCGCTAAATGGCGATTAAGTGGCGATAACTGATGGGGTAACCGCTTCGAACCCCCTTTGAATCCCCAGTTGGAAAAAGAAACCTTTACCAGTATTTGGTTAACCCCCCCGATGATTGGTAGGTGTGCTAAGCGGAGAATGGCGGTCAGGGTGGGATTCGAACCCACGGAACCCTTGCGAGTTCACTTCTTTAGCAAAGAAGCGCTTTCGACCACTCAGCCACCTGACCAATGAAGTGAAAAATGCGTCGAAATTTTCGAAAGCGGAATATGGCTGGGGTGCGCGTTTCGTCAACTTCGATTCGCTCATGTTTGGAAGTTTGTGAGAGCGACAGGGGGCGATTTGGCACTGACGCCTGACCTTCGAAGCTTCAGGCGGGAACAATTGTCGATCGCCAAGCCGCTTTCCTCTCTGGTTCTCTGATCCTGATCAGGAATTGTCTTGAGCGAGACTCTCTGAAAATAGATCGACAAACATTGGTGCAAGGTGCATTTGTTGACCCTGACATTACCATGAAAAACTTGTCCTCGATCATCCTTTTAACTGTGCTGATGCTTTCCTCAGCCGGTTGCCTGAAAACGCCGAAGATCAAATCTCCGTTTTCAAAATCAGATCCAATGCCGGCTGAACCCGCTTTAATTGGCAATGCTCCTGCAAAGGTGGAATGGATCGCCGCACAAAATCAGCCGGGGGCGTTTCTGCCGAAAGGTTATGATTCGAGTGCGCCAACTTCTGCAGATCACGGTGAATGGGTAAACCGAGGTGAGGGGCAGTATTTTGTGCCGTTCCGTGGGGTCGGAGAAGCTGATTACGTAGCAATTGTTCTGTCGTTGCCAGTTTCGACTAAGCCTGAGCGGAAGCCTGCTGCTGAATTCGCGAGCAAGATTTCCCCGTCTAATCTCCTCCCGGTTCGCGCAAGGACTCGGAAGGAAAAGTCAGACTCGGAAGTCGATAAAATTTGGGAAACGGAGTCCTGAAGCGGGTAAGAGGCGTGTAATTTCGGGCTCGAGGTTGGTTCGGGGAGATGGCTCAGGCTTCCAGCAGCTGCTGGATCACGCTGGTCGAAATCGCCGAATGATTCCGCATCCCTTGAGCTGCGAGAGCCACAGATTGCAGAGCGGAGTTTTGGGATCGTTTCGAGAAGAGCAAAGTGCGCCTCCGGCATGACCGCGTCTTCCGGTTTTTCGTCTTGTGAGGACGCGCTTCCGCACAAAATAGCGAGAATTGTGGAGAAATGAATCGGGGAACGTTTCATTGATGCTAAGCGTAGAAAAAACTTACTCCTGCGCCTCGCAGCGTCAGGGCATAGGCCTTCAAAGCCGTCTTATGAAGACTGTTTTGCCGAATCGGCGGACCGGTTAGGGCGGAACTTCAGAAAAAATCGCGCGCTCTGCTTTAGAGCGATGCGTGCGCGCCGTCGCAGAACGGCTTGTTCGCCGAATGCTTGCAGTTGCACATCGCGACCTGCTTCGCTTCGTCGATCACGACTTCCTTCGGCTGAAATCCGGTCCCCGCGTGGCTGCCGTCGCACCACGGCTGGTTGCTCGACTTTCCGCAGGAGCACCACCAGTAGGTTCCGGGCTCAATTTTGAAAACGGCGGGCTTCTTGCTGGCAATCGTGGGTTGTTCGTCGGACATGAGAATTTTTAGCGTGGGCTTGCTGGCGAGTCGAGGGATTCATCGATGAGAAACCGGCGTGACGACCCAATCAAAAGTCAGCAGCTGCTGATTTCGGCACCGCGCGTCAGCCCCCGATTTTCGTCCGCCAGAAACTGTCGAAATTCTTCTTCTGCTCAAGCTCTTGCACTCCGAGAACCCTGACGCTCGGATCATCCGCGCTGACTCCAGCGCGTTCGAGGCCCGCCGCAGCAAAATCCTGACCAAGCGCCAGGAGCGTCTCATCAAGCGCGTCACGCACTTTGTAATAATCCTCGGCGGTTGCGAGATCGGTCGAGCCTTCGATGTAAATTTTGGCCTTCGGCTCCGTTCCGGATGGGCGAACTCCAACGCGGAATCCGTTGTCGAGATGGAACAGCAAAACGTTGCGGCTGATGTTGTCCGTTTCCGATTTGATCGGGCCGAATCGACCGGTTTCATCGCGCAGATCGGTCATGTCCGTCACTTTGCTTCCACCGATCGATTCCAAGCCTTCCGCGCGAAGCGAGCGCAGCATTTTGCGCATCCGTTCTTGCCCGGTCGCGCCCGCCATAACGATTGAAAGTTGGAGATTCCGGCTCAAGCCGTATTTGACGTAAATGTCGATCAGGTAGTCGTTCACGGACTGTCCGCGCTGCTTGCACTCGGCGGCGAGCTCCGCGATCAGGAGAGAAGCGCCCGCCGAATCTTTGTCTCGGATCGAAGTCGTGACAAGGCAGCCGTGGCTTTCTTCACAGCCGAAAAGGTAGTCGTCTGGCGCGAATTTTTCGCCCTCAAACTCGCCGGTTTCGTCGATCTGCCGAAGAATGTCGCCGACGTATTTGAACCCGACTAACAAATGCCCAATCATGTGGGCTCCAAAACCCTCGGCGATGCGCGTCAGCGCGGATGAAGTCACCTCCGTTTTGATCACGAGAGGCTTGTTCGGCAAGCGGCCCTGCTTCTTGCGCGTGTCCAACACGTAGTGGCAAACCACCGCCGCGAGTTCGTTACCGTCGAGGTAGCGAAAGCCGCCTTTGCCATCTGCGACGAGCGCTCCGAATCGATCTGCATCCGGATCCGTTGCGATCGCGATGTCCGCCTTCACGCGATCAGCGACTTCAGCAGCTGCTACCATCGCCAGCGGCTCTTCCGGGTTGGCGATGTGGTTCGGAATGTTCGGAAATCGGCCTTCGCAGTTTTCCCACTGCGACTCGACGCGATGGACGGTGAAACCGGCTTCTTCGAGCACTTTCCCAGTCCCGCCCTTGCCTGCTCCGTGAAGCGGCGTGAAAACCACGACGGCGTCGCGCAGCTCCGGCTGAAGCGAGATTTCGAGAACGGCAGTCCGGTAAGCCTGGCGATCGTCTGCGGTGATGAATTTGATCAGGCCCGCCGATTTGGCTTCGGCATACGAAATCCGTTTTACCTCGTCGACCTCTTCCACGAGTTTGACCATTTGCTCGTCATTCGGCGGCACTTCCTGCCCACCCGTGTAGTTATAAAGTTTCGCCCCGTTGTCATCCGGCGGATTGTGGGAAGCACTAACATTAAGACCACCTTGGGCGCTAACGCGTCTGATCAGAAATGAAAGTTCCGGAGTGGCCAGGTTGACTGGGTCGCTCTCTTCCTGAAGCCAGACGGTGATTCCGTTTGCCGTATAAACCTCAGCCGCGATCCGCGCGAATTCGAGCGAACCCTGGCCAAGACACGGGTTGGGAATCTCGGGATCGTAAGACCCGGTGGTGTCGTGAAATTCCCGCACGTCGTAAGCCACGACCACGCTGAGCGAATCCCATTTTTTCTCATCCTGCTGAAGCTTGAGATATTCGCAATGACCCTGAATTGAGCTTTTTAGAGTATTTTCGTTAAACCGATTCGGCCCGACTCCCACGGGACCGCGCCGACCGCCGGTGCCGAACGGGATCAGCTGATAAAAGCAATCGACAACCAGATTGAAATCCTCGCGTTTGATCAGACTTTCGATCTGAGGTCGGTAACTTTCAAACTCGGCATCACTCAGCCATTCCTCCAGGTTTTTGATCGTTTCCGACTTGATCGTGTCGGACAAGTCAAGGGCGTTAACCCCGGCTTTTGCGGTCTCGAGAAGCGGATGGGACATAGCGCGCGGACCGTTGGCGAAAAGGGGCGCAAGTCAAGGGTTTTGGTCGGTCGGAGGCTCCAGGAACCTTGCATTCGTTTTCGGATTTTGTTAACCTTCGCCGATGTCGAGATGCCTTCTTCTTCCTTTCATGGCAAGTGCCGCGTTGCTTGCCGGGGATTCCGCTGCGCAGTGGGGGCCTGATCTGGAAGACGCCCGCGACTTTGCGCGAAGAGGGGAGCTTGAAAAAGCGCTCGAAATTTACCTTGAGTTTCCAATCACTACGGCGCTCGCCGCAAAACTATGTCGGCGCAATCCCAGCAGTCTTCCTGCGATCATCGAGGCGCAGTTGAACGATCCCGGCACGGATCGAGAACGCCGACTTCAACTCGAACTGATTCGAGGTGAATTGTATTTTGACGCTGGAGAAAAAGAGTTGGCTCTCGAGCGATTTCGAGCTGCTGCCGAGGCGTTGAAGGGAGAAAATTACTTTCCGCTTGAAGAGAAATACGTGAGCGATTCGCTGTTCTGGGAGGCGCGTCGCCGACAGATGCGGGAGGAGTTTCCGTTTCTCAGTCCCATGGGAATCTCCGTGGAAGGCTTTGAGATTCAGACCAGCTCGGAATTGGTTTCGGTTTCGCTGAGTGGCTTAGAACAAGAGCCGGGATCACAGGTGTTGTTTGGCGTGCCAATTGGAATTGAGGCCCAATTGAGCGGCTCGGTCGCACTTCTTGGTCAGGATTCGCTGAGGGGTGAGGCCGCTGCCCCCGGTCAGCAACTGCCCGAGACCGAAGGCCTCGCGAATCGTTGGAAAGGCGAGGGCGTTGGGGAGGATCTGACCGCGGCGGCGGATGTGTTTCGGCCAGGGCCCGGAACTGAGAAAGACAACTGGCTGATGCGCCGATTCATCGCACTTGAAGCACCCGAAGACGTCGCGGCGGAATTTGCTCGGATGCGTGAAGTTCACCTCAAGCTTCCCACTCCGGATGACTATGCGCTTCAGTTCGCAATGGACTACGGCAGATATCTTCGGGCTGATGGCGAGCTTGAGAAAGGACTGGAAGTAGTTAGCGAGTTTCTCGCGCGCGTCGATCTCCAACCCCCGCTTCATGTCTATTATGGTTACGTCGGATACAACTATCCTCTTGACTCGATCCCGGAAATGCACCCCGACGAATTCGTTCGAGCCGCCTGGTTATTTTTCAAGGAGGCAGGAGCCGAAGATCGTTGTGTATCGAAGTTCGAGACTCAGGTCGAAAACGGCTACAATCCCGCCGCTAAGCCAGATCCGAGGTTTACAAGGAAACAAGGAGCTCGCTCTCGAACATTTTCTAGCCTATCTGCGAGAGAGCGAGCATCTTGATTACCGAAAGGCGGAGCTTCGAGGCGACTTCCTCCGAGACCAGCAGCTGCTGGAGCGCGCGGCGGCGGCTTACGAAGAAATGACCACGCTGATGCCGCCGGAATCGTTTGAATCGAGGCGTGGTGAAAACCTGCCTGCCGACCAGATGTTTCGAAAGGCAATTAAGGCCTGTCAAGACAGCGGGAACGCTGAAGCGGCGTTGCGGATCTGGTTCGAAAAGATCGAGTCCATAGGCCTTGAGCTGACAGTTTTAGATCTAAGAGCAGTTCGAGACTACGCGACGTCCACAAACCAAGTTGAGGCCTACCGGAGTTGGGCCAAGCAACTAGCTGAATTCAGCCCACACGTGCGGATCGAGCTTGAAGAGTTGGATATCGGCGAGGAATCGACAAAGTAGTCATGAATCGAAACTACAGTCATGTGGGAGGCGGGGTCCTGATCGGTATTTTCCTTATCTCGGTCTATGTTGGCTCCTATTTTTGGACCTTTGAGCCAGATTCAATGACGCTCGATGCCCGTCCTCCTTCGTATCGGTATTGGAAGAATTCGGAAACCGGCGCTGGGATCGCGAGTCGGCTTTACTCTCCCATTTATCGAATTCACAAGCGTGTTCGCTTTGGAAATATTGAGAGTTACGTCCAGAACGCCGCACCCGTGGCTGAGGTTGTGAAATACGATTCGGATTGGCAGTTTGTTATCCTTAATCGCGGGTTGGATCATGGAGTTGCGCGGGGCCAGAAATTCATCGTCCGGAGGAATGGTGAACTCGTTTGTCGAATCCACATTGACGAAGTCGAGATTAACTTGTCGACCGCCGACTTGTTGGAACGGCTCCGATACGATCCACGGCTTCCGAAACCAGCGGCGGGAGACGAAGTGATTCCCGATTTCACTGACTGACTCCAGCCAGCAGCTGCTGGAGACGAACCTTGACTCGTCTCGCCGGAAATTCTATCAACGCCCAGCCGCATCCTGATGTTCAACCTCCACATCGCCGACATTATCTCCCTTGCCGTCTATCTTCTCGGCGTAACCGCGCTGGGAATGTGGGCGGCGCGGCGGGTCAAGACCGCTGGCGATTTCATCATGCCGAGGAAGTTCGGCAAGGCGATGATGATGATGCACAGCTTCGGCACGGCGACGCATTCTGATCAGGCGGTCAGCGTAGCATCGAAGTCAGCCAGCGTTGGGCTCGCAGGAATCTGGTATCAGTGGATGTGGCTCTTCGCGACCCCGTTTTTCTGGGTGATCGCGCCGATGATGCGGCGACTGCGCGCCCTAACGACTGGAGATGTCTTCGCTGCGCGCTTCGACCGCGGTGTGGCCGGGATGTACGCGGTTCTTGGGCTCGTGAAATTCATGGTCAACATCGCGCTCATGCTCAAAGGCGCTTCCGTGATCATCGACGCGGCCAGCGACGGGGCGCTTCCGGCTGGGCCGATGATTCTGGTCATGACAGGGCTTTTTGTGGTCTACGGCTTAGCTGGCGGGCTGAGCGCTGCGATCGTGACCGACTTCGTCCAGGGCATCCTGACCATCGTCTTTTCTTTCCTGCTTTTACCTGCTTGTTTGTCCGCGGTCGGTGGTTTGCCCGGCATGAAAGAAACGCTTGGCGCTGAGATGTTTTCGCTCGTCGCGCCTGGAGACGTCAGTGTTTTCTACATCTTCATGATCGCGCTTAACGCCCTGCTCGGGGTCGCCGTCCAGCCGCACAACATGGGAGTTTGCGGAGCTGGACGTGGCGAAACCGACGGCGCAGTCGGTTTCATGGGCGGAATGTTTCTCAAGCGGATCTGCACGATTGCCTGGGCACTGACGGCGTTGGCAGCGGTCGCGTATTTCGGCTCCATCGATGAGCCCGACAAGGTTTACGGCCAAATGGCGCGCGAGTTTCTGCCCGGGATTTTACCTGGACTGCTGGGACTGTTCCTGGCTGCGCTGCTGGCGACGGTGATGGGTTCCTGCGACTCGTTCATGGTGGCTTCGTCAGGGTTGATCACCCAGAATCTCTACAAGCCGTTCGTGTCGGACAAGAGCGATGCCCATTACCTTTGGGTAGCCCGGATTTCTGGCCTGATCGTCGTCATCGGCGGCGTGATCATCGCGTTCAATTCAGACAGCGTGGTGAAACTTCTAGAGCAGCTCTGGAAGATTAACGTGATGACCGCGGCGGCGTTTTGGCTCGGGATTTTCTGGCGCAGGACGACTGTCGTTGGGGCTTGGGCGGCGACAATCGCGATGCTCTCGGTCTGGGCCGTGACCACTCTTCCTACCGTCGCGAGTTGGCTGAACGGCTTTGCGATTTTTGCCGAAAACGGAATCACCCGGCTTAACGGAAAAGGCGTGATGACGGTCTGGACGCCCTGGCAGATGCTGTTTTACATCGTAGCCGGATTCGGTGTCGGGATCATCGCCAGCCTGCTTACGAAGCCGGTCAGCAGCGCGAAGCTGGAGCGATTTTATCAGCTGCTGCGTACGCCGGTGACGCCAGGCGAAACAGTCAACGAATCCTGCACGCTGCCGGACGGCGCTGAGCCGGGACCGCGCCGCGTTTTCTTCGCGAACTCCAGTTTTGAACTTCCGATCCCCAGCAAACGCGACCTGATTGGCTTCGGGGTCGGCTGGGTGCTGGTGTTCGCGATCATCGCGTTTGTAGTTATTTGGATTGCCGAATGATTCAGCCTAACATTCTTCTATTTTTGATGGACGCCTGCCAGGCCGCTGCGCTTGAGCGAGCCAGCAGCTGCCAGACTCCGAATTTCAATCGGCTGATCGATCGCGGCGTCCAGTTTCATCGAGCCTACTGCCCAACGCCGACTTGTTCGCCGTCGCGAGCGTCGCTCATGACCGGTTTGCTCGCCCACAATCACGGCGTGCTCGAAGTCGAACACGGCCGAGACCCTGATCAATGCGTGCTCCGAACTGATAAGCCGCACTGGGCCCAGCGATTAGCAGCTGCTGGCTACGAAACCGGATATTTCGGCAAGTGGCATCTCGAACGCAGCGGCAAGCTCGAAGATTTCGGTTGGAATCGATACCATGCGAAGGGCGCGAAACATCACGCCGGTCTTGGCGCTGGAATCGAGCCCAGCGCGCAGAACCTGAAACTCGATCCGACGCTGACGCGCTACCATCGCGGTCCGGCCGGGTACAACGACATTCTTCACTACGGGGTCACCGACACGCCAGCTGCTGAGCGCTATCCGGCTTACACCACCGGCCAGGCTCTCGAATTCATCCGCGAAGCAGCTAAGCCGTGGTGCGCCTGCGCCAGTTTTTCAGAGCCGAACGAAGCTCTAGTCGTTAGTCGAGAAACATTCGAAAAATACGATGTCGATTCGATCCCGCTGCCCTCGAGTCTCCGCGATCAGCACGAAGGCCGCCCGAATCTCTACAAACGTCAGCGCGAAATCGCTGCGGAAATGACCGACGACGAGTGGAGAATGGCGCGAGCTTGCTACTTCGGCCGGATCACAGAACTCGACGAGCAATTCGGTCGGCTGCTGGACGAGATCGATCTGGAATCGACCACCGTGATCGTGACGGCCGATCATGGCCGTTATGTCGGTGCGCACGGATTCGAGGCGCACAACTTCGGGCCGTTCGAGGAAATCTATCGCGTGCCGATGATCGTGGCCGGACCTGGAATCACGCGAGGAGAGAGCGATTCGCTGGTCGGCTTTCACGACCTCTGTCCAACGGTTCTCGAACTCGCTGGAGCCGAGCCGATCGACGTTCCGGACTCGACGAGTTTCGCGCCAGTGCTTCGAAATCCGTCCGCGAAATCTCGAAACGGCCTGTTTGCTGAAAATCACGGCACGCGCTTTCGGCTGACTCAGCGAATCTGGTGGGAAGGCGATTGGAAATTCG
Organism: Verrucomicrobiales bacterium; assembly: GCA_047620505.1. Lineage (GTDB taxonomy): Bacteria > Verrucomicrobiota > Verrucomicrobiia > Verrucomicrobiales > DEV007 > JBLHKS01. Next base: position 12,714 of record JBLHKS010000109.1, on the reverse strand, counting down.
TGTTCAACGGTTTTGACTACGACGAACTTTACAATCTAGCCGAAGACCCTGACGAACTCACCAATCTCGCGGGTCGCCCGGAGCATGGGGATCGTGAGCGCGCGATGATGGCTGAAATCTGGCGTGTGATTCAGGAAACGGGCGATCGGACGCTGAACGAAACGCATTATTTTTCGATGCGGATGGGCTTAGTTGGTCCGGAAGCTTGAAATTCTCCGGACTCAGCTCAGGGAAATGGCACCTTGGATTGACAGGAAACGTCGATCGCCAGCAAGCCTTTTGGAGTGCGTTGGGGAGCCTAAGCGAGACACCGCTTTCGCGCACAAGCGGTTTCCGCCAACTACGAATTCGCTTGGTGGATTGATTGGGTTTTCGCCGCGCGAAAGCGGTGTCTCGCTGGAAGTTCCCCAACGCACTCCAAATAAAAGGAATTCTTGTCGGTTTGAGGCAGAGCTTCGCTAGCTCGTCCTGAGCCGAAAGAGGCCCCGTCGCGCGTTCGTGCTGGGGGTGCGCTGATGATGAAATTTCGCACGCTCACAGTTTCAATTTTCGCCTTTTCAGCATTCGCGTTCGGCGCGGAGCCGGTTTTGGTTCTGGATGCTTCGGACGCGAAATCGATCCACGTGGCCGATGGAAAAATCGAGCGCTGGACGGCGGGCGCGACGCAAGCGGTTCCAGATTCTCGACCGATGGTCGGCTCCAAACTCGGTGGTCGAGAGACGATCGCTTTCGACGGGGACGACTTCCTCGAAGGCCCGTCGGTCCTCGCGGAGGGCGACGATTCGTTCACGGTCATCGCGCTCTGGCGGCCCGAACGCGAGGGCGTCCAGGTTGTCTTTGAACAAGCTGGCGAAGGCGGCGGAAGGCGCGGGTCGTTGCTCCAGGTGGGGAATCGCTACGGCTTCAACGGGCAGGGGAACGACGCTCATTCGCTCGTGCCGCTGAAGGTTGGGGATTGGCGGCTTACGGCGATGGTTTTGACAGGCGCGGATCGCGAAAACGTCGTTGTGATCGACAACGACAACCCGCCAGCGGTCGGGACGATCAACATCGAAGCGCAGAATCTGGGCGTGAGCGGGATTCGGGTCGGAAACAAGCTGACTTCGAATGGGGAATTTTTTCAGGGCCAAATCGCCGAGATTCGAGTGTTTTCGGACGCGCTTTCGAAGGCCGAACTCGATCAGCAACTGCTGGAGTTGAAAACGAAGTGGAAGCTCGATTTCAAAACGCAGGTTCCCGAGATCGTCGTCAAAAACGAACCGGAGCCGACGCCAGTTCCCGCCGTGACGGAGCCGACGGCTGAGCAGATTGAGTTTTTTGAGACGCATGTCAGGCCCGTCCTCGCCGATCACTGTTTTAGCTGCCACAGCGTCGACGAAAAGCAGAAAGGCGGTCTCCATGTCGACTCGTTGGCGGCCTTGTTAGAGGGCGGCGACAGCGGGCCGGCGATCATTCCGGGCAAGCCGGATGAGAGCCCGTTTTTCCGTGGAGTGAGCTACCTTGATTCCGAATTCGCGATGCCGCCGAAGAAAAAACTGCCGGATCTCGCGATCGAAAATCTCCGAAAGTGGATCGAGATGGGTGCGCCGTGGCCAGGCGGATCGACTGAGCTCGCGAAAGAGGAGGAAGCATGGGACTGGGAGGCGTTGCGAGCCGAGCACTGGGCCTGGCAGCCGATTTCGAAAGCCGGTCCGCCTGCCGTGAAGAACGAAGCTTGGGTAACGAGCGATCTCGACCGATTCGTGCTCGCTCGGCTCGATGCCGAGGGCCTGACGCCGTCCGAACCTGCGCCGAAACATACGCTGATTCGACGCGTTTATCTCGACCTGCTTGGTCTGCCGCCGACGCCGGAGCAGAGCGCCGATTTCGTCGAAGGCCGAATTTCCTGGGAAGCCGTGATTGAGCAGTTGCTGGCCGATCCGCGCTACGGCGAGCGCTGGGCGAGGCACTGGCTCGACGTCGCCCGCTTCAGCGATGGGTTTGGCGGATTTCTCGACAATTCGAACAACCCGCAGGCCTGGCGTTATCGCGATTGGGTCGTCGAGGCGATCAACGCCGACATGCCGATTGACGAGTTTGTCAGGCTCCAGATCGCGGGTGATTTGATCGATCCTGACAAGCACACCGTCGCAACGGGATTCTTCGCGCTCGGTCCCCAATACAAGTCAGACGGCGGCGACGCTGACAGCAACGCGATGGCGAAAATCGAGACGCTGGACGATCGAGTCGACACGCTGGGGCGGGGGATTCTCGGCGTGACGCTGGCTTGTGCGCGGTGTCACGATCACAAATTTGATCCGATCCCGACGCTCGATTATTATTCGATCGCAGGTGTTTTTAACAATTCCGCTGTGCACGAACATCCGATCGCGCCGCAGTCAGAAATCGACGCCTACAATGTGGTAGTCAAAGCGGTCCAGGAGTTTGAGAAGGAGATGAACCAAGTCATCGACGATCGTGGCGAGGCGCTGCTCAATCAGGAAGTCCAGCGGCTAGCCAAATACATGTCGGCAGCCGTCGAGTTCATGGAAATGGAGCCGCCGCCGGACGCGTTGAAGTTTGCGCGGGAGCGCGGCCTGGTCGGCGCTGTTTTTCGATTCTGCGCGCCTCACTTTGGCGGAACGAAAAACACCGAGGAAGTGCCGGAACTCGATGCCTGGTTTGCGTCCCGATCTGCTGAAGCTGCGGCCGAGTTTCAAGCTCAGCTCATCGCGCTTCGAGCCAAAGAAAAACCAGAGACCGAACAGGAGAAAAAGCTCATTGGTTGGTCGAAAAAATTCTTCAAATTCGATCGCAACCAGGTCTTGGATGACCTCAATCCTGAGATCGCCGCCGACATTCGTGTTAGGCAAGCCAAGGTGAAGGAAAACAAGGCCAACATGCCGGCCAAGTACGCGACTGTTCACGCCCTGCGCGACTCCGGAGCCGCCAACATGCCCGTCGCGCTTCGTGGAAATTTGCGCAAGCCCGGCGAAGAAGCTCCTCGACGATTTCTGCGGATTTTCGGTGGTGACGACACGCCGGAATTCAAGGATGGCAGCGGCCGTCGCGAGTTGGCAGATGCGGTCGTTTCGCCGGAGAATCCGCTCACGGCCAGGGTGTTCGTCAACCGTATTTGGGGTTGGCATTTCGGTCAGGCCCTCGTGCCGTCGCGGAGCAATTTCGGCGAACTCGGCAGAGGGCCGACTCATCCAGAATTGCTGGATTTTCTCGCCGCGGAATTCGTCAAACGCAGCTGGTCGCTCAAAGAACTTCATCGCCTGATTCTTACCTCGTCGGTTTGGCGTCAGAGCAGCCGATTCGACCCTGACAAATTCGCCAAAGACGGCGACAACAAATTTCTCTGGCGAATGAATCCGCGCAAACTCGAGGTCGAAGCCTGGCGCGATCAGCTCCTCGCGGTAACCGGTGAACTCGACCTTACGATGGGCGGCGAGCCGGTCGACAATCTCGAAGTCTCGATGCGCCGCACGATTTACGCGAAAACCAGCCGCAACGGCGACAAATTCCCGTCCGATCAATTCCTCCAGCTCTTCGACTTCCCGCCCCCGCGCACCAGCATCGCCAAGCGCACGCCGACGATCACGCCGCAGCAATCGCTCTTCCTCCTCAACAACCGCTTTTTCATCGCGAGAGCCCGCGCGTTAGCCCGTCATCTCGAATCCGAAGCGCCGGAGCCTGCCGAGAGAGTTGACCTCGCCTATCGCCTCCTCTTCGCCCGCGAACCGACTGCTGAAGAGCGCGAAATCGGCCTCGCTTTGCTCAGCGGCGACACAGCAGCTGCTGACCGCTACGCCCAGGCGCTTTTGGCGTCGAACGAGTTCATGTTCGTGGAGTGAGCGGGCGGAAATTGCACGCCCGAACATTTCCGGTTTCGCACTCGGCGTTCCTAACTTAGAATCGGGGCCGTGGCAGCCGAACTGACTCTCAAATTCCCTGATAAAACCACCGTCCAAGTCCAATTCGATGGCGCGGATTCCGGGGCGCTCAATTTCACCAATCCCTTTACCGAAAAGGATAAGGCTGACATCCGCTGGTATGTTGAAACCTACGGCGCGGCTTCGCTGGCGGAGCCGGATGACACCGAAGCTGTACGAATCCGCGAACGATTGCCGGAGATCGGCAAAGCCCTTTTCAAGAGCGTGTTGGGCGACGCCGCAGCGCTGGAGCCGTTTCTTGAGTTCCGCAACGCGAGGGCCAATCAGCGCGTTATCACGATCGACTCCGGCGAGGCTTCGGTTCTTTCGCTACCTTGGGAACTGCTCCACGATCCGCGCGGTGTTTTCCTCTTTCGCGAAAAGCCCCACATCAGCATCCGCCGCCGCATCTCCGGCGCGCAGGAAGGCCGCAAACCCTTCAAAATTCGGCCCAAGGACCAGCTCCACCTGCTCTTCGTCGTCAGCCGCCCGAAAGGCGCGGGTTTCATCGATCCGCGCGCCGATCCCAAGGCCGTGCTCGACGCCGTCGAAAAACACGCGCCTGGCCGCGTCACCTGCGAATTTCTCCACCCGCCGACCCACAACGCGCTCGTCGAGCGGCTCGACGACGACGCGAAGCCGCCGATCGACATTCTCCACTTCGATGGGCACGGCGTTTTCGCCAAGGTTACCGATGAGGAAGCGAAGAAAAACGCTCATCTCTACGGAAAATCGATCGACAGCGTGATCCAGCGCGAGCGCCAGTCGCGCAAAGATCAGAACGCCGACTCCCCGGTCGGGATCGGGTTCCTGCTCTTCGAAAAGGAAGACCGCGAAAAGCACCTCATCTCCGCTGAGGAACTCCACAAAACGCTCTACCGAAACAAAGTCGGCCTCATCGTTTTGTCGGCTTGTCAGAGCGCCACGGTCGATACCGAAGGCGACCCGATGGCCAGCGTGGCCGGCAAGCTCACCGCCACCGGCATTCCCGCGATCCTCGCCATGACCCACTCGGTTCTCGTGGCGACGACACGGGATCTGTTCGGCAAATTCTACAGCAGTCTCGCCCGTGGCCGCGGCATCGCCACCGCGCTCGACGACGCCCGGACGTTTCTCGCCAACAACCCCGAAAAATACGAGGTCCAGCGCGAAAAAGGCCGGCAGCGGCTGGAGCTGGAAGACTGGTTCATCCCCGCGCTCTTCCACGGCGGCGAAGAAGTCGCGATGCTCCGTAGCGGTGGCTTCCAGCCGCCGTCCGAATCCAGCGAAACCGACCAACGGCGGCTGGACGCCACCACTACATCCAACCTCCGCAAATCCCACGAAACCGGCTTCTTCGGCCGCCGCCACGAACTCTGGCAGATCGAACGCTGGTTCGCCTCGGGCGAAACCCGCCGCATCTCGATCACCGGTTTCGGCGGGCAGGGCAAGACCGAACTCGCGCTCGAAGCCGGGCGCTGGCTCCTGCGGACCGGGCTCTTCAAACGCGCCGTCTTCATCGACTACGCCAGCGTCCAGTCCGAGGACGCCGTGTCCGTCGCCGTCAGCACGATTGGGGCGACGCTCGGCCAATCCCTGCCGGACGCGGACGCCGTGACCGAATGCCTCGTTGACGTGGAGGCGCCGACGCTAATCATTCTCGACAACCTCGAAACCCTCGATCCCGGGCCCCTGCGCGAGTTGCTCGACGCCGCCGTTCCGTGGTCGACGGCGGGCAAGTCGCGGGTTCTCATTACGACCCGGAAACCCGATCTCGACCACCCCGACTACCGGATCGAAGGCACCCGGATTCATCGCCGGATCGCGCTGACCGGCCTCGGATCGCGGGTGAATCCCGACGACGCGCTCGAGTGGTTCGGGGAGTTGAACAAACTGCCCCTGGCGGACGAAAACGAGCGCGTCCCGCCGCCTTCGCGCGAGGCCGTGATCGACCTCTTCGAGAAAGTCGATTTTCATCCGCTCTCCATCGCCGTGCTCGCTCAGGAATTGCGGACCCGCTCGGCGCGGAAACTCGGAGAGCGGCTCGAAGAACTGCTGAGCGGCGACGCCATCTCCGGGATCGCCGGGGAAGGCACGCCGAAGAGCCTGATCGCGTCGCTGGAACTCTCGCTCGAACGCCTATCGCCGGAAGAGCGGGACGCCATGCGGAAGCTCGGGGTGTTTCAGGGCGGGGCGATGGAGTCGAGTTTGCTGGAGATCACCGAATTGGGCGAGGCCGAAGCTCGAAACCAAGCCGGCAAGCGCGAACGACTTCAGCAACTGCTGGTGGGGTTGGAGGGCGAGGACTCCGGGCGGACCCTGGAAATGTTGGCCGCCAATTTGCCGGAAGGCGCGGAATTGCCGGCTGATTTCGCAGAGCAGCTCCGAGCCCGATTGGCCGAAATGCCCGAACCGGAAGCTCCATCGTTCACCGTCCCAGGTCCATCGACCAACCTCTGGCCGAGCCTGCGCCGCCAGCTCGAAACAACCGGACTGATCGAGGCCGAAACCATCCCCGGAGTCGGCCAGCCGTTTTTGCGTTTTCATCCGACCCTTGCTCCGATTCTTTGGGCAGGGCTCCCGGGGGAGGATCGTGATGCACTGATCATTGCTCATCGTCAGTGCTACCAAGATCTAGCCACCTTTCTGGGGACCTTTGACCGCAAGAACCCTCGTCTGGCCCGGTCCATTACTCTCCGTGAGCTGCCGAATTTACTCCACGCAGTTCAACAGGCCTTCAATGCGGAAGATCCAGATGCAGCGGAATTTGCGGATACGGTCTATCAGTTCGTTGGAACGTATTTTGGGATGAAGAAGGACGTCGCTGCGCTATTTCGATCGGCCGGTGATCTCGCGGCCAGTGCGAATGCAGGCTCAAATTCATGGATTCGGGTAAAGACGAATCAAGGCGAGCACTTGCTGGAGAACGGCCAGATTCAGGAAGCTAGCGCGATTTTCACGGAAGTTCGCGAGGTACTGGGAAAAACGCCAAGATTCGAATTGTTTCTAACGCACTTTTTTCTTGGGAGATGTTTGAAAGGAAGCGGTCGCCCAGATTTGGCGGAAACGGAATTTCGCCGTGGATTCCTTGTGATTGATGCCTTGCCCTCCGACGATCAGTTCAGAGGTTATCGGGGTTCCCTGTTCACAGAACTCGGAGACGTTTTGAGAAATCAAGGAAACCTCACCGAGGCGCGCGAAGCTTATCAAAAGAGTTTGGCTATTTTTTACGAATTATCGAATGAGCGGGCTCAGGCCGTGACGATTGGGCAACTAGGATCTTTGGCGATGTTGGAGGGCAACCTTACAGAGGCAGTAGAGCTCTTTCGGAAGGCGCTGGAACAGTTTCGAGCCTTAAACGAACCACCACACGTGGCGATATACCTGTATCAGCTTGGAGTTGCCTTTCGAAGAACCGGTGAATTGGAGCAGGCCGAACGATATTTTCGAGACGCAGCAGAATTGGACGCGAAGCTCGGCAATTTGATTGGAGCGGCCCAAAGTTGGAGTCAGTTGGCAAATGTCGCTCAAGTTATGGGAAACTCGACATCCGCCGAGACTTGGTATCGAAGAGCAATCAAGGCCGTTCGTGGCCAACCGGCCCATTTGGCCCGAGAGCTCAACAACCTTGCCAATCTTCTCCTGCATTCCGACGCTAGCCGCCTTGACGAAGCTTTAGATCTGGCCAGAGAATCGCTCAACATCAAGAAAACGCTCGACCACGGTGCAACCAAGATCTGGCTCAACTACGAAATCCTCGCCCAAATCTCTGACCAAAATGCCCAACTGGCCGAGGCCGAGGCCTACCGCCACGAGGCCCGGAAGGCGAAGTGGAATTTCGCCGGAACGGCCCACGAAATGAAACATCATTTGGACCTGATACGGGGAAGTGTTCAGGCCGTCATCAATCCCGACTCTGACGCCGCTGTCCAGTTCCAGAGCGGCCTTCCCAAGGCTGAGAACGGTCATCGAAAGAACTTTGTAGCAGCAATTCGGCATATTCGTGAGAACGGAACGGAATCTCAAGACGGCAATGACATTTCCGAGAAGTTCAAGCTGGACCTCGAAGCGGCGATGATCGTGGAAACCATCCTCGAAGCCCTCGCTGATCCGGAGGCGTTCGCCGCGAAGTTCGGCCTCACGTCCGAAGCTGCGGAAGATCCCGAATGAGCCCAACTCTACTCGCCCTCGCCGTCCGCGCGGACGGAGCCGAAATCGAAGTCGACTGGGCGGATCGCGCCCTCCGATTCCGCCCAGCAGCTGCTGACCTGCTCACCTCGCCATTCTCGACCGGCGACCCGTTCGAAATCGATCTCCGCCCTCTGCTCGCCGAGATCCAATTCGGCCTCATCGCCGATCACGAGGCCTTCGAAACCGCCGAAGAATTCCGCCTCTTCCGCGACCTGCTCAACGATTCCGATTTCCACGACCTCACCGACGAACTCTTCACCTTCCTCTGGCGAGCCGCCCGCGACCAGACCTTCGAGCGCTTCGAGATCAAGACCGTCGAAACTGGCAAAGTCTGGGCCGATCCCGACCGCCGCCTCGTCCGCGTCTGGTTCGGCACGAATCGTGAAATCGCGGCGCGCTCGACCAACGGGCAGGTCGGTTTCGAAGGAAACGGGTCAACCTCCGGCGAGGCGCTTCACTACGGCGTCTGCCAGGTTTTCATCCCCGAAAGCCATAAGCCCGGCTCGGTCGGAACTCCGTGGTGGCGGCGCTGGATCCAGTTGGGGACGGCGGACGATTCGCTCGATGTTCGGCAGACCCGCGAGTTGCCAGGCGAGGTTTTCTGGGAAGGCATGGCCGGCAAACTGCGAACGTGGTGGGAGCCGGGCGAGCGCAATGTCTTCGTGCTGATCCACGGCTACAACGTCAGCTTCGAGGACGCCGCGAAACGGGCCGCGCAGATCGGCTACGACTTGAAACTGCCGGGCGAGATCGCGTTTTTCAGCTGGCCGTCCTGCGGGACGATCCCGGGCTACGCGGCGGACGAGGCCACGATCGAGGCGAGTTTCCCGGCGATGACCCGGTTTCTTCACGAGCTGTCCGAACGCTCCGGGGCCGAGCGGATTCATCTCTTCGTCCACAGCATGGGAAATCGCGGATTTCTCCGGGCGCTGGAGCGGGTCGTCTCCCAGCAGATGCCGGCGTTGCGGCTCGGGCAGGTGTTTTTCTGCGCGCCGGATGTCGACCCGCGAACGTTCGGCGACAGCGTTGAGAAATTCGCCCCAGAATCGGAAAACCGGACGCTGCTCGTTTCACCGGAGGACAAAGCCGTCTGGCTTTCGAGCCAGATCCGCCAGCTCGACCGCGTCGGCCTCGCGCCGCCGGTGCAGACGTTCGCGGGTCTGGAAACGATCGAGGTCCGCGGATTCGGCCTGCTTGAGCTGGGCCACGGCTACTTCGCCGAAGCGGGGCCGGTGATCGAGGACATCCGCGAGGCGATCGAGACGCGAAAACCGGCCAGCGAGCGGAAGCTGCCACGGGATTTCGGCGGCGGGCATTTCAGGATTGATCTCGAGTGACGCCGGTTGCAAAAAAGGGCAATCCGGCTCCGTGTTTTCTGCGATGACTTCCGATTTTTCCCGCCGCAATCTGCTTCGCCGACTCGGAGCTGGCATGGGCACGCTCGGTCTGACCGGAGTGCTCGACCAAGCCTCGGCCTCAGCAGCTGCTGGCCCGGCGGCTCCGCATTTTCCCGCTCGGGCGAAGCGGATCATCCAGCTTTTCATGCCCGGCGGACCCTCGGCGATCGACACGTTCGACTACAAACCGGACATCGCGAAACACGCGGGCGAGCGGCCGGCTTCGGTGGATTTGCGCTCGCTGCGGAATACGAAAGGCGGGCTTTTGAAATCGCCGTTCGAGTTTTCCCAGCATGGTCAGACGGGAAAATGGGTTAGCTCGATTTTTCCGGAGACGGCGAAGATGGTGGACGACATCTGCTTTCTTCACGGGATGTACACCGACATTCCTGAGCACGCGGGCGGGATTTTGATGGCGACTACCGGGCATGTTCAGCCGATCCGGCCGAGTCTGGGTTCGTGGCTGCTTTACGGCTTGGGAACGGAGAGCGAGAATCTACCAGGATTCGTTGCGCTCGCGCCGGGGAACGGTCCACGCGGCGGCAAGGCGGTTCACAGCAGCGCGTTTTTGCCAAGCGCAAATTCGGGCGTCGCGGTGAATTTGAACGGGCTGTCGCCGGAGTCAGCGATGCGCGATTTGAAGAATTCGGACCTGTCGATCGAAGCTCAGCGCGAGCAGGTCGATCTGATCAGCCGGCTGAATCGGCTGCATTTGAAGCGGCGCGAGCAGGACGATCAGCTGGAGGCGAGCATCGCGTCGATGGAGCTGGCTTTCCGGATGCAGGCGGCCGTGCCGGAGGCGTTTAACATCGATTCTGAGACGGACCTGACGAAGAAGCTTTACGGCGAGAAGCCATTCGGAAAAGGCTGTCTGTTAGCGCGGCGACTCGTCGAGCGGGGCGTCCGGATGGTGAGCGTGTCAGGCGGGAACGACATCGCCTGGGACACGCATGCGAAAATCGCCGATCACGAGAGTCGGGCGGCGGACGTCGATCAAGGGATCGCCGGTTTGCTGCGCGATTTGAAGCTGCGCGGGATGCTCGACGACACGCTCGTGATCTGGGGCGGCGAGTTTGGTCGGGCACCTACGGCGGAAGGAAGCGTGGGGCGCGATCACAATCACTACGGCTACACGATGTGGCTGGCTGGAGGCGGGGTGAAGGCCGGATTCGACTACGGCGCGACGGATAATTTTGGCCTGCGGGCGATCGAGAAGCGGATGCATCCGCACGATCTGCACGCGACGATGCTTCACCTCATGGGGATCGATCACACGAAGCTGACCTACCGGCACAGCGGTCGCGATTTCCGCCTGACAGACGTACACGGCGAGGTTCAGCACGAGATTTTTGCCTGAGCAGCTGCTGGGTAGAGACAGATTGAAAGGAGTCGGGAGCCGCCTGCGATTCGCGGGTTGTTGTCAGCTCGGCCGCTGTCCTTTTCGGTACTGCAAGGGCGTAACGCCCATGTGTTTTCGGAAATGTCCGGTGAACGAGCTCTGGTCGTAGAAGCCGAGATCGAGGGCAATCTCGCTGATCTGGCGGTCGCTCCGGCGCAGTTCATCGCAGGCCGCTTGCACGCGGGTTTTGATGAGAAACGTGCGCGGGCTGACGCCGAATGCTTCCTGGAATCGGCGATTGAATTGCCTGACCGACATCCCGGCGCGCTTGGCCAGATCGGTGATCGAGATCGCCTCGCGAAAATGTTTCCGCAACCAGCTGACAGCGGCATCGAGCTGGAAATGTGACGTCATCACGGCGTTGCGGCCGACGTAACTTTGAGCCGTGCCCATCACGCCGATCGCCGCGCCGTCGCGCCCGAAAACGGGGAATTTGTTCGTCAAATACCAGTCTGGCAAACCCTGACGATTGAAGAAAAGTTCGATGATTTTGAGCTTCGGCGAGCGAGTCGTGATGACCTCCTCGTCGTCTCGGCGGAAAGCTTCGGCGAGCCTCGTTGGGAAAAGTTCGAAGTCCGTTTTCCCGATCAGATCAGCTTCCGTTTTGAAGGCAAGGCGCTGCCAGAATGCCTGATTTGCGGCGACGAGTTGGAACTCGCGATTCTTGGCGAAAAACGAGATCCCAGGCAAGTGATCGAAAACGGAATCGAAGTGTGAACCCGGCGCTATCGCGTCGAGAAACACCGCTTTGAGATCTTCTGAGTGCATGCTCATGGCCAGTTTGTCCTAAAAATCGACTGGAATCAGCAATACTCGGATCGAGATTCCAATCAATTTCTCAGACATTCCGAAATTGTCGAATCTTATGAATTCCAACTCTTATAAGCCGATTGTCGTAACGCAGGATCGCCGCTGCTGGCGACGCATTGCCTTCTCACTTGCGATTGCTCTCTTTCTTGGCGTGTCCGTTTCGGCGCAGAACGCGGACCGTCCTCCGAACATCGTTTTCTTTCTCGTGGACGATCTCGGTTGGAGCGATGTCGGCTGTTACGGCAGTGAGTTTCATGAAACCCCGTCCATCGATCAGTTAGCGAAGGAGGGCATGCTTTTCACCAATGCCTATGCCACCTGTCATGTCTGCTCGCCGAGCCGCGCCAGCATTCTGACGGGCAAATACCCGGCCCGGACCAACTTGACGGAGTGGCTCGGTGGACGTCCCGAGCGGGATTACGAGCCGCTGCATCACGCGGAAAAGCTGACCGCCTTGCCGGACGAGGAGATCACCCTGGCCGAAACACTCAAGAGCCACGGCTACGCCACGGCGAACTACGGCAAAGCGCATGTGAGGATGGACCCGACGACCTATGGCTTCGATGAGGAGATCACGGGGTGGGTGCGGTCCTATCACTATCCTTTTGGCGGTGCTTACGATGAGAAGCTGCCGGCGAAAGAGGGCGACTACTACACCGACAAGCTGACCGACGCGGCCTTGGATTTCATTGAACGGAATCAGGACCAGCCCTTCTTTGTGCATCTCGAACATTTCGCGGTGCACGACCCGATCCAGGGGCGCCTGGACCTGGTGGAAAAGTATCGCAAGAAGCTCGCTGCAATGCCGGAGCAGGAGGGGCCGGATTTCATTCTCGAGCCAAATCCGGACGGGCCGCCGCTCACGGAGGAAGAACTTGTGGCGCTGGCGGAGAACAACGAGCGGCAGGCACAGCAGGACGCGCGCGTCTGGTGGGTGAAGCAGAAGCAGGACAATGTGGAGTTTGCCGGCATGCTGGAGGCGACCGACGAAAGCCTGGCGCGCATCCGCGCCAAGCTGAAG
>JBLHKS010000108.1:0-24353 GCA_047620505.1 Verrucomicrobiales bacterium | reverse complement strand
CGTCTGGAAAACCGTTGTCGAGCGAATCGGCATGCCGGAGCCCGAGAATTTCCAAGGAGGTCTGGCGAGCGGCACCGTGAAGGAATTGGCCTGATGGCGCGGGTTCTAAGCTGCGCGTTTGGACCGGGATAGCCCTTGAAAACAGGCAAGATCCGATAGAATCCAGCGTGTAGAAAACGATGAATCGCCGATCTCTGCTCAAGTCCGTCTCTCTCGGGGGCGCCGCGCCGCTGCTGACACCATTTCTCTCTCATCTTGAAGCGGCAGCTGCTGGCGAGACGCCGAAGCGCGTGGTGTTCCTCGTCGAAGGCAACGGGCTGCCTGCCGAACACGTTCAGCCGGTTGGCGTCCCGCGAGCCGAGATGCCGAACCTGCGAAACACGCACATTTCGCAGAGCGCCGAGGAAAAGCTCATCGATCTGCGGCTCTCGGATTTCGAGCTGCCGGAGCCGCTCACGCCGCTGGCGCGCCACACGGATCGGCTGACGATTCTGCAAGGGCTCTCCGGCAGAGTTTGCGGCGGCGGGCATTCGAACGATTTCGGCGCGCTGGGGGCTTACTCCGGACGGGCAGGGGCGAAGGACATCACGATCGACGCGGCGATGGCGAAAGCGAATCCGGCGATTTTCCAGCACGTTGCGCTCGGCATTTCCCGTAATCCTCAGCCAAATATCATTTACGGGTGCTCCGCTTCCGGCCCGAATCAGAAAGTTCCGATCTATGCGAATCCGGATCTCGCTTACAAAATGCTGTTCGGCAAGATTCTGGGAGGCAATCCGAAGGCCGAGGTCGGGACGCAGTCGATGCTGCTCGATTTCATGGTCGACGACATCAAACGGCTGGAACGGCAGCTTCCTTACGATGAAGCTCAGAAGCTTCAGCAGTACGCCGACGCGTTTTCAAACATCGCCAGTCGTCAGGCTAAGCTCGGCGAGATCGATCCGAAGAAGATTCATCCGAAACGCGACGCGGTTTACGAATCGCAGGTCGAGACGGAGCGGCTTGACGCCCATTTTGAAATGGCGGCGACGGCGCTGATCACAGGGCTGACAAACACGGTTACGCTCGCCTCGGGCGCGGGCAGTCCGCATTTCGATGTGACCTTCCGCGGGCTCGGAATCAACGTCGACAAGCATCAGATCGGCCACCAACAGATCGACGGCGCTGCGGAGATGGCGGTAAAGATTCGCCAGTTTCACATGGAGTTGCTGGCGAAGTTGGTGGACACGTTAGAGGCCGTGCCGGAGGGCGGCGGCTCGATGATGGACAACACCTTGATCGTCTATTTGAGCGACAGTGCGGAGAATCATCACTCGACCTGTTACGAGTGGCCGATGCTCATGTTAGGCGATCTGAGTGGCCGCTTGAAGGCGGGTGGCCGGTTCATCAACGTGCCGAAATATGGCTCGGAAGGTCACCGCACGACTGGCGGTTTTTACACCGCGCTGATGCACGCGATCGGAGCACCGGTCGACTCGTTTGGCACGTTGGATTCCGAACTCGAAGGCGTGATCGAGCAGCGAGGGCCGATGCCGGAGTTGTGGGCATGAGGACCGCTCTGTTCTTGTTGTTGGGACTCGTTTCGAGCGCGCTGGCCGAGCATCGGGTTGCGCTCGTGATCGGCAACGCGGCTTACCCGGATGCTGAACTCGTTACTCCAGCCGCCGACGCGAAGTTGGTCGGGGATGCGCTGCGGAAGGCTGGCTTTCGGGTTACGCTGCTTGAAAATCTCAAGCGCGAGGAGTTTCAAGCCGCGATCACTGACTTCGCGGCCAGCGTCCCAACGCGAGGGACGGCGCTTGTCTACTTTTCCGGTTATGCGCTCAGCGGTGTGCGCGGCGATAATGTTTTGCTGCCCATCGATGCTCGTCCAATCGCGCAGAATCACATCGCCGGATTTCAACCGCAGGGTGTGCGTGCGATCCTGACAGAACTCCAAAAGAAGAGCAACGGCGCGACGTTCATCGCGCTCGTCGACGGGAGTTACCGGCATCCGATGCAAATTCCAGATTACGAGGCTGGCGTCGTCGAAATCGAGGAGTTGCCGCCGGGGAGCCTCGTGATTTACGCGGCGGATTTTGGCGAAGTGTTAGAGTCGGCCGCGGAAGGAACGTCGCCGTTCGCCAAGCGGCTTGCGACGGCTCTGGAATCCGGGCAGTCGCTGGATTCGATCGCAGCAGCTCGCCAGTCGACTCTGGAGGATTCGCGGGTTTTGACCGAGCCCGCGTCGAAAGCGGTTAGCGAAGTCTCAGCAGCTGCTGGGCCGGGCGAAGAGTGGATTTCAGAAGCTGGCCTGGTTTTCTGCTGGATTCCGGCGGGCGAGTTCACGATTGGCAGCCACGATTCGGCGACGATGCGCGATCCCGACGAGTTGCAGGTCGAGGTCGAGATTCCAGAAGGCTTCTGGATGATGAAATACGAGTTCACGCGTGGAAACCTCCTCACGACGATTGGGCGGGCCGGTATTTATCTTTCGACGGGAGATCACGGTCTCATGCCTCTGAACAAGTTCCGGGACGGCGATTTGAAGGGCCTGCTCGCCAAGTTGAACGAGACCGCGCCAGCCGGCTGGGTTTACGCGTTGCCGACGGAAGCGGAGTGGGAGTACGCCGCCCGTGCCGGGACCACGACCGAGTACAGTTTCGGGAACGATCCCCCCAATCTCGCCCATCACGGCAATTTCGCGGACCGGACGTTGCGAGAGAGTTTGTCGTTCGGCGAGATCGCGAAGAACTGGGATCCTGACAAGCCACCCAATCGCGGCGACCGCCAAACCGGCATGTTCAGCTACGCGCACAAGGTCTGGAACGATGGGAATGCGGAAACGGCGCCGATCGGTCTGTTTCCGCCGAATCCATGGGGGCTGCACGATGTCCATGGCAATCTGGCTGAGCTGACGTCGACGCCCTACCACGCCGAACGAACGCCGCCGGAGGAATTTGATATCAAGTTGGGGTGGGTTTGTAAGGGCGGCAGCTGGCTCAGCACACCGCAATATTGTCGTTCGGCGTTCCGCGGGCAGTTCACCTTCAAAGCTCGTGAGAACACGACGGAGAACTTTCTGGGAATTCGCCTCGTCCTGAAGCGCAAATGAAGGTCTGGATCTCAAGCATTAGTTTTTTCGCGACGGCCTCGATCCTGACTGCGGCGGATCCGGCTGATTTCCTCGATCGCCATTGCATCGACTGCCACGACGACGAAACGAAGAAGGGTTCGCTCTCGCTCGAATCGATCGCGAATTTTGGAGACGCCAAACCAGAGACTTGGGCCGCGATTCTGGATCAGGTTCAGCTCAGCCAAATGCCGCCGAAAGACAAGCGGCAGCCTGACTTCGAAGCGAAGCAGCAGTTCGCCGCTTGGATTGGCGATTCGCTCCGCGGAGCTGGTCACCACGTCGTCAACCGGCTCGAATGGCCTAACTACGGAAACTACGTCGATCACGACGCGCTCTTCCGCGCCGACCCGCATCCATCGCCCGCTACCCCGGTTCGACTCTGGCGTAAACGGCCGGAAACTTACACTCACAAAAACCGTCAGGGCATCCAGCCGTTCTCGATGCTGCCCGGCCAACAGATCAGCGACTTCAGCGCGTTGTTCTCCGTCGACGAATCCTCGGCCGAAATCGTGCTGCGCAACACCCAGCAGCTGCTGGAGTCGGTCACGCAGATCCAACTCGTCGGCGACAAGCTAACCGCGGTCGAAGGAACCAAAGCGCAAGCGGTCTACTTTCCGATTCTCCATCCTGACAATGCACCCACGGAAGAAGAATTCGCGAAGACGTTGAGCTGGCAGTTCTACCAGACTCTGGACCGTCCCGCGACCGAAGAAGAAATCTCCCGGGTTCGCCAACTCTACGACGCCGTGACCGAAGCGCATGGCCGCCTCCAAGCAGGGCGCGCCGCGTTGGCTGTGCCCGTGCTCAAGCCGGATTCGCTCTACCGCTTGGAACTCGGCTCTGGCGAGCTTGACGAGCATGGCCGCCGCCGCCTGACAAAGCACGAGATCCTGCAAGCCGTTCATCACACCCTGACCGATACCCATCCGCATCCGGCGATTCACGAGACGAAGAATGCTGAGTTGGCCACGCGCGAGGAGGTTGCCCAGCTGGTCCGCGAAATCATCGGCGGCGAAAAACCGAATGCACGCGTTCTCGCGTTCTTTGGCGAGTATTTTGATTACCGAAAAGCAACGGCCGTTTTCAAGGAAGTTCCCGCCGGCGTTGACTTCAATGCTTCGGTCCTGACGCGCGATACTCAGCGGCTGATCGAGCACATCGTGACCGAAGACCGGGATGTTCTCCGGCATCTCCTGACCACCAATCTATCCTTCATCAATGACGAAAGCGATCTGCCGCGAAACCACCGGATCTACAATTTGCCCGGCGACTGGAAGTGGCGCGACGGATTGATCAAACTCGATACCGAAGAGCGGGCGGGCGTCCTCACACAGCCCTCATGGCTCGTGGCTCATTCCGGAAATTTCGACAACGACCCTGTGCGACGCGGGAAATGGGTTCTGGAACATCTGTTAGGCGGAACCGTGCCGGATTTGCCCATCAGCGTCTGCGCCGTGGTGCCGGAAGACGATGAGAAGACTCTACGGGAGCGCTTCGAAGTGATCCGTAACGACGCCTACTGCTGGAAATGTCATCGCCAGATGAACCCGCTCGGCATGCCGTTTGAGAGTTACGATCATTTCGGTCGTTACCGCCTCAACGAACTCCGCAAGCCCGTCGTCACCTCCGGAGCCATCATCGAAATCGGGGACCCGAGCGTCGACGGCGATGTGCCGAACGCGATCGAACTGATTCATCGCCTCGCGAAGTCGAAACGGACTCAGGAAGTGTTTGTGCGTTATGCATTCCGCTACTTTCTGGGCCGCAACGAGACTGTGCGCGATGCCAAGACTTTGCAGGAGGCGAATCGAGCCTATGAAGAAAGCGGCGGGAGTTTTCGCGAACTGGTGATTTCGCTGATGGGTTCAGATTCGTTCCTCTACCGCGCGCCGGAGCTGTGAATCGGAAGTGGGCAACAGATAGAAAGGGGGATTTTTTTGTGATGTGATGCTGGATCGGAAGCGCGAGTTCAAGACGGCTGACTTTCCGCGGCGCTGAGTCAAGAATTGCGCATGCGTCGCGCCTGAGGATTTCCAAGGAGGTCTGGCGAGCGGTTTTATCGTTTCTAACAAGGATTTGGTTCGGCATCTCTACCTTATGCCCAATAGCGAGCTTTGGCGTTTTGGCGATACCTGTCACTTCGAGCCGCAATTGATTACCGAAGCAAACTCGGTAGCAGATACTTTCGAAATGGCGGGCGATGCCTTCGAAGGGATTCGACGCTGCCACGAACGGTACGCCGGTCAGATCGCCGAACTTGCTGGGTCGGTCGCGTGAGACATGAAACGCGGTAAGCTGGAAAAGCACCTGACCAAGCGCGGTTGCCACTTCAACTATCACGACGGAAATCATGATTTCTGGGTGAATCCCAAGACCCGGCAGGCATTTCCCGTCCGAGGCACAAGGAGATCAACAGATTTACCGCGCGTGGCGTTTGCAACGGCTCGGCGTTCCCGCGCCGAGTGGTAGATGAACTTTCCGGCTGCGGCACAACTCGCAGGAATGTCGCACATCGCTTGGTTTTTGTCGCGCCTTGAGCCCAACCCCGCCCTATCCTGCCGAGCATATTTCCCATAAAGAATCTCATGAAGATCAAATCCACCACCTTGTTTCTTCTGGCGGCGGTCACGCTGCATGCCGATGAGTGGACTCCGGCCAAAGACGAAGTCGGAGAGCCGACCATCAAGGGCCGCGCGATGGAAACCTTCCACCACGGGGTGAAGCCGGAATGGGGTTACGCGGCGCCGCAGCAGGACACCTTCATCGTGGTACATCCGACGACCGCCCGCAAAAACGCGCCGCTCTATGTGGTGCTGCATTCCGCCGGTCACGATGTGTTTTCCTGCGTGAACTGCACGAAAACAGTCGGCAATCACGACATCTATCGGGCGCCGGACGATCACTACGCGCTCTACGTCGACTGCCGCAAAAACAAGGGCGACTGGTGGTGGGGCGGGATGCATCTGAGAGATCAGGGGCTAACCGCTAAGAATTCGGGCGGCGATCCGATGCCGGTGGAGAAGCGGGTGATGGACACGGTCGCATGGGTCATGAAAACCTACGAGATTGACCCGAATCGTGTGTATCTGTCAGGAAATTCCATGGGTGGAAGCGGCACGCTCGGCATTGGGATGCGCCACGGCGACGTCTTCGCTGCGATCAAAGCCAACGTGCCGGCGGGGATCGAGCACGTCTCGAATCGCATGTATTTCCCGCCGCAAACCGTCCCCGAAAACGTGATCCTGCCCGACCCGCCCGTCTGTATCGACTACTCCGGGCAGAACGACGGCTGGTCCGCCGGCCATGATCGTTTTGCGCAAGCGATGAACGACCGCAAATACGCGCTCTATCTTTATTGGGGGCCGTTCGGTCATGCGAACAACTCGGCCAAGATCATGGAGGTCAACGATCTCATCGACTCGTTCGACTGGTTAGGTATCAAAAGGAACGAAGCCTACGCCGTATTCACGAACGCCTCGAACAATACCAAACTACCGTGGCCCGATGATCTCAAGAACGCGGCCTCCGGGCAGGTCAACGCCTTCTTTCGCTGGAAAAACGTGACCGATACTGCGGCCCAATTTGAAACGGAACTGTTTCTCGTTTCCACCAAGGACCTGAAAACGGAATTCGAGATTCCTCACGAAGCCAGCGCAGATGTGACCCTGCGCCGTCTGCAAAATTTTCGACTCAAGCCGGGAGCAGCCTTCGAGTGGTCTTTCAGCGATTCCAAAGGCGAGGGTGCGGTGGATGGGCAGGGGCTCATCACGATTGCAGGGCTAAAGATCACGGGCGAGCCGGTGACGCTTCGCATAAAAAGCAAATAGCGCCCGACCGCCACACTCTGATCGTGAATTACAAATTACTCTTCGTTTTCGCTCTCGCGATACCCACACTGCTTTTCGCCCAAGACGGCCCGCTTTCCCCCGGCGTCAAATTCCTGACACCACCAGAAGCGATCGCAAAAATGACAGTCCCGGAGGGCTTCAAGGTCGTTCCATTTGCCGCCGAGCCGGAGATTGTTCAGCCTTTTGCCTTCACGTTCGATGACCGTGGGCGCGTCTGGCTTTGCGAGAATCTCAACTACGAAACGCGCGGCTCGGACACCTTCGACCAAGGTCCGATGGGGCGCATCGTCATCCTCGAAGATACCGATGGCGATGGGCGAATGGACAAGAAAACCCTCTTTCGCGATCGGCTATTCTTCCCGACCGGGATCGCCTTTGGGTTTGGCGGAATCTACGTGGGCTCGCCTCCGAATCTGCTTTTCATCCCTGATCGCAACAAAGACGATGTCCCGGACGGAGAGCCTGAAATCCTCCTCGACGGATGGGGGCGACAAGACCGGCATGAGACGCTCAACAGTTTCATCTGGGGCCCTGACGGATGGCTCTACGGCCTTCAGGGGGTCTTCACACATTCTCGGGTAGGAGCGCCCGGCGCGCCTGACGAGGAACGTGTGCCCATCAATGCCGGTGTCTGGCGGTTTCACCCGACGACTAAAAAGTTCGAAGTGTTCGCATGGGGCACCAGCAATCCTTGGGGCATGGATTTCAACGAGCATGGTCAGCTCTTTGAGACCGCCTGCGTGATCCCGCATCTCTGGCACATGATTCAGGGTGGGCGCTATCACCGGCAGGCCGGGCAACACTTCAATCCGCATATTTATGACGACATCAAAACGATCGCCGATCACAAGCACGCCTCGGCGCATGGCGGCGCTCGTTTCTACCTTGCCGACCAGTTTCCGGAGGAATACCGCGGGCGGCTTTTCATGTGCAACATTCATCAGCATGGGGTGCTGACCGATATCATCAGCCGCAAGGGTTCAGGCTTCAGCGGAGCGCACGGTGACGATTTCTGCATGGCGAACGACAACCAGTGGCTCGGTTTCAACATGGAGTTGGGTCCGGATGGTTCGATCTACGTGCTCGATTGGCACGACGCCGATATCTGCGGGCGTAAAGTGATTCACGGTGAGACCGGAAGGCTCTGGCGACTGAGTTATGGGGAGGCGAAGAACCCGCGTTTCGATCTGTCTGAAGAGAGCGATCTCGAACTGGCCAACCTTGCGATCCATGCGGGCAACGAATGGCATTCTCGGCAAGCTCGCCGAATCCTGCAGGAGAGAAACGGCCGGGGTGTCGATGAGGACGTACTCGAAGTGCTGGTAGCGGCGATGACTCAGCCTGATTTGCCCACCCCAAACAAATTGCGGGCCCTGTGGACGCTCTGGGTAACCGGTGCGCTCGACGACAAGCCGTTAATCGATTATCTAAGTCACGAAGATGAATATGTCCGCGCTTGGGCGATTCAGCTTCTGACCGAAAATGGCCATGGCTCCACGGAAAAGTTTGCCGATTTGGCGAAAAACGATCCCTCGCCGGTCGTCAGGCTCTACCTCGCCTCCGCTGCGCAGCGACTTTCCGCGAACCAGAGTTGGCCCATCCTTGAGAGCCTAACAAAGCACGAAAGCGACCGAGACGATCATAACCTCCCGCTGATGAATTGGTTCGCGCTCGAACCGCTCGTGACGCAGGACCCTGACCGAGCCATCAATCTCGCCGCCAGCGCCAGAGTCGAACTCATTTCACGATACGTCGCTCGACGGCTCAGCAGTGAAGTTCGGCCCACGTCTGCTGGTGTCGCGACGAGGCTCGATCTCGTCAAAGTCGCTCCGGCGGAGTCGGTTTCCGCCACGGGACTCGTGCTCCACGCTGACATTCAATCGTTAGTGGCTGACGCCAGCAAGGTCGAGTCATGGGGCGGGCTGACGCAAAAGCTGGCCGAAGCGCAACCGTCGATCCGCGCGATCGGCGGGCGCAAAGCGGTGTATTTCGACGGCGAGGACGACCGGCTCGAACTCGCGCATCGTGATGAATTGAGCTTTCCGGCAACTGCCGACTTTTCGCTGGCAGCTTGGGTTTACCATGATGGCCAGCAGGGCGGATGGCGCGGGATCGTCACCAAATCTCGCGATGCTGGAAACTGGTATGGCCTCTGGGCTCACAACGGAAGTTGGAACGCAGGATCTCAGGGACCGAACATCGGAGGAGGGACTGCACAGCCGGTTTGGCAACATGTTAGTATCATCCAGAGCCGTGGGAAACGCAGTGTCTTTGTCGACGGCTACCTCATCGGGACCGACGAGGCAAGCAACGGCGCCGGAGCGGGCGAGCTCTGGCTGGGCGGGGCGGCGAGCACCAACGAGTTCTTCCGAGGCGGGCTCAACGACATGAGAATTTACAACCGCGCCCTGAGCGCAGCCGAGGTTTCTTACCTTGCCGAGCAGGTGATCGCGCCCGCCGAAGCGGAGCCCGATGATTTCGACGCCGCCCTTGCCAGTTTGATCGGCAAACTCAGCGAGATCACCGATCCGCGCGTCCAGACCGCGATCCTCACCGGAATTCGCGAAGGACTCGCGGGCAATCCTAACATCGCCGTTCCGGAAACTTGGTCGAGGATTTCCACGTTGCTCGGCAAGAGTTCTGACGCGGAAGTCGTCAAAGCGACCAACGAGCTGTCGGTCCTTTTCGGTAACGAATCCGCATTAGCCGAACTGCGGAAACGGATGCTGGATCCCAGCACCGCCGCGGAAGAACGCGTCAAGGCAATGGAGATCCTCGTGCAAAAACGCGTTGCCGATCTGGCGGTCGAGTTGCATTCGCTGCTGGATCAATCGGAGGTCCGCACCGCCACCCTCCGCGCCCTCGCGGCGATGCCTCACCAAAAAACGCCGACCGAAATTCTGCGCCGTTACCCAAGCTTCTCAGCCCCCGAAAAGCTCGACGCCATCAATACCCTTGCTTCCCGCGCCGAATTCGGCGCCGTGCTGCTCGGAGAAGTTGAATCCGGCAAGCTTCCCAGAACCGACATCACCCCAGCAGCTGCTCGCCAGCTGGCCAACCTCGGAAGTGACGAGGTAAGCGCGATGCTCGAAGCGGTCTGGGGCACCATCCGCCCTCAAAAGGGCTGGACTGAACTCCGCGGTCACTACCAAACGCTCTTGAATCAGGACGCGCTCAGCAAAGCTGATCCGCTGAAAGGGCGCGCGGTTTTCCAACAAATCTGCGCGAGCTGCCATCAAATGCACGGCGAGGGCGGCAAGTTAGCCCCTGACCTGACCGGCTCCGATCGCCGCAACGTCAGCTACATTCTCGACAACGTGCTCGATCCGAATGCCGACATCGGCAAGGACTACGAATATTCAACGTTCACGCTCAACGATGACCGCATTTTGCTCGGAATCATCCGTCGCGAAGACGATAACACAGTCACCGCCGTCACCTTGGAGGGCGAGATCGTGATCCCAAAAGGCGACCTCAAGGCGCGGGAAAAACTGCCTGTATCAATGATGCCGGATGGCCTTTTCCAGACCCTCACCGATGTTCAGGTTCTTGACTTGATGCGTTATTTGCAGACGGATAATCAAGTGGCCCAGTAAGCTGCTGGTCGGCTCACCTCCAATGCTAAACACCGGCCAGCTGCTCAGTCGCGCCGCCGAATTCGGACATGGGCACGCCCATCCGATCCATCAGGCTAAGATAAAGCCCCGACACCTGCCGATCCTTTCTTTGTTCGAAATCCAGCGCGCCCGGTCTTCAGCGTGCCTGCTAACCCGTCTCCGGTGATCAGCGGGTCCGGGCCATGCTCGTGGAGATGGTCTGGCGGATGATGCGTCGGCAGCCGGATTATCACGCGCTCAAGAAATGGGCTCACGTCCGCTACGACGCCAACCGAAATGAGGAGGCGTGCAGGATAGAGAGGGGGGCAGCCGCGGCGTATTTCGCATAGCTTTTGTCGTGACAATTTCGATCGCGACGTGCTTCAGTTCGTCCGCATGAGTTCCCGCGCAGCTTTCCGCATCGCCGCCGCCGCCCAGCAGCTGCTGGTGTGGCTCTGTGTCGTGCCGAGCGCGTTTTCCGCGGAGCCGGGAACGTTGACGCATTATCCGAAGTCGATCGAACTCGGCGCGTCCGCGCAGCAGCACGGCTTGATCATTCTAGCGACGGACGAGGGCGGAAACACCCGCGATGTGACCAAACTCGCGAAGCTAACCGCCGGGAGCACGCACGTCGAAATCAATGGCGCCGAGGTGATCGCTTTGGCCACCGGCGCGACGTCCATCTCAGCTGAGTTCGAAGGGAAGTCGGTCACAATCCCCGTCAAGGTCGGTGAACTCACAGCGGTCGTGCCGTCCTTCGTCCACGACGTCGAGCCGCTCCTGACGCGATCCGGGTGCAACACCGGTTCCTGCCACGGCAAGATGGCGGGGATGAATGGTTTCAAACTTTCGCTGCGAGGCTACGCGCCGGAATGGGATCACGCTTGGCTAACGCAGGAGCTTGCGGGACGCCGTGTGAACTACGCCTTTCCGGATCAGAGCGTGCTTGTGCAGAAACCGACGGGCGGTCTGCTTCATGAGGGCGGCACGAAGTTCCGGCGCGGATCGCGGGCTTCGGAGGTGCTCGTCGATTGGATCGCGGCGCGCGCGCCGGGGCCGAATCCGGATGAACCGGCGCTGGAGCGTTTGGAGGTCCTGCCCGGCGGACGTCAGCTGCGGACGGGCGAGACCCAGCAGCTGCTGGCGCGCGCTCACTACGCGGATGGCCGGGTGCGCGATGTCACTTGGTTAGCGCAGTTCTTCTCCAATGACGAAGGCTTGCTGACCATCGACGAGCACGGCACAGTCACAGCTCAGCGGTTTGGCGAGGCGTCTGTTCGGGTCCATTTTCAGGGACTCGTGGAAGTATTGTCGTTCTCGATGCCATTCGAGCATGAAGTCGATGACAAGGAGTTCACCGAGCATTGGAACGCGATCGATTCGCCGCTGTTCGCGAAACTACGCGCGCTGAACATCCCTCCATCGGCGAGCTGTTCGGATGCGGAATTCCTCCGTCGTGCGTTTCTCGACACGATCGGCACGTTGCCGACTGCGGGGGACGTCGATCGATTCGTCGCTGACGCCGATTCTGATAAACGCGCCAAACTCGTCGACGCTTTGTTAGAGCGTCCCGAGTGGGTCGACTTCTGGACGCTCCAACTCGCGGACGTCCTCCAGAATCGGCGGGAGCGTGATAACGATCACCGAGGCGCGAAGGGGGTGCGCGCGTTGCATGCGTGGCTGCGGCTGCAACTCGCGCGGAACCGATCATGGGCCGAGATCGCCAGCGACGTGATTCTCGCTCGCGGCCACGTCGACCAAAACCCGCAAACCGGCTACTACTTCACCGTCCTCGGCCGCCACAAATTGGAGGACTCGCAGCTGGCGGACGCGGTCGCGCAGAGCTTTCTCGGCACGCGGATCGGCTGCGCCAAATGCCACAATCACCCGCTCGAAAAATACACGCAGGACGATTACTACCACTTTCTGGCGTGCTTTTCGCAGGTAAGCCTCGACCGCATCAAGCCGGAGGAAGGCGGTAGCGAGGTCCACGTCCTGACGCGCGATCAGTTCGGATCTCATCGCCGGATTCGGCAGTTGGAGCAGAGAATCGGGGAAGCGAAGGACGATGAGCAGCGGGCCAAAGAGGTCGAGTCGAAGGAACGAGAGGAGAAGCGTTTCGCGGAGATCCTCCAGCAGTTGCCGACCGTTCATCAACCACGCACCAAGCAACAAATGCCGCCACAGACGCTCGATCGGGTTGCGTTGAAATTCGAGGCTGGCGACGATCCTCGGCAGCCGTTTGTCGACTGGATGCTACAAAGTGAGGACTTCGCCGGGGCGATGGTCAACCGCGTTTGGGCTCACTTTTTTCAGGTAGGAATTGTCGATCCCGTCGACGACCTCCGCGCCAGCAACCCGCCTTCCAATACGGAGTTGTTCGCCGTGCTCAAGCAAGAGTTCGCCGCGGCCGATTTCGATCTCAAATCGCTGATGCGCCTCGTCCTGACATCGCGCGCCTACTCGCTGAGTTCGTCCACTCAGCCGCGCAACGCGACCGATGCCCGGCACTACTCACATTACTACGCAAAACGGCTTTCGGCGGAGGTGCTCGCGGACGCGCTCGCGATGTCGACCGGCTTTCCGAATCGTTTCGAAGGATACCCGCTCGGCGTCCGCGCGATCCAGATTCCTGAGCCCGAAGTCAGTTCGTATTTCTTGACCACATTCGGTAAATCGGAGCGAGTCACCGCCTGCGCCTGTGAGCGCGAGGGCGAAGTGACCTTGCCGCAACTTCTCCACCTACAGAACGCCGACGAGTTGCTTGGACGGCTTTCACAGGATGGCGGGCAGCTCGCGACTCTTCTCCAGGAGCCTGACAACGCAATCGCTCTCCACCAATTGTATCGCGCCACAATCGGTCGATCTCCGCTGGAATCGGAGACCGCAGTCATCCACAAACTGCTGGCCGAATCACCACGCGGAGAAGTCTTCCGCGACGTCTTCTGGGCGCTGCTGAATTCGAAGGAATTTGCCTTCAACCATTGAGCCCCACAAGACAAAACCGCCGCCAAACCCACGTGTAATCATCGCATGCTCAACGTCTCGCCACACTCAACCACTTCCCGGCGCCGCGATTTTCTGCGGGTTGGGACGCTCGCGCCGTTGGGGCTTTCGCTCCCGGCGTTGCTTCGGGCTCAGCCAGCAGGTGCTCGCGCGAAAAATTGCATCCTCGTGTTTCTCGGGGGCGGGATGTCGCACCACGATACGTTTGATCCCAAGCCAGATGCGGTTGAGGAAATTCGGGGTAAATATGGCGTGATCCCGACATCCGTGGCCGGTCTGCGCATCAGCGATCAGCTGCCGAAGACAGCTCAGATTATGGATCTGGTTTCGTTGGTTCGGTCGGGCTCGCACAATAACGATCATCATGAGACTGCGTCCAACTGGGTGCTCTCAGGGAAGTTCGGCCGGGCGCGTGGCGATCATCCATCGATCGGTTCGGTCGTGGCGCACAAGACGGGGTTCGAGGGTGTCGTTCCGCCCTACGTCGCCGTTCCGCAGAATCCGTCGTTTACTTGGGAGCTGGGAACGAGTGTCTGGCTTGGCGGGCGTTGCGAATCCTTCAAGTGCGGCGATCCGAACGCGGACGGTTTCAAGGTGCGCGACCTCGCGCCGGGCGGCCAGTTTTCGGCCGAAACCGTGGGGCGTCGTCGCAACTTGTTAGAGACGATCGATCAGCTGGCGAAGCGGGTTGAAGGTAACGACCAAATTGCGACCTTCGACGAGTTCAGCCAGAAGGCGACCGACATGGTGCTGTCGCCGACGTCGCGCAGCGCCTTCGATATTGAGCGCGAAGACAGCGCGATTCGCGAGGGCTACGGAAAGTCGCAATTCGGCCAAAGCGCGCTGATGGCGCGGCGGCTCATTGAGCACGGCGTGAAGTTCGTGACACTGAATTTCGGCGGCTGGGATCACCACGCGAAAATCTTTGAGGGGCTCGACAAAAAGCTGCCTGAGTTCGATCAAGGATTCTCCGCGCTGATCCGCGATCTCAACGCGCGCGGCATGCTTGAAGACACGTTGGTGGCGACGTTTGGCGAGTTCGGGCGTTCGCCGAAGATCAACAAGGACACGGGACGCGATCATTGGGGTTATGCCGGGTCGATGCTTTTCGCTGGCGCCGGTGTGCAGGGCGGAAATGTGATCGGCGCGACGGACAAGAACGGCGCTTACGTGACCGATCGGCCGGTTCGGCCAGCGGATGTGGCGTGGACGATTTACGACTCGCTTGGGATCGATCCGGCTCAGGAATTGCACATGCCGGACGGTCGGCCAACGACGATTTTGGACGAGGGCGAGGTGATCTCGGAGCTGTTCGCGTGATGAGGCGGCGCGCTTCGATTTTCGCGGTTCTGGCGCTGAGTTCTGCGTCCGTTTTTGCCGAGGAAGAGAAGGAACCCTTGAAGCCGCCTAAAGCGTTGGCGCTCCTTCCGATCGCGCCGGTGATCGGCAAAGAGATCACGATTCAAGTGCGCGGCGACAACCTCGAAGCCGCCACCGAAATCCGGATCGCGTCCGAATCCGGCGAGCTGAAACTAAAGCCCGACGAAGCGAAGAGCGGCCTGCCTAGCGTTGATAAATTGTCGCCCAAAGTTGCGGGAGTCACGCTGGCGAAAGTGACGACGACGTTGCCAATGGTTTGGAAGCCCGGGGAGCTTTCGGTCACCGTGACGACGCCGGGCGGCGAGACGACGGCTTTAACCACGCGGATGTTCGCGGACAATGCGCTGATCCCGGAGAAGGAGCCGAATGGTGGTTTTCACGATGCTCAGCCAGTCGATCTGGCGTCCCAGCAACTGCTGACTGGAGTCATCAATTCGGCGAACGACGTCGACGTCTTTCGGATCGACGCCAAGACCGGAGAGAGTTTCCGGATCGAGACCTTCGCCAATCGCGGCGGCTCGCTCATCGATCCCTACCTGACGATTTTCAGCAGCTCGGGTCAGCTCTTGATGGAAGTCGACGATAGCGACGGGCATCGCGACGCCATTTTCGAGATCACAGCATCCGAGGACGGCCCAATCTTCGTCGTCCTGCAAGACGCGCACCGCTACGGAAGCGAGTGGCACACGTGGACCTTGAAGATCGCGCGAAAGGAGGATTCATGAAGAGTTTGGTCTTGCTGTTAGGATTGATGGGCGTTTCAGCAGCTGCTGGCGACGAAGAACTCGTTTCGTGGTTTCACGGCGTGCGCCCCATCTTCAAGGAAAACTGCGTCAGCTGCCACCGAGTTGAAAAGCCGAAGCACGGACTCGACCTAACCACTTACACTGGCGTAATCAAAGGCAGCAAAGACGGCTCGATTCTCAGCCGCCATCGCTTGCTCGAATCCATCCAAGGCCCCGAGCCGGAAATGCCGCCGCCCGACGAAGGCGCACCGTTGAGGCCGAAAGAAGTCGCGTTGATCGAGCGTTGGATCGCGCAAGGCGCGCTGGACGACACCCCCGAAGGCGCCCTCGCTTACATGCGGCCGACCGAGCCGCCGGTTTACAAATCGCTGCCGGCAATCCCGGCCATCGCGGTCTCGCCGGACGGGAAAATTCTGGCAGTGTCAGGCCATCACGAGATCGTCCTCTGGAACGCCGACGCCACCGAAGTCGTCGGTCGATTGCTCGGTGATTCGCCGCGGCTGGAGTCCATCGAGTTCTCGCCGGACGGCAAGCGCTTGGCCGCGAGCGGGGGGATTCCCTACGAATTTGGCGAGGTCCAAATCTGGGACGTGAGTTCTCAAAAACAGCTACGCTCGATCAAAACCTCCAACGACGTCTTCTACGGAATCTCGTGGTCTCCCGACCAGCACCTGCTGGCAATCGGCGGTGCCGACAAGCTGGTCCGCGCATTCGCCGTTGAGACCGGCGCCGAAGTCATGCGCTGCGATAATCATATCGACTGGGTATTCGGAACGGCCTTCACGGTTGATGGCGCCCAACTCGTCAGCGTAAGCCGCGATCATCTGGTGAAACTCATCGACGTCAAAACCGGTCATCTCATCGACGACATCAACCGCCCTCGCGGCCCGGTTTTCGCGATCGGCCGCCACCCAACCGAATCGATCGTGGCTTTTGGCGGCGACTCGGACCGGATTTTTCTCCACCGGATGGAGCCAGCCGGCGGTCGTCTCTCCGAGCGCGAGAAGAACAGCAAACCGCTCAACTTCATCCGCGAGTTCGAGCCGGTTTCCGGCTGCAACGCGATCGAATTCGCCCCCGATGGCCAGTCCATCGCTACGGCGACGATGGCCGGTGAGGTTCGGCTTATTTCCGTGGAAACTGGAAAACGCACCGCGATGGCCAACCTCGAATCGCCCGTCTTCGACTTGGTCTATCAAACCGCAAACATCGTCGTCGCCGCTGCGCAGGACGGAATGCTGCGTTGGATCGACGTTGAGAAGGCCGAGATTTTGGCGACGCGGCCGGGCGTTCCGTTTCAGAATGTCGAGCCGGATTGAAAAGCGTCGCGCCTGCCTTCGATTGCTGTCGCATTTCGAATGGTTTTTGTCGATGCTTCGCTTCACTTGGAGTGACAGAGTGTGAAGTCCCATTCATCTTCCTCAACCGCCCGCCGAACGAATGAATCCACCTGATTCCTACCAAATTGCCCCCAATCGCCATGGCTGCGCGGGGTTCCGATCTCTGTCGCGCCGAAACGCGATTCAAGCAGGAGTCTTCGGCGCGCTCGGACTTTCGATGGGAGACCTGTTTCGAGTTCAAGCGGAGGGCGGCGGGGCCTTCACGATGACGAAGGGTGGAGTCAAAAAAGCCAAAGCGCTCAGCGTGATTCAGCTGCACCTCGGCGGCGGGTTTCAGCAGCAGGAGTCGCTTGACCCTAAGCCGGAGGCGCCGGTCGAGATTCGGGGCCAATTCGGTGTCACGAAGACGAAGGGCGGCGATGTCCTGAGCGACAGTTTCCCGGCAACGGCCAAGGTCGCGGACAAGCTCACGGTCATTCGGAGCATGGTGGGAAAAATCCCGGATCACGGTCAAGCGACCTATCACCTGTTCACGGGCTACACGCCGACCGCAGTGATCGATTTTCCACAGATGGGCTCCGTCGTCGCCCATGAACTTGGGCAACGCGGCGAGCTGCCTCCGTATGTCGCGATTCCCGGCAAGGGCGGGTATTCGGGCGGTACGGGCTTCTTGAGCAGCACATATGGTCCGTTCGAAACGAACGCCGATCCGGGACAGGCTAACTACAAGGTTAAGGATTTTTCGATTCCGGAAGGCGTCTCGATGGAGCGCGTCGACCGCCGTCAAACGGCGCGGCAGATCGTCGAAAGGCGGATCCGCAAGCTGGAGATGGATCCGGGTACGCTCGACACGATGGACGAATTTTACAAGCAGGCCTACACCGTGCTGACTTCCGAAGAGGCACAGGCCGCCTTCGCGCTGGACTCCGAATCCGAGGAAACGATGCAGCTCTACGGCCGTGATGTTGTGGGCTTGAAAGGACCGGATAACAAGTTTCATCCGAAAGGCTTGGCGGAGCGACTGATCGTGGCGCGGCGGTTGGTGGAATCCGGCGTGCGTTTTGTCACGGTGAACTACGGGTCGTGGGATTGTCACGTGGACGTGAAGCGCAATACGCTCGACCAGATGCCGGCTCTCGATGCGGCAATCGCAGGAATCGTGACCGATCTGGATCAACGCGGCTTGCTCGATACGACGATTTTCTGGGTAACGAGCGAGTTTGGCCGAACTCCGAAAGTCAACAGCGACGGCGGCCGCGATCACTGGGCGCGCTGCTACTCGAATCTCATCGCCGGCGGCGGATTCACCAAGGGCCAGTTCTACGGCGCAAGCGACGCAACCGGGGCCGAACCCGCACGCGACGCGCTGCCGCTCGAAGATCTGCTGCACACGATTTACCACCAACTGGGTATCGACGCGGGCAAGGAACTGCTCGCGTTTGGAACGCGTCCGATTGAGATCATCAAGGGAGGCAAGCTGGTTGAAGGCTTGTTAGGATAGATGAATCGCTTTCGCCTGATCGTCTCCCTTTTCGCCATTGCGTCCTCCGCGATGGCAAACATGACCAAGAACCTCGAAGGCATCTCGCCGCGAATCGGGCAGCGAGGGACAACCGTGGAAGTCACGATCGTCGGCGTGTCGATCCACGACCCGCGTGAGATCGTTTTCTTCCAGCCCGGCATCCGCGCGTTTGACGTCAAAACCGCAGAGACACCACCGCGACGGCGCGGCATGGCTCACGGCGGATTTATTGCCGAAGGAGTCGTCTGCAAATTTGAGATCGCGCCGAATTGCCCGCTGGGAGAGCATCCGTTTCGGCTCCTCACCGCGACGGAGTTGACCTGCATCGGCACGTTTCATGTCTCGCCGTTTCCGGTGATCGATGAAGATGAGGTCGGGCGTTATGACAATGACACGTTGGAAACCGCCAAGCCAGTTACGCCGAACGTTACGATCCGCGGGAAGCTCGGCGACAGCAACGAGGTCGAGGTCGATCTCTATCGCGTCCCGGCGAAAGCGGGGCAGCAGCTTTCGGTCGAAGTCGACTCCGCAAGGCTGGCCGATGTTCATTACGGCGATTCCGAGTTCGATCTGGCGCTGCGCGTGCTCGATGAAAGCGGGCGCGAGTTGGCGGCGAACGACGACAACTCCGTCCACATCCAAGATCCGATGCTTTCGCTGAAACTGCCGCGCGATGGCGTCGTTTACGTCGAGGTGAGGCGATCGGTTTTCACGCCGCGCAACACGACTTATTGCGTCCACATCGGCACGAATCGCCGCCCGCTCATCGCGTTTCCGGCGGGAGGTCAGGCGGGGACCGAACAGAAATTCACGATGCTCGGAGATCCGCTCGGCGAGATCATGGAGACCCTGACCGTGCCCGAAAACGACGGATCGTTCGACTACTTTGGCGACGCTCCATCGCCGGTGAAACTTCGTTCCAGCCGCTACCCAAACGTCCTCGAAGACGCCTCCGCCGCCGAAACCCGAGTCCAGCAGCTGCCGGCCGCGCTGAACGGCGTGATCGACCGCCACGACGACACGGACGCCTATCGAATCTCCGCTAAAAAGGGCGAGTCGCTTCACGTCCGGCTCTTTTCGGCTTCGTTAGGCTCGCCGCTCGATCCTCGCATTCGAATCCGGCCCATCGGCGAGGACGGCGAGCCCGGTCCTCCTGAGCTGGAGGCCGACGACGCGAGACTCGATGCCCGTGACGTTTTTGGAACGTCCTACCGTAGTGGCGGTGGGCAGAAGGACGTTCTCGATCCTTCTGTGGTCTGGGAACCGAAGCTCGATGGCGACTACCTCCTCGAAGTGTCCGACGGCAGCGGCATTGGCGGGCCCACTGGAGTTTACCGCATCGAAATCGAATCGCCGCGAACCGTGGTCCAAACCGTTCTCCAGAGCCGCACGTTTGATTGGACGGAGAGCATGCGCGTTTCCGGCCTCGCCGTGCCGCAGGGCAATCGTTGGACGGTGAATCTCAGCCTGCCCAAAGGCCAATGGAATTCCGTGGACGGCGAGTTCGATCTGATCGCGCACGGGCTACCGAAAGGGGTTCGAATGGTGACGCCGCGCGTCAAAGCCGGCGCGACCACTTGGCCAGTCCAATTGATCGCCGAGCCAGCTGCTAAGCCGGGCGGCAGCACGATTACACTTAAAGCTAAGCCGGAGAATGCAACTCAGAAAGTGGAGACTCGCTGCCAGCAAAGCGTTCCCTTCATCAACCACTCCGGCGGCGACGCTTGGCGCGCAGTCAGGGTCGATAATTACATCGTCGCCGTCACCGATCCGGCGCCGTTTTCGTTGGAGATCGAAGAACCCAAAGTCGCGCTCGTTCGCGGTGGCGAGCTCTCCGTTCCCGTCAAAATCACGCGGCACGAAGGTTTCGACGGCCCCGTCGAGTTTTCGGTCGGCTATGTCGATGGAGCGATTGATTCCCAGCCCCCGACCACGATTCCATCGGGCGAAACCGAGGGCAGTCTGCATCTCTCGGCGAGATCCTCCGCGCCGCTGGGCGCCGCGCCCTTTGTGGTGATCGGCAGCACGATTCATGAGACGATCAATCCGTTTCTCGGCACCGGCCACATCCGGGTCTCATCGGAAATCGTCAACCTGACCGTGACCGAGCCCTACGTCGAATTGGCGGCTCAACCGGAGAGTGTCCGCCGCGGCGAGCGGAAGAAATTCGTCTGGACCGTCCAGCCCAAGAGTCCCTTCGAAGGCGAAGCGCGCGTCAAGCTGCTCGGACTTCCTAAGGGCGTTAGGGTGATCGAGCCGCTGCCGATCCTGACGAAAGATTCAAAGGAAATCGCCTTCGAGATCGAAGCGACGAATGAAGCTTTGTTAGGGCAAGTCTCCGGCCTGAACTGCGAAGTGATCGTGCCCGTTGGAGATCAGGAAATCACCCAGCGCGCGGGAAGCGGAAGCCTGCGAATCGATCCGGCTTTGTAGAAGCACGAATACCCACCTTTCCATCATGATTCGAAGACTGACCATTTGGAACCTTGTCGCCCTTCTCTCGCCTACTTTGCTCCTCTCCTCAGAAGGGCCGGAGGCTCCCAGCTTCCGCCAAGACGTCATGCCCATCCTCTTTCGCGCCGGCTGCAACGCCGGGACGTGCCACGGCTCAGCAAGCGGGAAAGACGGGTTCATGCTCTCTCTTTTCGGTTATGATGCGAAGGGCGACTACCACCGGATCGTCAACGAAATGATCGGCCGACGCATCAATCTGGCGGTTCCAAGACAGAGTCTGGTCTTGCTCAAGGCCACCGGCAAGGTTCCTCATACCGGAGGGGAACTTTTCGACAAGGACAGCGACTACTACGAAACGCTGCGCCGCTGGATCGCCGCGGGCGCGCCGGACGATTCGAGTGAGGTGGCGGAGACGGTGGGTTTGGAATTGTCGAGCGATCGCTTCGTTTTCGAGGGCGACGCGCGAGAGGCGAGCCTTCGGGTTACCGCTCACTCGAGCGACGGCTCGACCCGGGATGTCACGAACCTCGCGCGCTTTCACAGCAACAACGCCAGTGTGGCGGATATCGACGAGAACGGACGCGTCACCGCAGCCAAGCCGGGCGACACCAACGTCTTCGCGCGATTCAGCCGGTTCACGATCGGCACCGAAGTGATGGTGCTGCCTGAAGCGGGCGATTTCGTCTGGCCGAATCCGCCAGCGACCAATTACATCGACGAGCTCGTTTTCGACCGGCTTCAGAAGCTGCGCATCGCGCCTTCCGAGCTTTGCGACGATGAGACCTTCCTTCGCCGCGTAACCCTCGACCTCGCCGCGCGACCGCCGACGCCGGAGGAATATCGCTCGTTCATGACCGACACTCAGCCTGACAAGCGCGCCAACAAGATCGAGCAGCTGCTGGGTGACGACGCGTTCGCTGATCTCTGGACAGCACTCTGGGGAGAGAATTTGCGAATCATGGGTGGCAACTACGCGCCGGTCGCGACCCACGTGAAAGCGGCCTCCGCGTTTTACGAATGGATTCGCGTGCAGATGCGCGCGGGGCGTCCCCTCAACGAAATCGTCGCCGAAATGACGCCGGCATCCGGGAGCAACCTGACCAATGGCCCTGCGAATCTTTACACCATGCTGGTGCACAAACCGCGATTCGAACCGAAGTCGTTCGCCGCGGATTTTTCGCAGCTTTTCCTCGGAATCCAGATCCAATGCGCCGAGTGCCACAACCATCCGTTCGACCGCTGGACGCAGGACGACTATTACAGTTTCGTCAGTTTTTTCACTGGGATGAAACGCAAACCCGGCGTCGAACCCCGCGAGGCGCGGATTTTTTACGACACCGCGGCTCCTCCCGCGAGACACAAGCTCGATCAACGGCCAATGCCGGCCAGAACGCTTGGCGCTGTCGATCCAGTCGTGCATAACGGCGACCCTCGGCGAGCATTGGCCGCATGGCTGACTTCGCCGGAAAACGAAATGTTCAGCCGCAACCTCGCCAATCGGATTTGGGCGCAGTTGACGGGGCGCGGCGTGATTGAGCCGGTCGACGACATTCGCGTCAGCAATCCGCCGGTGAACGGCCCGCTGCTCGATGCCTTGTCGCGGCATCTCGTCGACTCTAATTTCAATCTTCGAAGCCTCGTCCGCGATATCTGCAACTCCCGCGTCTACCAGCTCAGCGCCGAGCCTAACGCCTCGAACAAACTCGACACGCGGCAGTTTTCGCACGCTCATTTGCGCCGGTTGCGAGCCGATGTGTTGATGGACTCGATCGTGGCCACCACCGGCGTCCCGGTCAACCTGCCCGGTTTTCCGAAGGGTACGCGTGGGATCGATTTTTATCCGCGAGGCAACGGCGGAACCGAGGGGCCGATGTTCGGTCACAACTTCATGGAAACCTTTGGGCGATCCAGCCGCGGCACGATCTGCGCCTGCGAAACGAAAACGGAGCCAACGCTC
Organism: Verrucomicrobiales bacterium; assembly: GCA_047620505.1. Lineage (GTDB taxonomy): Bacteria > Verrucomicrobiota > Verrucomicrobiia > Verrucomicrobiales > DEV007 > JBLHKS01. The sequence goes on along the minus strand of JBLHKS010000108.1, from coordinate 1,389 downwards.
TCCCAAACTCTTCATCTGTCCGTTGGCGACACGGTGCGCGACCGGCTGGCAGCTGCTGGCAAGGTGAAGGCGCTCATCGAAGAAAAATCGACTCCCGAAGAAGTGTTGGAGGAACTCTTCATCCTCGCCCTGAGCCGAAAGCCGACCGAGGAGGAAACGACGGATTTGCGCGCGCTCATCGGCGACGCCGTGAAGGATCAGGCGGTCTACGAGGACATCTTTTGGAGCCTGCTGAACTCAACGGAGTTTGCCTTTAACCATTGAACTGCTGATCTGTGAAACCAATGATCACCCGCCGAAACTGGATCACTGGCAGTCTTGCCGCGATACCGGCTGTCTGTCTGAATGCGGCGAATTCCGATGTCGCCGCCGATCTCGATATCATCGATTGCCACACCCACTTTTTCGATCCAACTCGTCCGAAAGGGATTCCGTGGCCGGGGAAGGATTCGCCCCTGTATCGAACGATCCTGCCCAAACACCTGCGCGAACTGAAGACGTTTCGCCCCTTGACCGGAACGGTGATCGTCGAGGCCAGCCCGCGGCTCGAGGACAATGCGTGGCTGCTGGAAATCGCGAAGGATGATCCGTTTGTCGTCGGGATCGTCGGCAATTTGGAGCCGGGAGGGCCGGATTTTGCGGAAAACTTGAAGCGTTTCGCGGCGAACCCGCTCTTTCGTGGGATTCGCGTTAGCGTCCAGCTCGTCGAGCAGTTGCTGGAAGCTGACAGCCTCGGCGATCTCCAGCGTCTAGCTGATCACGACTTGGCGCTAGATGTCAACGGTGGGCCGGAAACACCCGGCGTTGTGGGACAACTTGCGGGGAAACTCCCCGAATTGCGGATCGTCCAGAACCATATCGGCAATGTCCCCGTCAGCACCGATGCGCCCCCGGCTGACTGGCAAGCTGGGATTCGTGCGGCCGCCACGCATCCCAACGTGTTCTGCAAAATTTCGGCCTTGCTCGAAAGCGCGTGGGCGGTCTCAAAATCCAGAACGGTGCCGCGCGATTTGGCGTTCTATCGGCCTTACCTCGATGTGGTCTGGAACGCCTTTGGCGACGACCGCGTGATTTACGGAAGCAACTGGCCGGTCTCCGAAAAGGCATCCGACTACGCGACGCTGCAACGCATCTACCTCGAATACGCGTCCGAAAAAGGCGAGGAAGCCACCCGAAAATTCTGCGCGCCCAATTCAAAGAAGGCTTACGCATGGGCCGAGCGAGCCGGACGGCTGTAAGATCTAACAACCACTCAATCTCATGATCCCGGAAGCCCCAAATCAGTCTCATCCCAGACGCGGTTCACTCCTGATTCTCTCGCTCCTTCCTTCGCTCCTCTTCTCGGCTGAAGATGCGGAGCCGAACTACGACGAGCACATCAAGCCGATT
>JBLHKS010000107.1:0-24380 GCA_047620505.1 Verrucomicrobiales bacterium | reverse complement strand
GGCTGCGTTTCGGCTGGGTTAAGGAGGATCTCTTTAAAGTAACCAGGCTGAAGACGATCGACCGTGTGGGTCAAATCGATCGCAGGCGAGCCTAACGCTTTTTCGCTTTTGAGCCCATGGCAGGTGATGCAGCCAACGCCTTTGATCCCCAACAAATCTCGACCGTAGTGGCCGCGATGATGCCGGCGGAGCCCCGACGTGTCCATCTCGATCGGTGGATCTCGCGTATCCGCCTCGGCCAGCCAGTCGTCGAGTTTCTCAAGTGCTTCGTGTCGAAAATGCGGCATTTTAGTGGCCATGTAAGGGCGAACGCCGTTGTCTTCGCCGTCCAGCAGCTGCTGAAGCCAGGTCGGGGTGAGTTTTCGTCCAACGTGATCGAGACGAGGCGGAATATTTCCGAGGTCGCCGATCGATTTTGCCAAGTCGTCGGTGACCGCGAAAAAAGGCTTCCGGTCAGCCGCAGGCCCGCCGATTTCCCCGCGCTGATGACAGGCGAGGCAGTTTAAAGCGGCCAGCGTCCGCTCGATCGGAGTGTCTGAAGCGGCGGGCTCGATCACCGCTTGCCGAATCGCTTCGCGCTGATTTTCGCTGAGATGAAAATTCGGCGCGCGATCATCGACTTCGTCAGCCAGGCAGCCTTTTTCGAGCGAAGCCGGGATCAGTTTTCGGAGCTGAGCACGTCCGCCACGCGCGAGAGCTCCAGGTGGAGCGCCGTGGCATTTGGCGCAGCCGCGAGTCATAAAAAGGACGGCTCCTTGAGCGGCTAAGCCCGAATCTCGTTCAGGAATTTCGCGATTTGCGTCTGCGTGAGGCACGTCCCTCAAAATGTAAGAAGCGAGGTCCGAGGCGTCCTGAGGCGAGAGGCGAAAATCGGGCATGGCCGCCGTTCCCGGGTCTAACAAATACTCAGCGGTCTGCTCCCAAAGCCAGGTTTTCGCAAGCTCGATTGGCACACTTGGCGATTCCAGCTTCTCGCCGTCCGGCGCATGGCAGGCGACGCAGCCAACCGAATGGTAAATCTCTTTTCCGCGCTCAAGATCCCCATTCGGCAACGGCTCACGCGACGGATTTTGCGGAAGCGAAAAATAGAGAAACTGCGCCAGAGCTTCGGCTTCGGCGGGCGACTCGACGACGTCAGGCATCCGCGTGCCGGGCTTGATTTTGTGAGGATCGGCGATCCAATCCCGCAAAGTCGTGTAGTCGTATTTGATCGACAGATTGTGCGTGAAACGGGGCCCTTCGAGCGGAGCGACGGCATTGAATCCAGAAATGTCGTGACAGGCCGAGCAGTTCAGCGCGTCGATGAGCACTCGACCGCCATCCGCGCCTTCAATCTGCTCTGCGCCTGGAATAATCGGCTCTCCGCGGACAATTCCGAGGCTCGCCGCAGGGATTAACACAAACGCCAAAAATCTATTCATGGATGCTGAATCTGCGGGTGGCTGGGTTGAACTTAAGCTTATCGCGGTTCGCCAGAAACCAGGATTCGGTATCGGTCGCCGTTCCAATGAAATCGATGTGCTGACGGACGATTTCCTCCCAGGTTCCGCGCGAAGTCCATTCACGCCGACCCATTCGGCTGATGCAAACTTCTAACGCTTCGATGTGTCCGAATTCAACGGCGATTTGCGCGGCGTCACGAACGGAAAAGAAGCTCGTGTTGAACCAATTATCGGTGTCACCGGCGATTTCGCGCCGCCAACTGGCCACATGCCAAGCCTCCGCAACCGCTTCGCTCAAGTCGATCCCTGGTAGATCACGGATTGCCTTGTAGGTAACTGCTGGGTAGCGGCCGCGGCGAAAATATTCGGTTAGGAGCGGGTAGCTCTCGCGATCTTGAAGCTGAACCACAGCGCCGATCCAATCAGTTGGCAAATACGGGTCGTCTTCCTCTAACTCCTTCGTCATTCCATCCAGCAACTGCTGGCGCGCGCCGAGAGCCCATCCACGGTCGTGAATCACGTCGATTAACTCTGGGAAATCGTCTAACCGAGCCACAATCGCGTCGCGATGCGTTTCGTCAGCCAGCGTTTCGATCACGTTCGAAATGCCTGCTCGCATATCCTCAGATTCCATCGCGTCGAGCAAGAGATGAATGTAGCCGGGGCCGACACGACGGAGCATCAGCATTCGCTGACCATCGAGCGCCATGCCGCTGTTGCCACTTTGAAGGACATCATCAATGAAAACCTGTACTGACGATTCGTTCACCTCGGCTGGAAAGGGAATATCGGGTGCTTCGACGAACTGACCAAATCGGATCTGGGCACCGCCTTGCGCCATGGCGACTTTGATGTCCTGACGAATGATCTGGATCGTTTTGATCGGCTGACCAGGTTTCCGGTAGGTCACGAGAACTGGCGTTCCGATTTCACCGCGGAATTCAAAATTTACTGCTTCTGTAAGCGTTCGGATCGTAACCGGCATGTTGTTCACCGCATCGATCAAATCGCCCGGTTGCAAGCCCGCTTGATCCGCCGGACTGCCGGGTCCGACTCCGTAAACCATGAGCGAGTGGCCAGCTTCGCGGATCATGATTCCAATTCCAGCTTCGCCGGGCTCGAAATTCGCTTCCTCCTCGGCAGGGAGTTTGGGAGCGTCGCCGCTGCGTTCGAGCTGGTCTTTGACCCAGCCAGCCCAGACCTCGTAAGTTCGGCCCATTTCCTTTCCAGCAAGCTGGGTCAGTCGTTTCCAAGCCACATAACGAATAGGTTCTTCTTTCGATCGAAGCATCTCCGCGTAGGCCGGTGCGAGCGTTTTTGGCGAAAGCGGGAGCAGCTCCATCGCAAGTTGGCGGCGCTCCGTCAGCTCGATTTCCGGATCGGTGACCTTGCCGACGAGCTGGTTGAGCAGATCGCCGTCCGCGTGTTTTTCTGCGAGGACGACACCGAGCGTGGCCTGCTCATCGGGATTCAAGTCGGCGGCAGCGGTCTTGAGGTCCTCGACGAGTCCATCCGGCGGATCCGTCATGAGCACTCGAGCAGCACCAGCGCGAACTTTGCCGGATTCCGACTTCAGGAAACGACCGATGATGGCCAGCTCTTCCGGCTCTTCGAATTCGGCTCCCAACTGCCTGAGGTAGGCAAATGTGAACGCCGCCCGGCCCGAATCGTTGATATCGAGTTCACCAAGTTTCGTGATGATTTCGGCCGGCTTCGCTGGCGGCTTGAGCAGCTGGCCAGGCGGCAGCCCGCCCTCACGATCACTGGGCTTGAATTGGCCCTGGGCAATCGTCGAAACGCAGCCCGCAGCCAGGAAGAGGATCGTTAGGAATCGAGTCACGCTGCTTTTGCGAGTTTTGCGCGTTCGGCTTCAAGAAGCTCGATCCACGGCCCGATGTAGAATCCGTGATCGTGAAAAGTCCGGCCGCTGATGAGGTTTCCGTCGATCACGCAGGGTTCGTTCACGAAAATCCCGCCGGCGACTTCGAGGTCGAATTTGCACTTGGGAACGGTCGCCATTTTCCTGCCTTTAACGCAATCTGCATAGGCTGGGATTTCGACGCCGTGGCAGACGCTGGCGATCGGCTTGTTTTTTGCGAAAAAATCTTTCGTGACCCGGACAAGGTCTTCGTCATAACGAATATACTCAGGAGCGCGTCCGCCGCTGAAGAAAATCCCAAGATAATCGTCAGGATTGTCGATCTGATGAAAAGCGACATCGGCTTCGATCTGGTAGCCTTCCCACTCCTTGGTGATCGTCCAGCCTGGGCGATTTTCGTGCATGACCATCTGATAATTTCGCTTCTCAGGGGCCGCGACGACCGGCTTGAACCCGGCTTCGATCAGGCGGTAGAACGGGTAGAGCGTGTCGACGGTTTCCGTCGCGTCGCCGATGATGATGAGGACTTTGTCCTCGCTGGCTACGGATTGTTTCGGGTGGGTCTGCATGAGGAAATATTCGAAATTCGATTCCGAAATTCAGTCTTAAATGAGTTGAGGAATTGGCTTGGCGTTGGCGAGGATTCTAAGCAGCTCTGGCGGCAAATCCGGACGCAAGCGGACCTGACCGACATCGAGCAGAGTGTGCATCACCGTTCCCAGCAGCTGCTGGCTGGAAACCGGATCGCTCGCGGGCTCTCCCGCGCCTCGATCGGAACCGCCAACGACGGTGCCCATTTTCAGACCGCCGCCTGCAAAAGCGAGCGTGTTCAGTCGGCCCCAGTGATCGCGACCGCCCTTGTTGTTGATTTTTGGCGTCCGGCCAAACTCTCCGGTTATGATCAGGAGAATTTTTTCAGACAAGCCGCGCTCTTCGCAATCCTCGATGAAAGCACTGGCGGCTTTGTCGACCGCTGGACCGAGAATTGGCATGCCGTCGTCGATTCCGAACGCGTTTCCGTGCATGTCCCAGCCGGTCGAAGTCACGGTGACGAAGCCCGCTCCGTTTTCGCAAAGTCGGCGGGCGAGGAGCATCTGTTTGCCGAGCGCGATCGGTGAAAAACTTGGGATCGACTTGCCGTTACCCTTTTTCTTCGCCAGACGGGCTGGGACTTTGAACTCGCCGGTGTCGTAGCGCTCGATTGTCCGAGGATCCTCATTAGAAAGGTCGAACGCCCCAGAGGCACCGTTAAGAATTACGTCAATCGCCTGCTGCTCAAACTGGTCTGCGCTGGAGACAACATCGGAGTATTCAGCCCAACGCTTCACGTTATCAAGAGAGCTAAGCAACGAGCGGCGGTCCTCGAAACGACCATCGCCGATGTTCAACTGCATGTCGTCGATCGCCTGACCACCTTTGCTGGGATCAAACGCCCTGAAGGCCGGAGAGAGCTTGCCAATCCCGGTGATTCGATCCGGAACCGCGCTGAGAGCCTTGAATTCTTCGCCGACGACGGCTGGGACGATGAGCGAGTTGTTAGGAACTCCGGTCTTGTTGTTGGTTACCCCGGCGATCTTGGCGTAGAGCGCCGCCATGCAGGCGTCCATCTCGTTTCCGCCAGCCGAAACGTGAGCAGCAGCAGTCGTGTGGCTGCTGATCCCATGCGTGTAGCTTCGAACGACTGCCAACTTGTGCGCCAGCTTCGCCAGCCTCGGAAAATGCGATCCGAAAGTGATGCCGGGGAGCGTGGTTTTCGTCTCGCCGAACATTGCCCGAATCCCACTTGGGGCGTCCATATTCGGATCGAACGTTTCGATGTGCGTCGGCCCGCCCTGGAGGTTGAGCATGACGACGGACTTCCCGCTTAAATCGGGATTGGCTGCTTTGGCGGCCAGTAATTGCGGCAGAGTTAAGCCGCCCATCCCAAGTGCGCCTACACGAAGAAATTCGCGGCGGCTCGTGCCTTCGCAGTTGGCACTGAACTGGTTTGAAACAAGACGAAGCATAGCGACCAAATGGGGTTTTGGAGTCGAAACTTCGACGGGGAAAAGCGGGATGTAAAGCCCGGGTCGACCGCTCAATCGTCTTTGGGTCGAATTCCTCAACCCAGTAAGCTTGCTTGTGCCCGCGCTGCCGAAATTCCCTGGAAAGGCGTTCGGCTTCGGGCTTTGTCAGGCCGTCTTCGAATACGTCTTCCGCAGGCCAGGGGGCGAAATGAAAAAGCCGCCCCGCAAACGCGAGACGGCTTCGTCAATCAAATTGAGATTTGAAACCAGCAGCTGCTAATTACCTTTTTTCGCCGCTTCGGCTTTTTGCTTAGCTTCGAGGCGCAATTGCTCAAGACGCGTCAACGGCTTCTCGGGCTTGGGCGCGGGCGCTGCTGGTTTGGCGTCCGCGGCGGCGACAACTGCCGGTTTCGGCGCGGGCTTAGGAGCTACTTTCGGCTTGGGATCGACGCGGAAAACTCCGCCCATCCCTGCGCGCTGCTTAAGCTCTTGTCCGGCTTCGCTGAAGACCAGCTCACAGAAAATATTCTTGTGTTGACCAACCGGAGTGCCGTCTTCCGTAGTTACCGGAATGCTGACCTGCTCCTGGCCGGGCTTGAACTTGATTTCCTGACCGACCGTTTTTGCCGGAAGGCCGACCAGTCTCGCTGTGGCCTCACCCGTGAAATCACGGACTTTTTCCACGTCGATGAGCACGGAGGCGGGTTGCCCCTGATGCACGGTGGCCAAGTTGATTTTGAAGTTCACGTATGGAGGTGCGACTTCAAGATCGACCAAACTGGATGCGGTGCGGACGATTCCTGTCCCTGCATCGCATTCACCTTGCACGACGACTTTCCAGGTCCTGACGGTCGCACTCGCGTTAGCGGTGAGGTTGAAAACCGTCTCGTTCTTACCTTCAGGAATCGTAGCGGTCGAGTTGCAGCTGATGCCGGGCGGGCGCCAGAGCCAACGAACTGTGATCGGCTTGGTGAAGCCTTCCTTGCGGGTCGCAACGATTTTGATGGCGATCGATCCGTTCTGAAGCAGCGGAACGGTCGGCTTTTCGATGTTAATCGTGTAAGGGGCTTCCTCCGTGACTGCGATCGGCAGCTTGTCCGAATCTTTCCAGTAGTAGAGCGTTCCGTTAGGCGTTCCTCGAACGTAATCGAGGCGCTGGGTGTATTTTCCACGAAGCGGCTTCTCTGGATCCGTGCTGGAGGCCCAGAGATTTCCGAGCGTTCCAGCGATCGGCGCATCGGCCGTTGCCTCAAATACCATTGGAAACTGGCCAACGTTTGCTGGCACGAGATCCGCGTCGAGCTTGACTCCTGCAGGCAGGCCGGTCACCTCGAATTTCGCTTCCACACTCGCGCTCTGGCGAGTCACGTTTGCCACGACTGCATAGCGGCCGCCGCGCGGAATTTCCATCTGCTTGAGGTGCTGATTGTTGCGAGTCGCGAACTCCGGCATCGAGACGACAAGCGCCGAGTCGATCGTTTCGGTTTCGATGCGGTAGACGAAATCTTCACCGCCGCGCTTAAGCATGTCGTAAACGCGAACGAAGTAATCGCCATCCACCGGAGCGGTGAAATCGTAGCGCGCATCGGCAGAGCCGTCGGCGTCATCCGCACCGCCGATCGTCTTACTGTCGGCCGCATTGAAAATGTGGAGAACGGTATCGACAGGCGAGTTGATCTGCTTGGCGTGCGCCCGGAAGCGGAATTTCTGGCCCTTTTTGGCAGTGAACTTGAAGTAATCGTAGTCCATCACCGGATTGCCTTCTGCATCCGTTTTGGCTTGAAGAATGCCGTTGAAAGCCAGCGGCAAGTTCCCTGAGCTGGGGACATCTTTGAACTGACCCATCGAATCATTCGCCTCCTCGTTTTCCATCACGTTCGGGTAGTCGACGACGCGAAACGCATTCGGCGACGGAGGAATTTGACCGTCGTGGTTAACGAAAACGCCGAAATCCGCATCCGCCTCAGCAGGCGCTTTGAATTTATGCGTCAGCTCGCCGCGAACGTCACCGATCAATTTGGCTTCGACGTCCTGACCAACTTGTCCACCAGCAGGAAAGATCGCTGTCGGTCGTGGAAACGTTCCAACGTGCGCGCGATACCGGCCACTGCCTTGATAGGCAGCGTCACGGACTTCGATCACGTATTTGCCGTCTGCGGGAGCGATCGTCGAGACGAAACAGTCCTGCTTTAGAAGAGCGGTGTCATCGGAGGCAACGAGTTCGAAGCGTTCCTGATTCAAGATCGCAACGTACGGATCCATCGTGAAGTTGGTGCCGGCGTTCGCCCGCAGACCTTCGACTTCGACCGAGATTCGCTGACCTTTTTTGGCCTCAATCTGAAAGTAATCAGCTGCTTCCCGAGCTGTTACCGCTTCGAGCGTTACGTTCAGCGGAACTTCCTGCGGAGTTTCGAATTCGTTATTTCCAGCCACTTCATCGTGGTTCGGAAACTGCGAAATCCAAAAACGGCGAGCAAAACTCAGACCAGATTTGGTTCGGACCCTGAAAGTGTGTTCGCCGAGATGCGCATCGGGAGCGACAACGAACGTCACTTTGAAATTTGCACCAGTCGTCTTTTCGGGATGGACAATATTTTTCCAAGTAACGCCCGTTTCGTGAAACAGAATTTCTTCGGCGTCCTGAAGGCGAGCACCAGAAATAGTGACTTCGACTTCGGTGCCGATCTGTCCTCCACGCGGAACGGTGGATCTCAGATCCGGACTTGCGGCTTGGAGAATCATTTGCCCGATTGGCAAACATGCCCACAACGCAAGCGCTGTGAGCATGTTCCTTGGGAAAGACACTCCAGCCGCCCTCTTGAGGTAGCAGCTGCTGGTTTTCATTGAATTATTTATGCTTTCTTAGCCAGAATATCGTCGATCACTTTTCCACCGTCCACGATTTCAATTGGGCGTGGGCCAGGTGCGACAAGTTCCTTATCGGCGGTGATGCCGAGCTGGTTGTAAATGGTGGTAGCGAAATCCATCGGGTTGACCGGATTGCTATCCGGAACAGCCGCGAGGGAGTCAGACGCGCCGTAAACGTGGCCACGCTTCACGCCGCCCCCTGCGAGGACGGTGGAGAAAACGCTCGGCCAGTGGTCGCGACCATCAGTCTTGTTGATTTTCGGGGTCCGGCCAAACTCAGAGCTGACCATGACGAGAGTTTCATCGAGCAATCCGCGCTCGTCGAGATCGCTGATCAGAGCGGCAAGAGCTTTGTCGAGCTCCGGGCCGTTCTTCGCACCAAACGAGTTCTGAATGTTGTTGTGGTGATCCCAACCGCCGTAGGTCAGAGTCACGAGGCGGACTCCGCTTTCAACGAGGCGACGAGCCATGAGCATCCGGAGACCGGCCTGGTTTTTGCCATACCGCTCCTTGAGCTTGTCGTCTTCTTTGGTCATATCGAAAGCTTCGCGAGCTTTCTGGGAGCTGATCAGGCCGTAGGCGCTGTCGTAAAAGCTATCGACTGCTTTGATCTGATCGCTTTCTTCAAGCGAACGGAAGTGGGAATCGACTGCTTCAAGCATCGAACGACGGCGATCAAAACGCTTCTCATCAACGCCGTTTGGCATGTTGAGATCCTTCACGGAGAAACCGCTGGAAGCTGGATCGGAACCGAGGCTGAACGGACCGTAAGAAGAGCTGAGATAGCCCGTTCCAGCGTGTTCGTTCGGCTGGTTTGGAACGCAGACGTAAGGCGGAAGATTGTTGCGGCTGCCGAGCTCGTGAGAAATGACCGATCCAAAAGACGGGTATTTCAGGGCCGGACTCGGACGATAACCGGTGAACATATTGTGGGTGCCGCGCTCGTGAGCCGCTTCCCGGTGAGTCATCGAGTGGATAACCGTGATTTTGTCGGCGATTTTGGCCATCTCGACCATTTTCTCACCAAACTGAAGGCCATCGACCTTCGTATTGATCGCCTTGAACGGTCCGCGATATTCTGCAGGGGCGTAGGGCTTTGGATCCCAGGATTCCTGGTGAGCCATCCCGCCAGGCAGGTAAATGTGGATCACGCTCTTGGCGACTCCGTCACGGGTCGGGTAGAACTTAGTCGCTCCCTTTGCTTCCTGTTGAAGTAGCTGAGGCAATGAGAGTCCGAGGCCGGCAGCCATGCCGACTTGCATGAAACTACGTCGGGGGACGAATCCGTTGCAGCTGTTTTTACGCTTGTTCATCGATGTGTTGTCTGTTCAAAAATGGGTGTTAACTGGGGAGTGACTGTGGGTTCAGTCGTAGCGATCACAATCACGCCTCTCTGACGGGTGTTGTTTCAAACAATCGCAGGATTTTCGGGCAAATTTGACTAAATGAAATTCGGGCTCGAAATTCACAAGGCGAAGTCATTTTCGACTAAGCCTTCTTAGTGGCCGTCGGCTGTCTGCGCCAGCTGATTCGTGAGGGCATAAACGAGCGCAATCGGCTCTTCGGCGGCGCTTTAGGCACGTGTTGAAGCGCCGCGACTGCTTTGCCCATTTCTTCGATCGACTGATAGCGATCTTCTCGCTCAGGCTGCAGCGCGTTCGTGATAATCTCGTCAAAACCCGGGTGCAGATCGTCGCGGAGTCGCGAAACCGGTGTGAAAGCGCCTTTCGGAGTCGTCCCTGTCAGCATTTCGTAGAGCACGACGCCCAGGCTGTAAACATCAGCCCTGCCGTCGACCTCTTCCTTCGCATCCGCCGCTTCTGGCGCGATGTACTCGCGCGTGCCGATCGAAATCTTCAATTGCGTGACTCCGACCGATCCAAGCGTGCTGTTTCGAATTTTTACGAGGCCGAAATCACCAACTTTGACGCGCCCGTCGCTGGTAATGAAAATATTGGCCGGTTTCACATCGCGGTGCACCAGCCCATTGTCGTGAGCGAATTGCAGCGCCTTGCAAACCTGAGGGATCCAGCTGAAAACGTGCGCTTCCGTCAATTCCTCGCTGTGGATCAGGTTGTGGAGATCGTTTCCATCGACCAACTCCATCGAAAAATAGAAGAGGCCGTTCGTCGTCTCGCCAAAATCGTGGATCGTCACGATATTCGGATGATCGAGCGAAGCCTGCGCCCGTGCTTCGCGCAGAAAGCGATCTCGAAAGTCGAAGCCGTACTCCTCGCCGTCACTCAACAACAGTTTGATCGCGACTTCGCGTTTCAGCCAGATCTGCGTGGCTTTGTAAACCGCGCCCATCCCGCCTTTCCCGATCATCTCGCCCGCCTCAATTTTTCCATCGAGAATTCCATTCAGTTCATCTGTCGATGGAGCTGAATATGATCTCCCGATCGGTCTTGTTTTTGTAGTTTCAGCCATGGTTCTAAATAGCTAGAGCAAATATTGAGCCAAGTTACCTCTGATCACATTTTGCTTTGCAGCAGAAACGTCACCTGAACCCAGCCTTTATTAGATTCGCTTTCAAACACGGTGTTCTTTCGTCCTTTCATTCAATGGACTCCGTGTTGACATTTTTTTTACACATCGCGCGAAATCTGATATCGAGATAAGTCATGAGTTGGGATCTTGAATTCGACGGAACTGCTGAGAACGCCCAGCAGCTGCTGGGTGAAAGCGGAATTCAAATCGCCGCGCCAGGCTTCGAAGGCGGCGCCAGCCAGGAATCTGGCCAGACGCCAAATCGTAGTTTTGGGCCGAGTGGAGTTCTGGATTCAACTCTACAAAAAGCGGGGATTCACGAATCCGAATCTTTCCGCTACGACCTCGCTCGCGATGCGGAGACTGCGGGAAGCGACAAAGTTCGGCTCCGGATTCGCAAGCCGGACGAGGGCTACCTTCAATGTTTGCTCGCCGAGGACGAGGCGGGTGGCCTGAGTTGGCACATCCCGATTCCGAAGGCCGCGAGCCGCGGAGTCGCTGGCGGACAGTTTAACGAATACGATATCCCTTGTCGGGTTGAGCCAATTCAGGATGGCACGAAAACCCGCTCGATTCTGGGTTACGTAAATCGGCACCTGATGAAAATTCTCGTCTTCCCGATCACCGATCGCGTGTTTGGGCCGCTCGGAGAATTTTTCATAGAAAAGTGGGAAGCGGCGAAGCGTCCATATCGAATCCGGACGTTCACGCCGGAAAACTACGTCGAACCGGACGCGCCCGCTTTCACGGCTGAGGATTGGCGAAAGCTGGGCGAAGGCCGCGCGCTGCTCTTCGTCCACGGAACCTTCAGCCGGGCTCACTCTGGATTTGGCGGAACTCCCAGATCAGTGATGGATCAGCTTCACCGCGAGTACGAAGGCCGGGTTTTCGCCTTCGATCACTTCACGCTTTCCGAGGATCCGGTTCAGAACGTCGACTGGTTTCTCAGGGCAATCCCCGACAGCGTGACGTTTGAGCTCGACATCGTCAGTCACAGCCGAGGCGGTCTCGTCGCGCGGGTTCTCGCGGAAAAACTCAACGTCAGGCGTGTTCTCTTTTGCGGTGTGCCAAATCGAGGCACAGTTCTCGCGGAACCCGGTTATCTCGTCGACTTCCTCAATCGCTATTCGAGCCTGACGAAGTACCTGCCCACGAATCCAGCTTCCGAGTTACTCGAAGCAGTCATTATGATCGTTAAAGCCGTTGCGCATGGAACGATGAAGCGGTTGGCGGGCGTCTCGTCGATGCGGGCGGGCGACGAGTTTCTGACCCGGCTTAATTCAGACGCCAACGCCCTGACAAACACTGAATTCTACGCCATCGCGGCTAATTTCGAGCCTGACCGCGAGTCCAAAGAACTCGGCGCATTTGTCAAAAGCGTCGCGATCGACCAGACCGTCGACAGCGTCTTCGGCGAGCAGGAAAACGACCTCGTTGTGCCCTATCGAGGAGTCTACGAACACAACGGATCGCCAAATTTCCCGATCCCCGAAGAGCGAATTTTGAGATTTGGAAAAGACGACGGCGTCCACCACGGATCGTTCTTTCCGCAGGGGCTAACCGGTGAGCATCTGACCGCCTGGCTCAAAGCGACTGACCGCGCTCCCACGCCGACTGTCGAGCCGATCGAAGGCTACCTCGCTCTCGTGATCGGAATCGACAACTACCGCCGCGAGCAACTGAAGAACCCAGTTAACGACGCTCGCGCTGTCACCCAGCAGCTGCTGGGTCTCGGTTACGCAGTGACGCAACTTGAGGACTGCGATCGCGACGATTTCAGCCGCGCAGTCTTGCGTTTCGCAAGCCAATTGGAGACGGCGAAAACCTGTCTTCTTTTTTACGCCGGTCATGGAATGCAGTTAGCCGGAGAAAACTATCTCATCCCCGCTAACGCGATGCTTGAGAACGATCTCGAAGCTAGCGCCGAAGCGATCGGGCTTAGCTGGATTCTCAAGCAGTTTGAACTTCACGGAAGCGGAAACAACAACGTGGTCATTCTCGATTGTTGCCGGAATAATCCTTACCGAACGCGCTCAGCCCGAAGCGGCGGTGACGGACTCGGCAAAGTCGACAGCGGCGATTTTTCCAATACGCTGATCGCCTTTTCGACCGCCGCCAACGCGACCGCATCGGATGGCAAAGGAGACCACTCGCCCTACACGTCGGCCCTTCTGCAGCACCTCGAAGTCAGCGCTTCAAAGATGAGCGTGGGCGACTTTTTCATCGAAGTCGCTGCCGAGATGACGCGCAAGCACGAGGGCCAGCGCCCCTGGCTTTCCAGCAACATCGTCAGGCGTTTCCCGCTCGCGCCGCAGGGTCGTATCGACCCGCTGCCGTTCGTGGAACCGCTGGAAATTCAGCCGGAGCCCGAGCCGGAAATGAAGCGCGAAGGCATCCTGGGCACGCGGTTTCCGGAAAATTACGCCAGGAGGTTGATCGAGAGCCTGAGCGGTGAGGTTACGATTTACTACTATGAGTTCAAACTGCGGCTGCCGTCCGCCCGCGTTGCCGAGTGGGTTCGTCAGGGGCTGCTTCGCCGGCCAATGGGCTCTTGGGAACGTGGTCAGCCGATGTTTCAGGTGAATTTCATCGCGTTGGCAGCTGCTGGCGAAGGTGAGGCGCTGCGGCAGTTGCTGGGCGGGATTGATCACGATCGTTACCCGCTTTCGGCGCTGTTGGAACTTGGAGTCGAGCGGGATCCTGTCTCAGCTGCGGAGACCGCGCGAATCTGGCTGGAGCGGCGTCTGGAAAAGCGGGGCTCGCTCGAAATCGGGGATGGGGAGCTCGACGCGATCTGGCTTCTCGCTCATGGCGGCGATCACGCGCGAGCGATGATGTATCTGGCAGGTCTGACCGATGGCGAAATGGATCCGACGCGGATTGCCGAGCTTGCTGAGCGCTGGGCTGCGTTGCCAGGCGGTTACGGTCTGGAGCGCGCCCGGCAGCTGCTGGAATCAGTCAGTGAAGTCGATGAATCCAGCTGTGTTCCGTTGGCGGCGGCGTGGGTCGATCTTTTCGATGATCAAGATCGCGCCCGGGGTCTGCTGGACCCGTTTGCCGCTAGATCGGTCAATACTTTCAACTTGGGGATTTTCGCCTCCGGTTACACGTCGATCCTCGATAATCTTGAAGGCGCCCGCCGCTGTCTCAGTCGAGCCAAAGTGCGGGCGGAGTCTATCGATCAGCGGTGTTTTCTGGCCAGTCGCTGGTGCGGACTTTTCGATGCGGATGCGTTTGAAACCGGGCGGCGACTCCTGCGACTGGCTGAGGAATCGGCACAGAGCGCAGTTGAATGGGAGCAATGCGGGCGAGACGCGCTGGACGTTTTTGCCGACCTCCCAGCCGCCAAAGCATCCGCGTCCAAAGCCGAGCAGGTTGTGAAAAGCGCGATTGGCTGCACCACTTTGTACTTCTTGTGGCTCGATGCGGGGGAACCTAGCCGCGCCGCCGATCTGATTTCTCGGGCACCTGAGAAAACCAACGGCGTTGCCGATTTGTGCCACCTCGCCCGTTGGCATGCGAACACCGACCACGGCGAGATGCTCAAAGTTGCCAACTTGGCGACCAGCATGGCCGAGGAAACGTCGGATTGGCTGGCAGTTGCGGATTTCTGGCGTCAAACCGGCGACTCGGCTCAAGCCGATGCAGCCGTTGCTAACGCCCGAGACTCGGCTGTTTTCACCGCCGACTGGCTCGCAATCGCTGAGGATTCAGAAAGCCTGTATGGCCGCGAACCTGCAATCGCTGAAGCTTTCAAGGCAGCGGTGACCGAAAACGATCAGCAGTTGCTGGCGGAGTTTCAAGCTCACGAAAGTTGAGCTTCCGGAAAATCGTGGACTGTGAAACGATTCGTCCATGAAACCCACTTCACTCTTTCTTCTCTGCCTCGCTTCGCTTTCCACCGCAGCCTTCGCAGGCGACTGGCCCGAATTCCGCGGTCCCAACAACGATGGCCAATCGACCGAAACCGGCCTACCGACCGAGTGGGGTCCTGACAAGAATATCGTCTGGAAAACCGCGCTTCCCGCCGGGAGCGAAAGCAACGGTAGTCCAATTGTTTCCAACTGCCGAGTTTTCCTGACAAGCGCCGAAAAATCCGAGGGTAAAACGCGGACGCTCCACTGTTTCGATCACAAAACTGGCGAGGAACTCTGGATGCGCGACATCAAAGTCGAGCAAATTTGGGAAACCCACAAAACCAATCTCTATGGCGGCTCAACCCCTGCGTCAGACGGAAAATCCGTCGTTGTCTGGCATCAATCGGCAGGGCTGATTTGCTACGATTTCGAAGGGAACGAAATCTGGAATCGCAACCTCGGCGGCTTCAAACACATGTGGGGTTACGGTGCTTCGCCGATCATCGATCAAGGCCGCGTGATCCTCCACGCAGGCCCTGGACCGAACGTCTTCATGACCTCGATCGATCTCAAAACCGGCGAAACGCAGTGGAAAACTGACGAGCCGGTTTCAGGCAACGGCGAGCGCAATCCGAAGAACAAGTACATGGGATCCTGGAGCACGCCGGTGATCGCGAACGACCTCATCGTATGCAGCTTCGCGACCCGAGTGAACGGCTACGACCCTGCCACTGGTAAAATCGTGTGGTCTTGTGATGGTCTCATCGGTCCAAAGGGCGATCTCGCTTACACCTCGCCTGTGATCGCTGGCGACGTCTGCGTTGCGATGGGCGGTTTCGGCGGCCCGGCGTTCGGTTTCAAAATGAGCGGGGAGGGGAACATCACCGAAAGCGCGCGCCTCTGGCGAGAAGAGAAAAGCCCGCAGCGCATCGGCTCCGGCGTTTACGTCGGCAAGCACGTCTACATTGCTAACGCCGGACCCGCGCTCTTCCAGTGCATCGACCCCGCGACCGGCGAATCTGCCTGGGAAGAACGCGCTCCTGGTGCCGCGCACTGGGGTTCGATGATCCACGCCGACGGCCGTCTTTACGTAACCGATCAGCAGGGAACGACTCACGTGATCAAGCCGAATCCGGAGAAGCTCGAGCTACTCGCTTCGAACCGACTTGGCGAGCGCAGCAACTCAACTCCTGCATTTTCAGATGGCCAGATCTTCATCCGAACTTTTGGAAATATTTACTGCATCGGCGTCGATTGAACCTACGTGATATGAGCAACTAGTACTAGTATGCATATTCATGCTCAATTGATATTTTTGAATTTCCTTCTAGCGGAATCGATTTTTTGCGAACATAACGAAATGAAAATCAATTCGGAAAGATGGATCGATGCCGACAGAAACGATCTCTATTTGGGAATAGATGAGTTTCATAACATAGTTGTGGATTATATGACACACCCGGAATTAGAGGTCGCCGGGATTTTCAAACGAATCACAAGCGAGGGGCTGGTTGTCTATCAGCGGCAGGTAGATAAGATGGTGTATCGAATCTCCTTCAATGGCTCAGAGCTTAATGTAGAACTGGCATCGGCTTCCGGTCGACTAATTCGAAGGGTTTCGTTTATTTCGGCCGCTGATATCTATGATGTCTATGCGGATCTACCAAAATCTGAAAGTGCCTCAGGGTTGTTCAAATTGAACGAACATGGCCACAGATTTGTAGCGAAGATGTCTCGCAGTCAGGATGAATCCCTTGAAGAGTGGCTAACCCGACTCAAAGAGAAGATACGTGGAGTTTCGACCAATGAAGGAATTGTTCAAAATTTTGATCCGAAATTTGGATTAACGATTCCACCTGAACTGAAAGATTTATGGCGTATCACCCGGAGTATTGTATTCGACGACAATTATGATATAGTTTATGAGCCTAGTCACTTTTTGGAGGTCTACAGTAGAGGTAGAAAATTCATCCCTCAGCTTGGGTCAGATAGGATATTTATTGGTGGTGGCGACGGAATCGAGTATGCTCTTTTTGAAGGTAGCAACGCGGACCCACCGAAGGTTGTTCGATGGGATCATGAGACAGGGTTTGAGGTAGAGAATTCCGCTACATTTGAGCAGTACATTATAGAGCGCATTGCGTCATTGGCCACCTCCGGAGGAAATTCGGTGGAAGTTTTGAAGCAGCAACCTCTTGACTAGCAGTGACTAGTGGCTTGAATCAGAGCAGCTCGGTGATCATCCCGTCCGATTCGCCGCCTTGAAAATTCACAGGCAACGGAACTCCCATCCGGTCGAACACCGTGCTCCACAGATTTCCAAGCCGAACGTCTTCTTTGATGATGTGGCCCTGATGCTTTACGCCAAGTCGCGCCCCGCCGGCGAGCATCGTAGGTAGGTGGTGGCCGTGGTGCGCGTTGATCGCGCCGCCGCTGCTTCCGTAAGCCGCGAGGGTGTGATCGAGCAACGTCGCGTCGCCTTCCTTCACGGACTTCAGCTTATTCAGAAAGTAAGCCCATTCCTCCATGTACCAGATGTCCGACTGCGTGAACCACTTCAATTTGTCGGGATCCTCCCCGTGATGGGTCATTTCGTGATAGTTGTAGGGGTTGCCCATTTCACGATAACTGCCAGTGCCGTCTTGCCCATCCATCCTCGGCATGTAGGCGATCACCCGAGTGCTGTCCGTCTGAAGCGCGAGCGTGATCACGTCGAACATCAGCCGCTGATACCGGCGATACTCCAAGCCCGCTTTGTCCGGATCGAGGCCCTGCTCCTTGCCGAAATCCAGCCGCTCGACATTCGGTTTGGGTTCGCGCAGCCAGTCTTTTTCCTCCTGCATGCGGCGTTCGAGGTCGCGGATTCCGGTTAGATATTCATCCAACTTGAGTTGGTCCTCAGCGCCGAGAGTGTTGCTCAGCTTGCGCGCTTCCTCGCGGAGTGAGTCGAGGATGCTGGTGCGGCTAATGAATGCGGCTTCACGCTGGTTGAGCGTCTCCGGGGTGTCCGGTCGAAACAGCTGATCGAACAAGACATGCGGGCGATTCTCCGACGGAATCGGCGTGCCGCTCGCGGCCCACGAGACCGTCCGATCCTGATTGCCGCCAAAGCCCGTGCCACGTTTCACGCCGAGAGTGAGCGACGGATAGCGCGTCGCCCGGCCGACAGCTTCAGCGAGTTCTTGATCGCAGGAGACACGCAGTTTCACTCCCGCGCTCCGGGTGTTGACGCCGGTTAGAAACGTGCGATCGCCGGTGTGGCCGCCGGAGTGAGTCAGCTTCAATCCGGAGATGACGGTGAACTCACTGCGCAACGCTTCAAGCGAATTTAGGATTGGCGTTAGCGTGTAGTCCGGGCCGGTCTCGGCCGGCGTAAAATCGCGACCGTTGATCCCGAGCCCGAAAAAGGAAAACACGGCTCGGCGCGGCGTTTCCACGTCAGAAATCCCGCCAGCGGTCGTCACCGAATCCGCATGGACGCTCATCGCGTCGAGCCAAGGCAAAGCGAGCGTGACTCCCGCGCCGCGAAGAAATGTCCGCCGTGGCAGCTGCCGATGTTTGTGGTGAATGTTCATGTCAGGTGGCTATTTCGTGTTGAACGGTTCGCTGATCACAATCGCGGCGATGAGCGATTGAACCCGGTAGTCGTTCTTCTTCAAGGTCTCGACGAGCGCATCGACTTCGGCGTGATCGGTGAATCCGACGGGACGGCCGAGCGCGTAGGTCAACATCTTCACGCAGAAGGCGCGGGCGAACTTGTCCTTTTCGTTCATGAGACCCGCCTTGTATTCTTCAAGAGTGGCGAACGGCTGGCCGTTTGGGAAGACGCCGCTGGGATCGAGAATCGGCGTGTTCGAACCGCGGATGCCCTCGCCGTTCATGCGCTCTCGCCATTGGCCGATCGCGTCGTAATTCTCCAGAGCTAAGCCGTATGGATCCAACTTGAAGTGACACGACGAGCAGATTTCATCCTGCCGATGCAGTTCGAGCCGTTCGCGTACGGTCAGGTTTTTACCCGCGGTATTGGGCTGAATTTCGCCTGCGTTCGGAGGCGGATCGTTCGGTGGATCGTTGAACAACTCACGCAGCACCCACGTTCCTCGGCGCATCGGCAACGTGCGCGTGCCGTCGGCGAGATAGGTCATGAGTCCGGCCATTCCGAGCAGGCCGCCGCGATGAGTCTCGGGCGTAATCGACACCCGGCGAAACGCGTCGCCTTCAACGCCATCGATGCCGTAATGCCGAGCGAGGCGTTCGTTCACGATCAGAAAATCGCTGTCGATGAAGTTCGTGATCGGCAAGTCGTTGGTCAGCACTTCGGCGAAGAACGCGTAGGGCTCTTCCTTCGACGCGCGCTCTAGAGGCTTGTCATAATCGCGATACTCAGCCGCCGGCTGCATCGCGCCGTAGTCGCGGACCGACAACCATTGGCCAGCGAAGTTCCGCACCAACTGGTCTGACTTCGGATTCGCCATCATGCGTGCAAGCTGCGCCTTCAGAGTTGAGGGTTCATGCAGCTTTCCCTCGGCGGCGAGCGCGAACGATTCGTCGTCCGGCATCGTGCTCCAGAGAAAATAGGACAGGCGCGAGGCGAGTTCGTATTCAGTTAGCGGTCGCTTCTGAGGATGAGCGCCAGACGGTTCTTCGAGGAACAGAAAACCCGGCGCGCAAAGCACGCGCTGAAGACCGACCCGCATCGCCTCGGCATACGAGTTCTCGCCATCGGCCTGCGCTTCATTCACCGTTGCGACAATCGCTTCGACCTCATCTTCGGTCACCGGACGACGGTAGGCGCGCGCTAGCAGCTGCTGGAAGATCTCGCGGGTGTAGGCCTCGTCGCTGCGCTCATCCCCATCGAAAAACAGCGCCGTGTGACTCGCCGGCGGCCAGACTTTCTGCACCGGGCCTTCGATCTCGATCGACTGAATTTGCAGCCGTGGCAGCTCCTCGACGTCCATCTCTGGATTGTATATGTAGGCCTGACCTTTCCACGCGTTCAGCGCCTTCTCCGCCTCGGCGCGCTCTGCCTTCAGCGCGTCCATCTCGGTCTTTGGCGCGCGGTTCGTCGCCGCGCGCTCCAGCAATCCGCGTAAACGCGTCCAGTTCGAAAACAGTTTCTGATACGCCGGCTCGGTGAGCACAGCTTTCTCGGTATGATTCCACAAAAGCCGGAAAACCTGCGGCCCTTTCACCTCGCCATTCACGGGCCCGCGCAGGAACATCGTCGCCTCCGTCACACCGGAAGGATCGAGCGGAACCTCCAATTCGGCTTGAATCGGCGAGTCCATTCCGTACTGCAAAGTGAACTTGTTAGGCGTCTTCCGCCCGCGATTGTCGACCTTCGCTTTGATCCGAATTCGGTAGTAGCCGTCTCGCGTGACCACCTTGCTAATCGCGAAGTGTTGAATGTGCCCCCAACCGTCGTATTCGCGGCGATAGGTCGGCCCGCCTTGGATGACCTCGATGAACTCCGGGTTGATGAAACGAGCCTTGGCCCCACGCGGAATCGTGTGCTCAAAACCGGGAAAAACCGGGACCATGTCCGCCGGCGGCCTTCGTCTCAGATGGAAGAACTCGTCGTGGTGCCTATTTACTTTCGGTGCCTCCGTCACAATCGCCAACGCCGCCAGTTTCTCCGCAACAGCGAGGCTGCGCTCGATCTGAGTTTGATCGAAAAACAGCGCCACGCCGAGCCGGTCGAATCCTTCCGCCTTGCCATCGGCTGGCATTTCTTCGATGAGCGGGCCAACGACTTTGGCGTCGAGCTTCAGCAAATCTCGAACCGTGTTGGCGTACTCATCGCGATTCAGCCGCCGCATCGGAATCCGCCCGCCCGCTTGCTTCGCCGCAAGCTCGACTTCATGCAGCTGCGCGCTCGCCCAACTCACGAACCCAGCCGCCAGCTTCGCGTCTGGTCGCGGCTCGTCTTTCGGCGGCATTTCGCCCGCGTTGATCCGGTCTATGACTTCCTTCCAATGCTCAGCCGTATTTGGCTTGGTGAAATCAGCCTGAAGCAGATCAATTCGAAACCCCGCTTTCGCTTTCGCCTCGCCATGGCAGCTGATGCAATGCTTTTCGATGAATGGCCGGACGTCCGTTTCGAAATCCGTCGCCGCATTGGCCATTTGGCAGGTTAGGACGACGAGCGCTCCAGCAAGCCGGCCCAAAACTGAGGTTAGCGAATGTGTAGGAATGGGAATCATGGAAGCTGGGCCGAGTAGGCGTTCAGAGAGGTTCAAGATGCTACGACAGTTTTTACTAAGGCTTAGTACGCGGTAGCTCCTTGATTATAGATGCGGTGAAATTGGACAAAAGAGGCTCCCCACTGGCCGTCCTTGCGCTCACCGTGATGCTGCAGCGCGAGCGGACCTTTCTGAGGAATCCCGGGTAGCTGGGCGTGATCCAGAACGGACTCGCCGTTGAGCAGTAGCGTCAGGCTGTCGCCCTTTAGTATTATGTGGAACGTGTTCCATTCTCCGACCGGGCGGTCGGCGCAGATGGATGGCGTGACTCCGGCGCGAACCTCGGGAGTCAGCGACCGATCGGTGCGGTACCCCCAGACCTCGCCCGAACCGACAGTCCAACACCAGATGTTAAGTTGAGATTTATGTTTCCCTCGAAGGAACACTCCTGAATCAACGTTAGGAACCTTGACGACCACTTCCTTGTCGTCTGAGTCTCGTTTGTAGGTCCCGTCTGGAAGGATGACTTTGGCGGCTTTGTTGAAATAGGGAGCCTGACTGATGCGCCAATCGACCAGTAGTTCAAAATCATCGAAGCTCTTTGTCGTCCAGAGATTCCGGTCGCCACCGCCGTCGTGTGGATCGCAGTCGATCAGTCCATCGATGATCCGCCAATCGCGATTGGCGAGGTCTCGCAATTCCCACCCATCTAAGCTCGTTCCCTCAAACAACGCAACAAACCCTTCCGGAGTGTACGCTGACGACTCGCTCGATTTATCAGCAGCTGCTGGGTCGTCAGTTTTAGGCGAGTCAACTTGAGGGGGATCGGCATGCGCCGAAGCGGCTGCCACCATCAGAATGATTCTGATAAGAAGTGAGGTGAATCGAGTCATCATGAAATGTATCTCAGGTCTCCGCCTTCGTCCTCCCAGGACTTGCGAAGGAAACTCAACCTCGCAGTTGAGCCCGTTTCCGCCCAGATAGATCAGCTTGCCCCCGCGATTGGGTTTTTGAGGGGAAGGGACTCGCTGAGGGCGCGATTTTTGGCGAAAAAAGTCAGCACATGCGCTGACTCTGCGGGGCTTCCGGTCATGAGACCGACAAAGTCATTCCGCATTCGCCGAAGAATGTTCACCTCCTCGCCAAAGGGATGAACGTCGATGAACACGTTTCGCGAATCACAGAGAACGTGGTCAGGCGGTTCACATCCGCCTCCGAATCGGGATGAATCTGGCCGGGCATTTCAGCGCGAAAAGTATTCCACGAATTCGCCGTTTCTGATATTCAATCCGTATCATGCAACGCGTCCCCGCCGAACCCCTCATTTACGAATTCAGCCGACACAATCTGCCGCGTGTTTCCATCCAGCCTGGCCAGCAGCTGCTGGTGGAGAGCGAGGATGCTCTCAGCGGCCAGATCCGCAAACCGGGCGACCAGCGCGATAAATCGAAGATGCCGTGGAGCAACCCTGTCACCGGCCCGATTTTCGTCGAAGGCGCGGAGCCGGGCGACGCGTTGGCGGTCACGATCGACGACATCAAACCGCGTGACGACTTGGCCGCGACTTACACCGGGCATCCGCGATTGCTCGCCGAGTGGTTAGGCGATGACGTCCCGCCTGGCGCGCATGTCTGTCCGATTCGCGATGGCCAGATTTACTGGAGCGATGAGATCGCGATTCCATTTGCGCCAATGTTAGGCTGCATCGGAACGGCCCCGGATTGGGGTGTACCGACCTCGGTTCCGGCTGGGCCGTATGGCGGCAACATGGATATTATCGAAACCGCGCCCGGTGCCACAGTTGTTTTGCCGGTCTTCGTTGAGGGCGGTTTGCTTTACCTCGGCGACGCGCACGCCGCGATGGGCCACGGCGAACTTTCAGCGACGGGCCTGGAGATGGCGGCGGAAACAACGATCACGATCGACCTCCGCAAAAACCAGCAGCAGCCGGGCCCGCGAATTGAAGCGCCCGACGAAATCATGACCATCGCGACCGGAGCGCCAATGGAGCACGCCGTCGGCGAGGCCTACGCGCGGCTGATTCAATGGATGGAGGCTGACTTCGGCTGGGATCGCTGGAAGGCTTACGATCTGCTTACCCACGTCGGCAGGATTTCGGTTGGGTACTACGGAATCGGAACTGTGGCCGCGAAAATTGAGCGCAAATATCTCCAGTCAAACTAAGTCGTGTCCGACGCGGATTCGCTACGTCGTCCTGCCCTTTCTCGCCTTCGCCGCGGCCAGCGCTTACCTCACGCGTCATGGCCTTGCCGCCGCGAACACGACGATGCAGGAGGGACTGGGCTTCAACAATGAGCAGTTCGGCCTTCTCTACATCGCATTCTCGCTCGGTTATCTAAAGATTTTTTATGGCTGAAAAGGCTTACTGAACTCCGCTTACAAGCTCAATCTGAAAGATGGTGATGCCCACCGCTTCCATCGCTTTTGAGAAATCCTGTTTCAGCTCATCAGAAAGACCGTCGATAATCGCTTCGGTAGCACGAGTGGGTTCGCGGGCTTCCACGGAAGCCGCTTCCGCTGCGTATTTTCGATCGAGATTGGATTTCACATCAGCAGCCGGCTCTCCAGCCTCTTTGGCGCGGACCAACAATTTTTTAATTTTGGTGAGGAGCTTGCCCAACGACTTGGTCTCTTTTCCGGCGCTCCTTTCATCTGTGATCCCATTCACCGCATCAAATGTAGCCCCTTTGAATTTCAAGAGATCACCCCGGATTTTATCGTGGGTTCTCGCGGTGGCATCAGCGGCTTGGCTGAGGGTTGCAAACGCGAAGAGGGAGAGGGTTAGAATAAGGATTTTTTTCATCATCTTCACCTCAGACGGATTCCCTTCAAAATCCAAGAAAAAATCGGAGATCCTCTCAGCAAATTATTCTCATTTGCCAGTCTTCACACAGACGAGTTCGCCCAAGCCGTAATTTCGCACCGTAGTTATGGATGTGGAAAAGGCCTCCATTGGCTTCGGCGCACGAACCGGAAAGCAGTGCTGGAGTGCGCCTGGAAAAGAACGGCTACGTCTGTTCCAGCCCCGTGGGTAGCGGTGGCGCGTGCTGACCACCCATCAGCCAGTAACGGCGATTTGCGCTTCTGATGGTATCGAGATTTGGAGCGCCAATGGAGGCGATGGCGTGCCCTCGGCGGCGATTTGGGATGGGCGGGTCTACGTTTATTCGCACTATCTGCAATGCCTCGATCTCAAAACCGGCGCCAGCGTTTACGGTGAGCGCGTCCCTGACATCAAGGGCCGGGTTTACGCTTCTCTTCTCGCGGCAGACGGGAAAATATACCTCACTACCTCCGAATCCGGTGTTATCGTCCTTGAGGCCGGGCCGGGCTTCAAGGTGCTGGCCCACAATCGGATTGCCGGGGACCAGTCCAAGTTCAACGCTTCCCCGGCCGTCAGCGGCAATCAAGTGTATTTTCGTAGCGACAAAGCGCTTTACTGCGTTGGAGAATGATAGATCCCGAAAGGTCCTCGCTATTCAGCCTCTTCCAAGTCTAAACGACGAAGCGTCTGCCCTGAGGCTTCATCTTTTGGGCTCTTCAGGGATTTTCGTGGCAACTATCTAACGGAAAGAGATCTAACTTTGCGCAGAAAAACATGATTCGAATGCGGTAGTTGGCAAAGGACCGAAATC
>JBLHKS010000106.1:0-24656 GCA_047620505.1 Verrucomicrobiales bacterium | reverse complement strand
GTCTTGGGTCTTGGGTCTTGGGTCTTGGGTCTTGGGTCTTGGGTCTTGGGTCTTGGGTCTTGGGTCTTGGGTCTTGGGTCTTGGGTCTTGGGTCTTGGGGGTCAGTCAACATTTTTCAATTTTTCTTTGTTGTCTCGATGGAAACTCGGGTGGGGCTTTGTGTATCCAAATCTCGGGATGGGCCGGGGCGATCGCCGCTTCCGATGACTGCCGTTGGTCTCAATAATCCTCGCCCTGCAAACTGCTCAAGACGCTCTTCATCCAGGCTTCCAGTTTTCTCCGCATCGCGGCGACTCGCTCACCTTCGCTTTCGGCAAGGTCTTTGGTCTCACTCGGATCTTTGGCGAGATTGTAGAGTTCCCATTTCACGTCGCCGCCGACCTTCTTCCCGCCGATGCGGTGGAGTTTCCAATCGGACTCGATCCACGCGGCGTGACCCAGCAGCTGCTCGGCACCGGGCGGGAGCGGATCGATCTCGGCGGCTTTGAGCGAGTCGGCGGCTGGCGGGATTTCTTCGCCCTTCGCCTGGGCGTCGAGGACCTCCTTCATCATGTCGTAGGCCTTCATGCCTTTGCCGTCGATCGGAAAATCCCAGAATCCTCGGCCGATATCGGGCGTTTGTCTGTCTCCGATGATGGGAACGAGGCTGTGGCCGTCGAGCGGCGTTTGGTTTTCGACTTTAACGCCGACGATGTCGAGCAGAGTCGGGTAGATGTCAGAGGTGTTGCAGCGCACGGTGGAAACGGCAGGCTGCGGGATTTTCGCGGGCCATTCGAGAATCGACGGGACGAGCAGGCCGCCTTCGTAGATCGATCCCTTCTTCCCGCGGAACTCGCCCGCGTTGCCGATGCCAAGCGCGCCGTTGTCGCTGCAATACCAGAGAATCGTGTTCTCGCGGATCCCGATTTCGTCGAGAGCGCTGCGGAGTTTGCCGAACGCGCGGTCCATCCCGGTGATCTCGCCGAGGAAATGTGCCTTCGCTTCCGGCTGATCTTTGTAGAGCTCAAAATCTTCGGCGGCGGCGCGATGCGGACTGTGCGGCGAGCCAAACCAGACAACCGAGAGGAACGGCGTTTCGCCTTCGACCTGCGTTCGCATCCAGTCGATCGCTGCGTCGACGGCGACCATCGAGCTTTCGCCTTCGATCGCGACGGCTTCGCCGCGGTGGCTCAAGATCGGGTCGTTGTCATAGAAATTCGGCGCGCTGAGCCACTCGTCGAAACCGCTCGCGCCGGGGCTGACCGGACTGCCCTTCCGGACTGAGCCGAGATGCCATTTCCCAAAGTGCGAAGTCGCGTAGCCAGCAGTTTTGAGCGCTTCGGCGATGGTGATTTCCTGTGGCCGCAGGGTGTTGCCCCATTTGAAGACGCCCATCCGATTCGGATGCCGTCCGGTGAGGACGCTGGCCCGCGTCGGCGAGCAAACCGGGGCGGCGGCGTAGAATCGATCGAAGCGCAGGCCCTCAGCAGCTGCTGAGTCGAAATTCGGCGTTTTGAGGAGCGGATCGCCGTTGTAGGCCATGTCGCCCCAGCCCTGGTCGTCAGCCATGACGAGAACAATGTTAGGCTTTTCCTGGGCGAATGTCAGGATGGGAAGCGCGAGGGCGAACGCGAGAAATGTTTTCATCGCGAAAACGGCTCGAACGGCGATCGCCGATTGTCGAATGCTGAATTCTGAAGGGAACTGCCGCGAGCCGTGGTCGGCAGCTGCTGGGGGAGCCGCTTTTTGTTCTGGCTCAATTTGATGGATCCTGCAATGGTCCACTCTGATGGAAACTGTCGACTGGATCATCGTTCTCGCGCTCAACGGCGGCGTCATGGCTTTCGGCCTCTGGCTGGCGCGCGGCACGAAGACGAGCGCGGACTGGTTCCTCGGAAAACGCACCCTCGCTTGGTGGGCGATCGGGCTTTCGATTTTCGCGACGAACGTGGACAACGCGGACCTCGTCTCGATGACGGGCAAGACCTACACCGAGGGCATGCACTACGTTACGGTGCACACGTTAGGGGCGTTGCTGGGCGCGAGTTTCGCGGCGTTCTGGCTCGTGCCGGCGATGGCGCGGGCGGGGCAGTTCACAAACGCCGAGTACCTCGAATCGCGCTTCGGACCGAGCGTCCGTCTGCTCAGCGCGCTAATCCAGATTCAGTACCGAACCAGCATGCTCGGCCTCATGATCTGGTCGGTCTACCTGCTCCTGACGACGTTCCTCGGCCTCAGTGCGGTGATGGCATGGATGCTGATCGTCACGATCGTAGCGATCGCCGGAATCTACACTTCGTGGGGCGGCCTACGCTCGGTTGTCTTCACTGACGCGTTGCAGGGCGTGATCATGTTCATCGGCATGGCCGTGATTTTCATCGCAGTCTGGAACGCGGCCGGCGGTTGGTCCAGCGCTGTCGAGACACTGAAAAGTCAGCAGCCAGCGGCCGGTCATCTTGCCGAAATCAGCAGCTTCCGTGGCGACGATGGCGCGACTTCGCCCTGGGTGATTCTGATTGCCTGGATCGTGATCGCGGGCGGTTACTGGAGCGTGAATCACAGCCAAACGATGCGGCTCGCCGGCGCTCGATCGATCTGGGATATGAAAATGGCGGCGCTGTTCGGCGTCGTGATCAGCATGCCGATCATGGTGGGCTGCATCGCGCTTGGTGTGCTTGCTAGATCAATTTACCCGGATATCGATGCGATTGAGGCGATCAAAAAAGCGGACGAACTCTACCCCTTCATGGCAAGCCAATTTCTCGGCGTTGGCTTGAAAGGAATCGTTGTCGCCGGGATGTTCGCCGCCGCGGTGAGCACGTTTGACTCGATGGGTTCGGCGCTGTCAGCGCTTTTCACTCGAGATATTTACGCTCGATTCATTTCCAAAAATCGGGAAGACTCCCACTACGTCTTGGTAAGCCGGTTAGCCACTGCGGGCGTGCTCGCGCTTGGTTTTGCCTACATCCCTTTCATCAGCGCAAAGTCGTCAAATCCAGACGGCACGATGCTCGATGCGTTCCTGACATTGATCCCTGTTTTCGTCACGCCGCTCTTCACGGTCTACATCATCGGCGTCTTCACGCGAGCACCGAGGATGGCGGGCATCGCCGGAATTCTAACCGGCGCGTTGTACGGAGTGATCGCGCTCGTCGATCGCGAGGTCCGCGACGTTACCTGGTTAGCTAGCTGGTTCACGAGCAAGTGGCCCGCCTACACTTGGGCGATGGTTTTCACGGCACTTGGAGCAGGCGTGGCGAGCATCTGGTTTCGCGATAAACCGACTGAAACTACAGAGAAGTCGACTTGGCTCGAAACCAGCAGCAGCTCGCTTGAAAAAATTCCGGAACACCCCTTTTCGAAACCGCCTCCGCGGTGGGCAAGACCGGAAGTGATCGCCGTCGCTCTCATCGCGATCGTCGCCGTGTTGATGTTCGCGTTTTTGTGGTAACGGCAGGCTGACAAATCGGCCGTTTGAGACGAGCAGTTGGCGATGAGCGATGACGATTATGTGAAGGAGCAAGTCGCCCTGCGAGAGGCCGAAATGGAGGCTGAGCATGCTGCGGCGATCGCCGAAGCTGAGGCGCAAAGGGAAGCGGCAATGGCTGAAGCCAAGGCGAAAATGGAGTGCGAAATTGCCGAGGCTGAGGCCCGCCAAGATGTGGCGATGGCTGAATTGGAAGATGCGCAGGAGGCGCGTCGGGAAGAAGAATTGAACCGCCTGAGTGATCTGGGAGGATTCGAGGAAATCCTGACCAAATTGTTCGGCGACGCGCCGGAAATTGAGGCCTTGCATCTCGGGCGGATGCGTGAATTTGCGAACCACGACGATCCTGAAATTGCGAAGGTCGGCGCGGCAGAGCTGGAGGTCGGGAAGGCGCGACTGGAATTAGTCGAACGCGTTGCTGCATTCTGGGAGCGCCGAAAATCGTTCGGTCCGGTCCGCGCGTGGGAGCTGATCCATCGAGAATTCCTCGGCCGGAGTTGCGAGATGGCCATCTTCAGCGAGTTGCGCGCGCCCGGCTTCGGCCCGGACAATCCGGAGAGCCGACGGCGGTTCGCGGAGCTGGCGCTGGACTTGCGCGATTTAATTCATGCCGATTGAAGAGGCGGAAACGAAGAAAGTTGGCACCGCGTCGGTCCGTGTTTCTGCCTCGTGAATCCGCGTTTTTCTACTCTCATCGCGACCGTCTCGTTTGCAGGCGGGCTAGCAGCTGCTGAGCTGGATTTTGATCGCGAAATCCAGCCGGTCCTTCAAGAATTCTGCTTCGAATGTCACGGTCCGGAAAAGCAGAAGGGCGATCTGCGGCTCGACACGTTGGCGCGGGATTTCGAGAGCGCCGAAACCTGGCATGACGCGCTTGATCAGCTGAAACTCGGCGAGATGCCGCCGCCGAAAGCGGCTCAACCGAGCGCAGAGCAAAACGAGCGACTCGCCAGTTGGCTGAACAGTTTTTTGCGTGAAGCGGCTGAGGCAAAACGGTTTTCCGAAGGCCGAGTCAGCATGCGGCGGCTGACTCGGTACGAGTACGCCAACACGATGCGCGATCTGCTCGGCTTGGATCTGGACTTCGCTCACGAGTTGCCGCCCGAGCCCGAATCGCCAGACGGATTTCTCAACAACGGGTCCACGCTGGAAATGTCGCCAACGCAGATCGAGACCTATCTCAAAGCAGCTCGGCACGCGCTGCGAATCGCGATTCATACCGGCGAGGAGCAGGAGGTTTTTCGCGTTGAGCAGACCGCAACGGCAAAAGGAAATCTGCCCAATCGCAAGGACGGCGGGCACGCTCCTGTCAATCCGGAATACATTCTCGATTTGCCGAAGTTTCCGCGCGAGGGCGAGTTCGAGGTTAGCGTAACAGCAAAATTGGCCAACCCGGATGAGGCGGATTTTCCCAAGATCGTCGTTTCCATGGGGCACGTGCCCGGAATCATTCACGTGCCGCGCAGGACCGTTGGCGAGGCCGAACTGAAGAGCCCCGAGTCAGAGACGTTCGTGTTTCGCGGTCGGATGGAGGATTTTCCGCAGGCGGGGCTGATTCCGTTTGGGAACTCCGGATTCAAGGGCATGATCTTGATGGTCGATTTTCTCGATGCGGACGGCGAGCAGCTTCGTTATCCGGATAAACTCTATTTTCGGAATCCACCGAAGCCAAAAAAGGGACAGAAACCGAAGCCGCTGCCTGAACCACCTCCGTTTGGAGACCGGTTAGAGATCGAGATCGAAGCGGCGGAATTCGTCGGTCCGATTTCGCGGCCGAGTTTGGTGAAAACCCAAGATCAGAAATCAGAAATCAGAAAATTCGCGGAGCGCGCATTTCGGCGTCCGGTTGTCGAAGCGGAGTTGAAGCCTTTCGAGGCTCTGTTTGAGTCGTTACGCTCGAAGGAGGTTTCGTTTGAAGAATCGATTCGCGAAACCTTCGCCGCCATTCTGGTTTCGCCGCATTTTCTCTACATCGCTGAGCCGGCCGAGGGCGAGTCGCTAACCGATTTCGAGCTGGCGACGCGGCTGTCCTATTTTCTATGGAGTTCGATGCCGGACGATCGTCTCATCGAGTTGGCAGCCGAAGGTAAGCTGAAAGATCGCGACGTTCTCGCGGCTGAGGTCGAACGGATGATGCGCGACCCGCGTTCGGAAGAATTCATCATGCGCTTCGCCGATCAGTGGTTTGACCTCGATGCTCTGACTCGCGTCGCCGTCGATCCAAACGCGTTTCCTAACTTTAAGGAAAGCCTGAAGACGGACTTCCGCAGCGAGACGCACGCTGTGTTCGCCGAAGTTCTGCGGAACGACCTGAGCGCGCTTGAGCTTCTCGATTCCAACTGGACGATGGCGAATCGCAACCTCGCGAAGCACTACGATATTCCAGGTCCGCGTTCGCGCGATTTCGAGCGGATTTCTTTTCCAGCCGACTCGCAGCGTGGTGGTTTGTTAGGGCAAGGCGCGTTTCACCTCGCCGGATCGAACGGTGAGCACTCGCATCCGATCAAGCGCGCGGTCTGGATTCTCGATCGACTCCTCGATTCCCCGCCAGCCTCGCCGCCGCCGGACACGCCGGAGTTAGACTCGGAAAATCCGGATTTCGCCAAGCTCACTCTGAAGCAGCAGCTGCTGGCGCATCGCGAAAAGGAATCGTGCAACAATTGCCATCGCGGAATCGATCCGTGGGGCCTGCCGTTGGAGAATTTTGATGCGTTAGGCCAGTGGCGAGCATCGGAGGACGGCTCTAGCACTTTGCCGAATGGAGCTGAGATTCGTAACCCGGCTGAGCTGAAGGCGTTTCTCGTTAGCGAGCGCAAAGATTGGTTCGCGCGCTCGGCGGTTCGGCGGCTGATGGCCTATGGGCTTGGTCGATCGCTGGATCTGGGTGATCGGGAAACGGCGGACGCGCTGACCGAGGCGTTCGAAGGCCACGGCTATCGATTCCAGCCGCTGATCGTGGATCTGGTTTGCAGCGAGGTTTTTCAGGGAAAATAAAAAGCGGCGCGCGCCGGGTCCGAACAATCACGCAAACAGCGCCAATTCCGGCGTACCTTTGTGCGCAACGGTGAAAGGCCGCTTGCTAGGGCTGTAGAGAATATGATCGATCGGGATGCCTAACGCGTAGGCGATCGTTGCGTTGAAATGCGGAATCGTCAGCGGATTCTCGATCACTTCCTCCGCTCCTTCCGATGTCTTGCCGTGAACGTAACCGCCTTTGAAGCCGCCCCCGGCGAGCACGCGCGTAAACGCCTTCGGGTAGTGATCACGGCCGATGTTCTGATTCACGATTGGCGTTCTGCCGAATTCCGTCGTTAACACAACAACTGTTTCCTCCAGTTTCCCTATGCGCTGCAAATCATCGAGCAACGCCGATACAGCGCGATCCATCGTGTGGCAGAGTTCCGGGAGCGAGGTGAAGTTGTTCTGGTGCGTGTCCCAGCTGCCGAAGCTAACCTCGACCGTGCGCACATCGCGCTCGATCAATCGCCGAGCAAGGAGGCAGCCTTGGCCAAACGGTTCGCTGCCGTAGCGTTGTTGGGTCTGCGCATCTTCCTTGTGGATGTCGAACGCGGCCAAATCCGGACTTTCCATCAGGCGAACGGCATCGGCATACATGTGGCCGTAGGCGCGAATAGGTTTCGAATTGTATCGTGTTAGGAACTCTGCATCGAGGTCATTCGCTAGACTCATTCGCCGCTCAAATCGAGCTTCGTCAATCGACCGATGGGCGTATTTGAGGCCAGAGCGAGGCTCACTGATCGCCAACGGCTCGAACTCGGGCTCAAAGAATCCACCACTGCCGTGGAACCGACTTTCGCGCCCCACAAAGACCGACGCTGGCATCGTGGGATTTAGTTTGCCGCGCATTTTCTGATGCCAGGCACCGAGCCCGGGATGCCGAATCGTCGCACGCTGCTCGTAGCTCGTGTGCATGAAGTAGTTGCCCTTTTCATCATCCGGCACGTAGGTGACGCCCCTGATTTCGAGAAACTTCCGAGCCATGTCGAGATAGAGCTCGTTCCCGGTAACCCGGTAGAGTTTTACCAATGCCAACTCCGGTTCCTGGTGCCCAGGTGCTTGCCGAATCGGCTTGCCGTCATTGTAATTCGGATCACCCTCAAAAAAGACCTTGTTGATGTGCTGCGCATTCTTCTTGGCAATCTTAAGGAGTGCATCTTTGCCGGTCGTTTCGTAGTAGGCGACCGCTGCCTCGTAGAGATGGCCCATGTTGTAGAGTTCATGGCTGTGGACCACGAAGGAATAGGGCTTGTCACCCATCATGCTTTTCTCAGTTCCGACCTTGGTCGTGTGTGAGGGGTAGAGATAGCCGTTTGGCTCTTGCGCTGCCCCGATCACCGCGATGATCCGATCCATCTGCGCTTCCAACTCCGGATTGCGTTCGAGTTGGAGCAAGTAGGCCGCGCCTTCCATGACCTTGTAGAGATCGGAATCGATGAAGCGATGCGCCCGGTGATCTTCGACTTTTTTCCCTTCCAGAAAATCAGCAGCTGCTTGGAGGTGGGCGACGCCCGGTTCGGTTCGTTCAAAGGCCCAAGGAACCAGAGTTTCCCGCTGAGTGATCATCCGGGGCCGCCAGAAATCGCTCGTCATTTCCACATCATTGTAAGAAACGGGCTTCAGCGGATAGTCGGCGGTGAGGCCGGAGCCCAGAACGGCCAAGCCCGCCAAGGCGGTCAAGATAGGGGTCTTCTGCATGATGAAACAGAACTGAAAGACCGTGAACTTCAAGTTTGGTGTTTAGAGAGAGTGGGCGAAGTTTTGTAGGAATCAGACATCGAAATGCAGCGCAAACGAGTGGCTCTATTTGTGGAAACCTCGCTCGCCTCAGGGCGGGAGATTCTTCGAGGCATCGCGCGCTACGCTCAGGAAGTCGACAGTTGGCAACTGTTCCACTCGGCCCGCGGTTTGGAGGACGCGCCTCCCGAATGGCTCCGCGATTGGGGCGGCGACGGCGTCATCGCGCGGGTGCAAACGCCGGAATTGGCGGAAGCGCTCCAAAAGTTAGAGGCTCCAGTTGTGGATGTGTTAGGCGTTGTCGAAGACGCCGGGTTTCCGCTTGTTCATGTCGATGACGAGCAAGTCGCCGCCGAGGCTGCGCGGCATTTTCTTGAGCGAAACTATCGGCACTTTGCCTTCTTTGGGATTGCGAACGAAAACTGGTCGCAGCGCCGGCGTGTAGGATTTGAACAGGCCTGCGGTCGACCAGTTTTGGTTTTTGAAAGCGAGCGAAGTGAGGAAGCGCCCAGCGCCGAGTTGCGATCTTGGCTTCGTGGTTTGCCGAAACCGGTCGGGGTTCTGGTAGCAAGCGATCAGCGTGGACTTTTGCTTTTGGAGAGCTGCCGAGCTGAGGACATCTCGGTACCTGAGCAAGTCGCGGTCATCGGCGTCGACAACGACGTGCCGCTCTG
The DNA here is from genome assembly GCA_047620505.1 of Verrucomicrobiales bacterium. Classification (GTDB taxonomy): domain Bacteria; phylum Verrucomicrobiota; class Verrucomicrobiia; order Verrucomicrobiales; family DEV007; genus JBLHKS01. Next base: position 15,761 of record JBLHKS010000106.1, on the reverse strand, counting down.
TGAAATCAGCACGCCACCGCTAACCAGCATCCGCGCTGGGCACTTTCGCGTTGGCTTCGAAGCGGCGCGGCTCTTAAACCAATTGATGGTGGGCGAGGCCGCACCAAGCCAGCAGCTGCTGGTTCCGCCGACGGGCGTCGTGACGCGTGGGTCGAGCGATACGCAAGCAATCGAAGACCCGCTTGTCGCAGTTGGCGTCGGCTTTATGCGAGAGCACTTGGCGGAGCCGATCACAAACGATGCGATCGCGCGCGCGGCCGCGGTTTCACGCACATTGTTTCAGAAGCGGTTCAGAGCAGCGATGGGAAGGTCGATCCGCGACTACTTGATCGACCTCAGATTGCGCAAGGCGCGTCTCTTGATTGAGACTTCCGAGCTAACCTTGGCCGACATCGCGCAACGCTGCGGATTTCGGCATCAAGAATATCTTGGCGACGTTTTTCGAAAACATTATGGCCTGACGCCGGGGCAGGCGCGTCGCCAGCGATCGGATTTCCGCGTCTAAAGATAAATTCGATCCACATGAGGATGGCGGACATCGTATCCGTTGAGAAAATGTAAAAACCTCACCCGTCGCGCCGTGCTATTCAGGTGTCGAAGAAATCACAAAAACTAGATCGCCGAACAGCTCTCAAAGGCGCTGGAGTCACGCTCGCGCTGCCGTTTCTCGAAGCGATGGGCAGTGACAAATCCGCTCAGCAGTTGCCGAAGCGGATGTGCGCGATTCAGTTTCCGTTTGGGGTCGCGATGCCGAAGGACGACGCGGAAGATCGCGCGTGGGGCTGGTTTCCGACCGGTGAAGGGAAAGACTTCGAGCTCTCCAATCCGCTTAAGCCGCTCGCGCCGTTGATGGACGACGTTTCGATTTTTAGCGGCCTTTCGCATCCGCGTTGTCGCTCGATGAACGGCCACGACACGGGTGACGTTTTTCTGACGGCGAACAATCTCGCCAAGGTCACGTATCGGAACACGATTTCGCTCGACCAGCTGATCGCGAGCCGGATTGGCGAGCAGACGCGGCTCAATTCGCTCACGCTTTCGACCGATGGCGGCGTGGGGCCGAGAACGCGAACGACGACGCTTTCGTACACCGCCGATGGTCAGCCGATTCCGGCGCTGGCGGATCCGAAGCTGATTTTTCAACGGTTGTTCGGTCAGGACCAGGCGAGCAAAAACGATCAGCTCCGGCTGGAGACTTCGGGCTCGATTCTCGATCTCGTGATGGAGCAATCGAAGTCGCTGCGCCGCAATCTGGGGACTGCCGATCAGCGGAAGCTCGATGAATTTGAAACTTCCGTTCGCGAAGTCGAGCAGCGCGTCGACCGGGCTCAAGACTGGATGAACGTGCCGCTGCCGGAAGTCGACTCGAGTTCGATCCCGCTGGAAGCGACGCCGGATTCGCCGAAAGAGTACCTGACGGCGATCTACGATTTGATGTTCCTTGCATTCCAGACGGATCTGACGCGCGTCGCGACTTACCAGGTCGGCAGCATGGGCCCTTCGCGGGCGCGGACGTTTCCGGCCTGCATCGGATTGAAGGGCGATTGGCACGGTCTCGCGCACGGTGCCGGGAAAAAGGGCGGCGCGGAAAACATGGGAAAGTTCGATCAGTTCATGACCGAGCAGCTGGCTCGATTTCTGACGCGGCTTCGCGAGACTGAAGAGGGGGAGGGGAATTTGCTCGACACCACCCAGGTTCTCTACGGAAGCACGAACAGCAAAACGCACGTGAACCGGAATTTTCCGCTGCTGCTCGCTGGCGGCGGGAAGCTCGGCCTGAAGCACGGGCACTACCTGAAGTTCCAAGAATCGACACCGATGTCGAACGTGTTTGTCAGCATGCTTCAGGCGTTAGGGCTTGAGGAAGAGCGGTTCGTCGACAGCACCGGGACGCTCGATGGATTGAGCTGAGAAAACGATTTGCCGTCGTTTTTTCTGGTGGCTCCGGCGGGCGGGCCTCAGGGTTTCTTCATGAAAACCCCATTACTCTGCCTGACTCTGATTTTTTTGACGAGCCTTGCTCAAGCTCACTATCTCTGGATCACGATTGATCCGAAAGAAGGCGAACATGGCTCCGCCGACCTTGTCTTTGAAGGCGGGATTCGACCCGGCGACGGAAAGTACATCGACGCGTTCATCGCGCGCGGAAAGACGTGGCTGCGAACCGTCGACAAGCCGAAATACCGCGAGCTTGAAATGGCTGACACGAAGCGCGAAGACCTCCGCTGGCTGCAAGGCGCGCTCGCCGAGAGTGGACCGCGTGTGCTGGAGAGCTACGGACGATTCGGCGTCTGGCGCTACGGCGAAACGGACGTGCAGCTTCATTATTGCGCCAAGCATTTCGATTCAGCAGCTGCTGAGGTCTTGAGCGAGCTGGGTCGCTCGAAGAAGCTGGAATTGGACATCGTGCCGAGCTGGAACGGCGACGAATTTCAAGTTCAAGTGCTCTGGCGCGGCGAGCCTGCCCAAGGTGTGAGCATCCGCGTCAGAGGCGGGGGAAAAGCCGACTTGAAAACCGATGACGAAGGCAAAGCCGCATTCACTCCGGAGAGCGCCGGGCTGTTTCAGATTCACACGAGCGTGGACGAATCGAAATCCGGCAAAGAACCGGCGGACGACAAGGCATTCACCGTGGTCCGCTATCATTCGACTCTGACCATCAACCTCGCCAAGCCGTAAGCGGTCACTTGTAGCGATTCGGATCGTATCCCGCTTCGACGCGCTTGGTTTCCAGGCGCGCCTTCAGTTTGGCCAGTTGCCCGGCATATTTTGGATCGCTCGCGAGATTGGTGAATTCTCCCGGATCGTTTTTCCGATCGAAAAGTTCCCGGCCTTTCGATCCAAATCCCCACTGAGTGAAGCGCCAATCTTCCGTGCGAATCGATTCGCCTCCACTACGGCTGATTGTGAAGGCCAGATTTTTGTTCCAGCTCTCAGCCAGAGGATCTTCCAGCAGTGTCACGAAGCTCTGACCCTGTAGCTCGCTGGGCGGAGTCAAGCCAGCGAGCTCGGCCACGGTTGGGTAGAGATCGACTAACTCGGTGATCTGGCTCGTTGCCGTGCCGTGTGATTCGGAAAGCCAGGGAACGCTGAGAATGAACGGCACGCGAGTTGATTCCTCGAACAAGTGCTGCTTCTGAAATTTGTTGTGGTGTCCTAACAGATATCCGTGATCGCTGGAGAAAATCACGATGGTGTTCTCGCGCAGGCCTAACTCATCAAGCGTGTCGAGCACTCGCCCGACTTGGGCGTCCATGTAGGAAATGCTGGCGTAGTAGGCCTCAAGCAATCCCTTGTGCAATTCGGGAGTGACGCCGTAGCGAGTTATCGATTTGTAGTCTCGAATCACCATCGGCACATCATCGAGGTCACCCTCGGGAACAACCGGCGCGATCATCGCGTCCCGATCGTAGATGTCGAAATATTTGGATGGGGCAACGAGAGGCACGTGCGGGCGCACGAAACCGCATCCGAGAAAGAAGGGCTTGTCCTGATTGCGCTTCAAAAACTCGATCGCCGCCTTCGCCGCCATCCCATCGGCATGTTCGAGGTCGCCGGTCGAAGCTTCGACTCCGGTAAACGTCTGGGAGCCGGTGTCCTTCGGGGACCATTCGGTTCGCACTCCCGGCGCATTTTGTTCCAGCGCTTTGATGTTCACGGTTTCATCCCATGAAGGTGGGTCATCGTGATCGGCTGTTCCGGCGAGAATCTCGTTCGGAATTCCCATGTGATAGATTTTGCTTACACGACCGGCGCGGTAGCCGTTCTGGCGAAAGAGCTGTGACAGCGTCACCACGTCGGGGAGGTTCTTGCGAAGATCGCCGCTGTTGCCCAACATTCCGTTGGTGTAGGGATAGAGACCGGTCATCAACGAGGCGCGGGAGGCTCCGCAAACCGGGTATTGGCAGTGCATGTTTTCAAAACGAACGCCCTGCTCGGCGAGTTCATCGAGGCGAGGCGTTTTGCACTGGGGGTGCCCGAATCCGCTCAAGGCCGTGTTCAGATCGTCGGCCAACAAGAGGAGAACGTTTGGCTTTCGTTCTTCGGCGGAGGAAAAAGAGACACAGTGGATCGTCGCGAGGACGATGGGGAGCAGGAATTTCATCATCCGATTGAATCCCTGATTGCCGGATTGTTCAAACTCCGGATTTATACGCGTCAGCAGCTGCTGGGCATCCGCGGCGGGCTCAGGGTTTCAGGTTTCGGAGTTTTTGCTGGCTTCGATCCCTTCAGTTGCGCAGGATTCCTTCATGAGCAGCCGAGCCGAAACCGAATACCGCTACGAAAAACTGACCTGGCCCGAGATCAACGACGCGATCGATCTCGGCAAAGTCTGCATCCTGCCTTGCGGCGCGGTGGAGCAACACGGGCCGCACCTGCCGCTCGATGTCGACCTCGTTTGCCCAATGGGAATTGCCAACGGAGCTGGGAAACTTGCGCCTGGTAAAATGTTGGTCATGCCGATCGTGGCCTACGGCTACACGGGGCACGTCATGGACTTTCCGGGCACGATCAACAACGACTTCGAGCACTTCATCCAGCACGTTCTCGACATCACGCGCTCGCTCGCCTACCACGGCTTCAAGAAGATTATTCTGCTCAACGGCCACGGCTCGAACATGCCGAATCTCGACCTCGTCGCGCGGCGGACGAATCTGGAAACGGACGCCGAGTGCGTTCTCGCCGCCTGGTGGAATCTCCTGACCGTCGACAAAGATTTCTTGCCGAGCTGGCGCGAGAGCAAGTTTCCTGGTGGCTGCGCGCATGCGTGTGAGCTGGAAACCTCGCTTTATCTTTATCTGGATGGCGACAATGTCAGGAAAGACAAAATCGAGAACGGGACGATTTCGTTTAACGAAGAAGGCAGTCCGTTCAACTACGTCGATTTGTTTGGAGCCGGGCCGGCAACGGCTGTTTCGTGGACGAGCAGCTATTCGGATAGCGGCGTGTTAGGCGAGGCGGAGCTGGCGACCGAGGAAAAAGGGAAACGCGCTTACGAAGAAGCTGTGAAGCAGCTTGTGCGGCTGGTGACGTGGTTCAAGGACCGGCCGAAGGATCAGCGCAAGGATCGTCATCGCACGCCGCCGACGATGCCGATTCCGTGGAAGCAGCGCCCGTTGTGAGTCTAAAAGAAAACAACCCAAACTAAAAGCAGTGCGAGCACGCTGAAAATGGCGATTCGCTGAAGTTGCGAAAATCTTTGGAGGGTCGCGACGTAGAGCCCCTCGAAAATAACCACGATTCCCAAGGCGTAGGGAACTGCCATTTCAGGGACGCTGCTGTATCCTCGTCCAGAAAGACTCCAACGGTAGGACACAACGAAAATGAACGCGACGATCCCAAAATTCAGCACGACTTCCGCGATCACAAGCAATATCTGAGAAAGAGGGATCGGCGGTTTTTCCGACTTTTGAACGTTCTCAGAAGTCGTTAGAATACGTGGCCGCGGATTCTTCAGGGAGGCTGCAGGCAAATTTAAACGCCGGAACAGAGACGCTTCGTCATTTTGTTGGTCGTTAGGGCGTTTGGTCATGCGTCGAACCTGTCGGTGAAACTTTAACAGATTCTGATAGCCTCGTCTCGGCTTTATGGATTTTCGAAGCTGGTCGCGCGAAAATGCTTGAGCCCTAGTCAATTCCGGTTCGAGATTAAGGGATGAACAAATTTCTGAACGTCAGTCTCGGTTTTCTCCTCGCCAGCAGCTGCTGGCCCGCGTTCGCGGATGAGGATCGGTTTCCGGCCAGCGAAGGCTGGGTTTCGCTCTTCAACGGCGAGGATCTGAGCGGCTGGACGATGAAAACCGAGGTCGAGGGTATCTGGAAAGTCGTCGACGGCGTGATCGACTGCGAACCGAAGCTGAAGCCGGGCGGCGACAAGTCGCTCTGGACCGAGAAGTCGTTCGGCGACGTCCAGATTCATGTTGAGTGGCGGATCAAAGAGCTGAAAGGCAGCTACGACGTGCCGGTCGTGCTGCCTGACGGCAGTTATAAGCTGGATGAGGATGGAAAGAGGGTCGTCAATCCGGAGCCGGGAGCGGATTCCGGGATTCTCCTCCGAGGCATCAGCAAAGCCCAGCTCAACATCTGGAACTGGCCGATCGGCTCCGGCGAGGTCTATGGTTATCGAAATAAGCAGGATGACGCCGAGATCCGCAAAGGCGTGACTCCGATAGTGCGAGCCGACAAGCCGATTGGCGAATGGAACAGCTTCGATATTACGATTGTCGGAGATCGGTTGACCGTGAAGCTCAACGGCAAGCTCGTTCTCGATGACGCGCAGCTTCCGGGCGTGCCGGAAGAAGGCCCGATCGCGCTGCAGCATCACGGTGGCTACGATGCTGAGAAAGACAAGTGGAACGGGGCGTCGAGTCTGGTGCAGTTCCGCAATATTTATGCTAAGCCGATCGACTGAGCGATCGCGATTCTGGTTGTGGCCTTCCGCTCTTGAGGAGCAAGCGCCGATTTCCCCGTAGTACGGATGTCCACATCCGTTTGTGAAACGATCCGAAGCGGATGTGGACATCCGTGCTCCGAACGGCGGCCGACCGAAATATCAACGGCGCGATTCAGCAGCTGCTGGCCGGAATGAGCCGGAAATCGGCTGAAATTCGTCACTCTCGACTGGGCAAGCGGCTAAGAAAAAGTGGATCCGAGAGTCTTCCGGATACGAAAAACGGGAAAGAAGAGATGCTGGTCGGAGCGTATTTCTCCCCGACGGCAGAAAAAAACTTAACAAATGTGAAATAAAAGGCTTGTCCTAACGGTTCAACCCTGAAAGAATCTCGTGAACAAATGTCCCTTGCCTCCGGTCAGAATGCCGACAGTCGCCGCCCTTGGAATGGGGGAAAAAGGACCCGAAAGATTTTATTTTCCCCTACGTGTAACTTTAAGCTGGTGAAAGCGCTCGAAATAGCGTAGACCCGGCGCCCCGTTCGTCAAATCCCAACGGCAAAAAAGACGAAATTTTTCACACCCCCAAACAGAGTTAAGAACCGAAAACAACAGGAGACACCCAATAATGTCTAACCTTGAACTAGATGGCGGCATCAAAATCTACCTTCGCGAGATCGGCAAGACGCCGCTCTTGACGCGCGAGCAGGAAGTCGAATTGGCTGAGCGTATTAAAAGGGGCGATATGGAAGCCCGTGCGCACATGATCAAAGCGAACCTCCGGCTCGTCGTTAAAATCGCGCAGGATTACGCCAACTACGGTCTTCCCCTCCTCGATTTGATATCGGAAGGCAACATCGGCCTCATGAAGGCCGTGGAGCGTTTCGATCCGAATAAAGGCGGAAAACTGTCAACCTACGCCGCGTGGTGGATCAAACAGTCCATCAAACGTGCGTTGGCTAACCAGTCCAAGACGATCCGCTTGCCTGTCCACATGGTGGACAAAATCAGCAAGATGCGCCGGCTTGCCATGGTCCTTGCCGAAGAACTCGGCCGTGAGCCAACTGATGAAGAGTTGGCTGAAGAAATTGGAATCGACCGTGCCAAACTGGCCCATCTGAAGGCGGCAAGCCTTCGTCCCGCATCGCTGGATGCTCCGATCAGCGACGATGATAACACCGAGTTCGGTGAAATCATCGGCGATGACCGGGCTCAGACGCCGCTCGAGCTGTTGTCGCATAAAAACATGCACAACCAGCTGGACGGCCTCCTGGCCTTTCTTGACGAACGCGAGCGTCGCATCATCGACGCCCGCTTCGGTCTCAACGGCGAAAAGCCGAAGACGCTCGAGGAAGTTGGTCAGGAATTCGGCGTTACCCGCGAACGGATTCGGCAGTTGCAGAATATCGCGTTGAAGAAACTCCGCCGCGCTTTGCAGAAGCGCGAGGATCCGGGCCCCAAGCCCGCGAAAGGTCTCACGCCGAATCTGGCTGCGACCAAGGAAAAGGTCCGCGCTCGGCAGCAGGCTGGTGGCGAGTTTGACGACGAGTTCGACGATGAAGACGAATTCGCCGATCTCGAGAGCTGATTCGGCTCTCGTGCGAGACAGATTTTGATGCTCTCAAACGTAAGAAAGGGCGGTTGGCACGATGCCGACCGCCCTTTTCGTTTTTGCGGAAACGTGGATGCCCAACCAGCAGCTGCTGGGCCAAGACCCAGTCGAAAATGTGCCTGCATTCTTCGATCGATACGATATGGATTCTTCGGACCACCGCTGGATTGAACCTTCATTTTTGAGCATTCGTATGCACCGACCCATAAATTTTTTCGTTAGCCTGTTCGCGCTCTTCGCCATCGCAGATGTCGTGGCCGAGGTAACCGTCGAGTCCGACACCGAAGCCCCATTTGGCGATGCCGAGCTGAGCGTGCAGGTTGCCGATGACGACTTGCTGACGGGCGCGGCTTTTGTCTCGAGTTTGCCGATGCAGAACGGGACGTCGCTGACGCTGACCGATGGCGTCGGGAGCGAGGAAGAGCGGGGCCGTGGGACGTTCGGGCAGAACGACACGAGCGATTGGGTGATCACGTTCAGCAGCCTCAGAATTACCGAGCTGCACGAACTCCGCGTCTTTTCCTGCAACGGCGATGCGCGGGCGATTCAGGATTACGACGTGTCGTTCAGTTCGGATCGCGGCAAGACGTTCACGCCGCTTGCGAAGGACGTGATTGCGGATCAATCGATGGTTTACAACCTGACGCGGGTTCCTGTGAAAGTCGGGTGCGTAACGGATCTGCGGTTTACGTTTCGTAACCCCGGCGACCGAGAGCGAGACACGAACACGCTGCATTCGGCGATCTACGAAATCGACGCGATTGGCGTGCCCTGGATTCCTCCGTCGTTGGCTGAAGTTCGGGAAGCAGGGAGGCTGAAATCGAGTTTTCTGAATGCCCAATTCACCTCGGCGAAAGCCGCTGAAGCGCCGGGGCCGGATCTGGAAACGTTTCGGGAAGAGATCCAGCAGCTGCTGGCAAGTTCGTGTGTTGAATGCCACGGTCCGGACAAGCAGAAGGGCAAATTCCGCGTCGATACGCTGAATCCGGATCTGCAGAACGGCGGCGATGTCGATTGGTGGCTGGAGGTGCAAAACGTGCTTAGCAATCACGAAATGCCGCCGGAGGACGAGGACGTGGAATTGGCCGACGCGGATCGGGCGAAATTGATCGATTGGCTGTCGTCTGAAGTGCAGGTGGCATCGCAGGTTCGGCGTGCGGAGGCGGAGCACACATCGTTTCGGCGGATGACTCGATATGAGTATACGAATACGATGCAGGATCTACTGGGTTTGCCGTATGAATTTGGCGAAGATCTTCCGCCGGAGACAGCTTCGGAAGATGGATTCCGCAACAGTTCGGAAATGCTTCAGATCTCGGCGATGCAGTTCGAATACTATCGAAATCTCGCCCGAACTGCGTTGGAAAAGGCGACGTTTGGCAGCGAGCAACCTCCGATTCAGTGGTTCGCGTTCGAATTTGAAAAACCGGCCGCGCGCGACGCGGCTGATCTCGAAAACCGTCTCGCGCAGGCGATCGGAAAAGGGGGGAATCCGAATCTGGACGCGATCCGGGCACGCGCGAAGGCGAGACCGTTCAGTCCGTGGTATCGGTTCACGGAAACCGGGAAACTTGTTGCCGCCAACGGCCTGCGATCGCAACCCCCGTCCGAGGTTCGTCCGGAATGGCCCGACAATCCTGCGGTTCAACTTATCCTGACGGCACCAGAATCTCGAGAGCGCAGACGGCCGGTTCGGATCGACCTCGGGAAAGAGTTGCCGGATGAAGGGATCCTTCGCGTGCGGGTTCGGGCGTCTCGACATTCGGCTGAGATTCCCGAAATCCCGGTCCTTCAGCTTGCATTCGGATTTGGAAGCGGAAACAACGCTGTCATGGATGAGGCGTTTGGCGAGCTGAGCATCGAGGCCATACCCGATTCGCCTGGGATCTATCAGTGGGACTTGCCGCTCTCGGAGCTGACTCGAAACCCCATTCGAAAGGAGCCGCCGGTCAATGGACGAACCCCGAATGAACGCATTTCGTTCACGAATGTGTATCCGACTCCGGCTGAGCCTCAGGGGCTGGAGCTGCCCGCGATCCGGATTGATCACATCGAAGTCAGCACGCCGGCATTTGATCAATGGCCGCCGGAATCGCATCGCCGAATCTTTGTCGATAGCGACAACGCCGAGGACGAAACGAAGTATGCTCGGGAGATTCTAACACAGTTCCTTTCGCGTGCTTGGCGGCGTCCGGTTGGTGAGGACGAGCTAAGCCGAATGACGGCGCTCATCGCGGAGTTTCGGCCGCAGTGTGAGGATTTTCAGGAAGCGATAATCGAGGTTCTCGCCGTCGCGCTGGCGTCACCGAGATTTCTCTACATCGTTCAGGAAGGCCCGAACGATGAAACCCTGACAAGCTACGAACTCGCCTCGCGGCTTTCGTATTTTCTCTGGTGCAGCATGCCAGATGAAGAGCTTCTCGATCTCGCCGCGAGTCAGCAGCTGCTGGAGCCTGACGTGCTCGCCAAGCAGACCAAACGCATGCTCGCCGATCCTCGGTCGCGCCGGATGTCGGAGCAGTTTGTTCATCAGTGGCTGAACATGGAGTTGCTGGATTTCCTGACCGTCGATGCGAAAACGCACCCGACGTTTGACCCGGATTTAAAGGCGGCGATGGCTGGCGAGATCGTCGCGTTTTTCGAAGAAATCCTCAAAAATGATCAGAGCGCCCTCGATTTCATCGATTCCGATTTCGCAGTGATCAACCAGCGGCTGGCCCAGCATTATGGGATTCCGGATGTCCACGGCGATCAGTTTCGGCGCGTCGCGTTGCGTCAGAAAGATGGGCGCGGCGGTCTGCTGACTCAGGGCGGCGTTCTCGCGATGACGTCGAACGGCGTCGATTCGAATCCGCTCCGACGCGGAATCTGGTTGTTGGAAAACCTGCTCAACGATCCTCCGCCGCCACCGCCGCCTGCCGTCCCGGAAATCGACGTCGCCGATCCGGAAATCGCGAAACTAACATTGAAACAAAGGCTCGAAGATCACCGCAACGATCCCGCCTGCATGTCCTGTCATCAGCGGATCGATCCATGGGGCATCGCGTTTGAGAATTTTGATGCGATTGGCAACTGGCGAGGCGTCGTCGCCAATCAGCCGGTGGATTCGACTTCCGTTCTGTTCAACGGCGAGCCGCTCGATGGCATGGATGGCTTGAAGCGATACCTGTTCGAAAATCGTCAGGATCAATTCGCTCAAGCGTTGGTTCACAAGATGACTACCTTTGCTCTTGGCCGCCCGCTGAGCTTTGCGGATCGCGCTCACACTCAGAGGATCACCGCCAAATTCCGGCGCGAGGACGATCGGCTGGTGACTCTGATCGAATTGATCGTTCAGAGTGAGATTTTTCAATCGCGGTAGCGCGAAGATGGGCGCGCCGCCGTTTCTGCTCATCATCGATATTATCGACGTTAGTCTCTGCCGCGGTCGCGAAACCGGCGAAGAAGCTGGTCACGATTTGAATACCGAATGGGATTGTTCGGTGCGGCTTTTTCGGTGACCCCGCTCCTTGTCAGCGTCACCGAGCGCCCCTAAGCTGCGCTATCGGTCTTCCTGACTATGGGCGAGCCCATCGTTATCTTTCTTTCCGCCGTCTCGGACGAATTCCACAAGACCGACCCGCTCCGGCCGCCCGATTTTCAATCCTATCGCGACGTCCTCGCCGCCGCCTTCCGTCGGGCCGGGCTCCGGTTTCAGATCATCGTTCAGGAAGAACTCGCGCAGGGAACCGGCGATCTCCTCCAGACACTCGATCGGGAAATCGAACAGAGCCGCCTCGTGATTCATCTCGTCGGCAAGATGGCGGGCTCGAAGCCGGAAGCGGCTCCGCTGCGGCGTTTGCGCGAGCGCCGTTCCGATTTTCTCGCTCGCGAGCCGGAACTGCGGGATGCCCTCGGTGACGATCTCTCCGGTCTCAGCTACACCCAGTGGGAAATCTACCTCGCCTATCATCACGACGCCGAACGCTTCGTCTTTTTCGCCGATCCCAAAGCGCCGCAGTCTCCCGAATTCCGCGCCGATCCCGATCAAGCCGCCTCGCAAGACGCCCATCGCGCGCGGCTCAAGCAAACCGGCGAACATCGCGAAACCTTCATCACCCAGCGCGACCTCGCGCTCAAATGCGTCACCGCCGCCTTTCGTGCCGGGCTCCATGCGGATGCGGAGCGATCCGAGCCAGCAGCTGCTGATCTCGACGCCGCGCGGGAAGAGCCGGAAACCCTCGTTAGCGAAATCGCCGATCACATCAAGACGCCCGATCCCAAGGCCGTTCCCGCGCCCGATCCCGCAGGAGTCGATGTTTACCTCAATGCGCTTTCGACCGTCGCCGAGGCTCGCAACCTCGATCTCACTGCGCTTCTTGAGATTCTCGACGATCTCGAAACCCGCCAGCGCGAGGAAACCGTCGCCGAACCAACTCCGGCTGGCCTCTACGACCTCGCCCTGACGAAACTGGCCCTCGCCGATTATCCTGCCGCGATGGATCTGGCTCGCCGATCGGTGGAACTGGGCAATGCCCGGATCGAGGACGGGACCGATTCGGACGATTCGCTCCGGGACGAGGCCCTCAGCGGCTGGCAGCTGCTGGCCGAAGCTGCCAAGGCGTCGGGCGATTTCTCCACCGCGATCCAAGCGCTCGAGTCCGGCGGCAAAACCATCGATCAAGCCGACACGCCTTTGCTCTGGGCCGATTTTCATATCCCGCTAGCGCGGCTTTGCAGAGATCGCGGCGACTATCAGCGGGCCGAAAGCCTCATTGATGACATCGTCAAAATCCACGAAAAGGAACTCGACGAGAACGATCTCGAACTCGCAGGTTCCCTTTTGCTGTGGGCTGGTCTCCTACTCAAAAAGAGAAGGGACTCCGGCGCTTTTGACGTCGCCTCCCGAGCCGAACGAATCTTCGCTGCCCAATCCGATCCCGTTCTATCGAATCTGGCGAATGCGTGGAGCTACCAAGGATTCGCACTGACCAATCTTGGCCAATTTGATGTGGCTGAGCCGCTTTTTCGGCGTGCTTTGCAGATTTGGGAAGAGGAATTGGGCTCCGAGCATCCAGTCACATTGGGCGGCGTCAACGATCTGGCGAGTTTGCTTGAAATGAACCGAGCCTACGAAGAGGCCGAGCCGATGCATCGGCGCGCTCTTGAGGCGAGTGAACGCATTCTGGGCCTAGAGCATCCACTCACCCTGTTCAGCCTCAATAATCTGGCGAATTTACTGTATTCGAAGGGCACGATTGGTGAAGCTGAGCCGATGTATCGACGTGCTCTTGAGGCGAGGGAACGCATTCTAGGCTCGGAACATCCCGACACGCTGACCAACCTGATGAATCTGGCGGTTTTGCTGAATTCGAAGGGCGCAACCGACGAAGCGGAACCGATATTTCGGCGCGTTCTTGAGGCGAGCGAGAGTCTTCTGGGCCCGGAACATCCCGACACGCTGACCAGCCTCTGCCATCTGGCGGCTTTGCTGGAATCGAAAGGCGCGATTGGTGAAGCCGAGCCGATGTATCGAAGTGCGCTTGAGGCGAGAGAGCGCATTCTGGGCCCGGAACATCCCGGCACGCTGGCCAGCCTCTGCCATCTGGCGACTTTGCTGTATAGGAAGGGAGCCTACGAAGAAGCGGAGCCGATGTTTCGGCGCTCCCTTGAGGCGAGCGAGCGCGCTCTGGGCTTGGAACATCCCGACACACTGAGCAGCCTCAACAATTTGGCGCAGTTACTGCAATCGAAGGGAGCCTACGAAGAAGCGGAGCCGATGAATCGGCGTGCGGTCGAGGCCTTGGCACGCGTGCTTGGCCCGGATCACCCGAATTCGAAGTTATGCCGCGAGAATTGGGAAAAACTCCAAGCCGAAATGAAGGAACGAGTCGCCGAGGGTGCGCCTGAATCCAACGACGGGGTTTGAATCGGTTCGATGCTTCCTTTCCGAAGCAGCAACGCCGAGCGCGGGAGGCCCGAAAAGGCACACCCAATCCGTGATAAAACAGCTTCTGATCGCCTGTGTTTGTTCGGGACGCAAACCAGCTTTTTCATGCTGCATGAAGACCTCAAGAAGACACTTCCTGAAAACCAAAGGCGCGGCGCTCGCGCTGCCGTTTCTGCCCACGTTGACATCGTCGACGTTAGCCTCTGCTGCGATCGAGAAACCGGCGAAGAAGCTGGTCACGATTTACATCCCGAACGGGATTGTTCGGCGCGGCTTTTTTCCGGGCGAAGAAGAGACCGAGCTTCCGGGCTTTGTCGGTGGGTTCAACGCAGACAAGATCAAGGAGCAGAAGCGGATTAAGAATCAGCCGGGAATTTACCCGCTTGAGCTGACTTCGACAATGCAGCCGCTGGCGCCGCACGCGAAAGACATTACGCTGGTTACCGGGCTCGACCGCACCTTCAAGAACGGTCAGGACGTTCACGCGCAGGGTGCTTCGTGTTACCTCACGAGCGTCTCGCCCGAGCAAGCGACGGCCCGTGGAATGAAGCACCCGAATGGGCGGAGCCTCGATCAGGTGATCGGCGATCACGTCGGTGTGGAGACGCCGTTCAACACGTTGGAGGTGAGCACCAACGGTTTCCGGGCGCCGAAGGAATCGATCTACTTCGATAACATTTCGTGGTACGGCCCGGACAAGATCGCGCCGTCAATTCGCGACCCTCAGAAGCTCTACAACCGGCTGTTCAAGTCTGAGAGCCAGTGGACGCACATCACGGATGTCTCCGATCTCATCCTGGCAGACGCACAAACCCTTTCCAAGAAGCTCGGCCGCGATGATCGCGAAACGATGGACGGATTCGTGGAGATGATCCGCGACGTCGAAATTCGGATCGAGCGGCTCCGGCAACTGCTGGCGGAGGCGGACATCGAAGTTCCGAAAGAGGAGATCCTGCCACGCGGCGAGTACATCCGGCTTCAGGCTGACCTCACGTTGTTGGCGCTCCAGATGGGGATCACCAACGTCAGCACCTTCATGATCGGGCCCGAGCGCTGGGATGCGACGCTGCTGTACGAAGGAGTTTTCGAAAAGCCGATCCAGCATCATACCATGACCCATAACCAGAAGGGCGATGGTTGGAAGGAGCTTCAGAAGCTCGATATTTTCCACATGGAGCAGTTCGCCTACATCATCGAACGGATGAAGACGATCCAAGAAGGCGACGGAAGCACGCTTCTGGATAACTCGTTGGTAACCTACGGAGCGGGGCTCGGCGATGGCGCGACGCACCAGTTCTTCGACCTGCCGATGGTCGTGGCTGGCGGCGGGCAAGGGCAGATCAAACAGGGCCGATTCATCCAGTGTAAGAGCGGGACGCTGAATTCGAATCTCTGGCTGACGCTCGCGAAACTGATGGGGCTGGAGATCGAGAATTTCGCGGACAGCGATGGCGTTATCTCAGATCTCTGGACCTAGATCCGTCTCCAATTGAAGTTCCTATGTGGCGAGCAAAAGAGGTAGGATGGAGCTTCCAGCAGACGCGGCTTGTTTGCCCCCAACAGTTTGGGAACGGATATCGGCCCGCGTGAGAAACGCGGAGTGGCTTCCAGAGAGGCGGAAGGATGTCCGATTTCGTCAGACCGGCTTCCGGGACATCAGGAAATCGCCCTGCGGCACCAGGATCGATCCCGGCCGCTTTCTCTCCGCCAATCCACCTCCCCTCGTCGTCATCGAATCCCTGATTAAGGCGGCAACCAAGTCTGCCCAGCGGTGGCGAGGGCTTCGTAGTGGTGGCTTCCAGCCGCCAAGAGACCTCGCTCAGCGGCCGAT
>JBLHKS010000105.1:0-24801 GCA_047620505.1 Verrucomicrobiales bacterium | reverse complement strand
GCTCATGAAATCAAAAACTTCTCGGCCAATCCTCGCCGGATCGATCATCGTTCTCGTTTTGATCGCTCTGAGTTCTGTCGTTTTCCTCCTTCAACCTCCGTTCTACATCTCGGCGAAGGACGAGCGTCCGAGTGCGGACGGGCTTTGGTCCAGATTGACTGAACCGATGAAAATTTATTCGCCGAGCCGATCAGGTTGGGAGGTTCCGCTGGCCGTTGACGAAGTGGAAATCCGGGAGGAATCCTCGACTGTGAAACTCGTCAAACTGAGCCGGGATTTCGTCAATTTTGGTGAGGTGCCGCCTCCAACTTTTGCTGCGGGCCCGGATTCCCAAACGATTAAGCTGGATGACGGCGTCGTCGTCCGGATGAAAAGCGTGATCCACGGATTTCCCGCGAAAAAGGGTTGGGCTGAGACTTCGGTCGATCCAGTTTCGGGCGATATTCGAGTCGATGAAGACAGCCTGACTGGGAAGTCCGAAATCGCGTGGATCAAGACGATTTCTGAGATCGAATCGAAAACTCCGCCGCTCGTTTCGCCGCTGGAAATTCGCGACACCGGGACGCACGTCGAAGTTGGGATTCTCGGCGGCGCGATCGTCGCGCCAATCGCGGAAAGGCCGGGTTTCAACGAGCTGACAACGCTTCACGATGCGGTCGTTCTGCACCCGACGACGGTGACGATCGGGATCCGATTGGAAACGCGCGGCGAGCCGGTTTCGAAGTCCGAAGCGGCTCTGGAAATCGGCGAATTGACGAAAATCGGCGATGTCGATTTGCGATTGATTGCGAAGCTCGATGGTTGGCATCGGATCGTGAAAGGCCAGTGGTGGCGCGACGACGAAACCGCGTTGGAGCTTCACCAGATAAATGCTGAAACCAGCAGCAGCTGCCTGATTTTTGCCGCGAACGGGCCTGTCGGAGATCTCGATTGGCTGGGGAATGATTCACTCGGAGAATTCCACGCAGTCAGCGAATTGGTCGCGGTCAATTTGCCCGTCTCGCAGTCAGAATTGACGAAGGTTGAAGTCCACAAATTTGCCGGAGATCGTCAGCTGGTTTTCCACCTTCCTGTGCCGGGATCGCGGGACAATCGAAAGGGCCGGACTCGAAATTTGTGCTCTGTTAAGATCGCTCGGCTTACGATCAATCGGCCTGAAGATTACTACGAAACGCTGGCTCGCCTGCTCCAGTTTCCGCCTGCCGACAAAACTGAGCAAGAGTTCGATTTTTCCGAAATTGAGTTTCCCTACGAAATCAGAAATTCGACCCTCAGCGCGGAAATCGAGAAGCTTCTAAATTTGGGAACAACGCGTCTGATGATCGCCAGCGAACAATTCGATATCCGCGCCTACAAGCCGAATTGGTTCCAGAAGACGAAAGAAAAAGTCAAGGGCTGGTGGCCGTTCTGAAGCCGTTCCAGGCGAACGGCTTGACAGGCTGACAGCGGGAGTCTACCGATGAATTCAATGCTGAGTCGCTGGCTAATTTTCCTGAGCGCAGCCTACACCCTTCTGATTCCATGGTGTGGTGGGTCGGGGATTTGTGGCGAATGGGCTCACGATATTCTGCACGTCGGTCAAGTTCAGAATCACGATCACAACGGCGGCGAGGATGATCACGAAGATCAAGATTCACACCGCGCTCTTGATATTTTTGCGCCGGAACAATTCTCGTTTCCGGCCGCTGACGATTCGGTGATTGCCAATTTGGAATTGCCAAGACCAAACGCGAATCACCTCGCTGACGGCGCTGCTGTTGGCTTCGTTTCGAAGTCCGATTTTCGCGCTCCACCGCCCACTTTGGCGGCTCTTTGCGTTTTTCTGACCTGAATTTTCCTGGTCGACTTTTTTGACTCGTCCTTTCGACGAATCCCGGCGTCTCGTTGCGTACCGTCACGCCGCCGAACCCAATTTCGCAACTCTAACATTAATCCAACGTGTACACCCGAATCCTGACATTTTTCTCAATTCTCATCCTCGCCGCAGCTGGTGGTTTGGCCCAGGAGCCAACTCGACTGAGCGTGGACGACGCGATCAAACTCGCGCTCAAATCAAATCCTGAACTGCGGATCGCCGCGTTCGAAATCGCTCGTGCCAAATCCCGTTCTCGCTGGTCGGGTCGACTCAAAAACCCGGATTTCGAGTTTTCCGTCAACAACGACTTTGCCGGTCTCGATGAGGACGAAGCGGTCTATGAAATAGCGTTTTCGCAGAAATTTCCGGTCACCGCTCGCCTGAAAAACGAAAGCGAAGTTCGTCGAGTTCAGATCCTTCTAGCTGAGGCCGAATTTGCCGAGCAACGGCGGCATTTGGCTTATCAGGTTGATCAGCTTTCGACGGAAATGCTCGCGCTTCAGGCGAAGGCCGCGCAGCAGCAGCTGCTGGCAAAATTGAACGACGAGATCGTGAAATTCCTGAAGGATCGCGCCGCAGCTGGCGAGGTTTCATCGCTCGAAATCAACCAGGCGTTGCTCGAAGGCCGCGCACTCGCCAGGGAGACCGCAGTGCTGGAAAATCAGGCGCTTCAGTTAGGCTTGAAACTCGGTAGAGCGATCGGACTTGAGCCGGGCCGAGCGATTGAACTGACTGGAGGTCTCGAGTTTCCGGATTCCAGGCCACCGCGAGGTTTGGAGATCGATTCGATCCTTTCGCACCGTCCAGATCACGCCGCGAAATTGATCCAGGCAGATGTCGCGCAAGCCGAACTTGCGTTGGAAAATTCCCGCCGTTGGGAGGACGTCGCGGTGAAACTTTTCATGGAGCGTGAGCACGCGGTGGACGAGCCGAGTGGGCTCGAGCGAAACACATTTTTCGGAATTGGTTTCTCGATTCCGTTGCCTCTACGCGATCAAAACGAAGCTGGAATCGAAATGGCCGAGGTCGAAATCGATGCCGCTGCGGCGACGATTGAAGCGAGCGCTTTCGCGATTCAGAGCGAGATTGAAGCGGCGCTCGCAGCGCGGTCTGCGGCCTGGACGCTCGCTGCTGAAGCCTCTGGAGAGATCGTCAAACTCGCCGAAAAGAACCTCGGAGATTTTCGCGAGGCTCACGTAAACGGGCAAGCCAGCCTGCTCCAGGTTCAGCGCGCGCAAGAGCAGCTGCTGGAAATTCAAACCGCCAGCACGGACCTCGAGCGCGACTACCACCTTGCCGATGCGGCCGTTCGGTTTGTCGCAGCCCGCCACGCCTCAATCGAAACGAAGCCATGAAATTCTCTCAAATAATTCTACCTGCAATGCTCGTTGGCGCTGCTTTGGCGCAGGAAGATGCCGTTGATGCGGAGCGCGCGGCCAACCTCGTGATCCTCGACGAAACGCGAGTCCGAAATCTTGGAATCGAGATGGTTCAGGTCCTCGAAACTGACTTTGAAGAAAGCATCTTCGCACTTGGCCGGATCGAAGCGATTCCATCACGAGTCGCCGTTGTCAGCAGCCGGATTTCCGGGCGCGTGATCAAGATTACGAAGCACGAAGGCGATACGGTCGAGGCAAACGAAGTCGTCGCGATCATCGAAAGTCGGCAACCAGGCAACCCGCCGCCGAAGATCGAGCTCCGGGCTCCGATCAGCGGGTTGGTTACCGAAAGTCACGTCAAGTTGGGTGAGCCGATCGATCCTGACACGCACATTCTCGACGTCACCGATCTCGAGGAAGTTTACGCCGTTGCTCGGATTCCTGAGGACCGCGCAGGCCGGCTCGGAGTCGGGACGAAGGCCGAAATTCGGATCGCTGCGTTGCCTGGCGAAAAGTTCGCCGGTGAGCTTCTGCGGTTCGGCACGGTGGCTGATCGCGAGAGCGGAACGATCGATGCGCTCTTCCGGATGCCGAACATGTCGGGCAGGCTCCGATCCGATATGCGCGCTGAGTTCTCAATCACGCTCGGCAAACGCGCCGACGTTCTCGCTGTCCCGCGCGAAGCCGTTCAAGGAGGGATGGAAGATCCGATCATCTTTCTTAAGGACTTCGAGTTGGAGAACGCATTCATCAGGTCGCCGATCATCGTCGGTCAGACGACAGATCGCTACGTTGAAGTGATCGCTGGAGTTTTTCCTGGCGACGAAGTGGTGACGAAAGGATCCTACCCGCTATCCTTTGCTGGCGGCGGAAGCGTTTCGCTGAAGGAGGCGCTCGACGACGCACACGGGCACGAGCATAACGAAGATGGCTCCGAATTGACCCCGGCGCAGAAGGCGGCCAAAAAAGCCGAAGAGAACGCAGCCGGCGGCGGCAGCAACTGGACCCAGCTAACGACATTTTTCGCCAGCACGACCGGGCTGTTGCTCGTTCTTCTGATTCTGAGCGCGTTGGGACGCAATCGCAAATCTACCACCGCCTGAACCATGCTTAACACCCTGATCAGAGCTTCCCTGGCTCACCGCGCTGCGGTGCTGCTTTTTGCGTTGGCGATTCTGGGCGGCGGAATTTTTACCGCTTTGCAGCTCCCGGTCGAGGTGCTGCCTGACCTGACCAAACCGACTGTCACGCTGATGACGGAAGCGCCCGGCCTGGCTCCTGAGGAAGTCGAGACGCTGGTCACGACGCCGCTCGAAAATGCGGTCATGGGCGTGCGCGGCGTGACGCGGTTACGCTCAACCTCAGACGTCGCGCTCTCGCTGGTTTTTATCGAATTCGATTGGGGAACGGACGTCGACAAGGCGCGCCGACTCGTCTGGGAACGGCTTCAAGCAGCGGACGGGTCGCTTCCAGAAGGCGTAACGCCGTTCATGACTCCAGCGGCTTCGCTCATGGGTGAAATCATGTTGGTCGGCCTGCATTCCACGAATCCTGAGACCGATCCGCGCGAGGTCCGCACTCTCGCCGATTGGACGGTGAAACGGCGCTTCCAGAAAATCGCCGGGATCGCCGAGGTCCTCAACATGGGCGGCGGCGTGAGCCAGATTCAGGTCCAGCCGAATCCGGAACGGATGCTTGCGATGGACGTTTCCTTCGAGGAACTGCGTTCAGCAGCTGCTGTGTCCGCGAGCAACACGACGGGCGGATTTCTCGATTCTGGACCGCGGGAAATCATGGTTCGGAACCTCGGCATGACCACGGACCTGAAATTGATTGCCCGCACCGTCGTCAAGCACGTCCACGACCGGCCGGTGACGATCGGCGACGTGGCCGAAGTCGTTTGGGATGTCGAGCCGATGCGCGGTGACGCAGCCGTTAATGGAATTCGCGGTGTGATTCTCAGCATCACGAAATCGCCAGGATTTGATTCACGCAAGCTGACCAAATTGGTTGAGAAAGAGATCGAGGATCTGCAGAAATCGATGCCCGATGGGGTCGAAATCACTTCGCTGTTTCGTCAGGCTGATTTCATCAACCACGCGATGAACAATCTCTACGAAGCCCTCGCCCTGGGAGGCTTGATGGTCATCGTCGTGCTCTTTCTTTTCCTCCTGAATTTCCGCACGACGATCATCACCGTTATGGCGATGCCGCTTTCCTTCGCGGTCACGCTTCTGGTGTTCTGGATCTTCGGAATCAGCGTGAATTCGATGACCGTGGGCGGGCTTGCCGTCGCGATCGGCATGGTTGTCGACGACGCGATCGTTGACGTTGAAAACGTCTTCCGCCGACTCCGAGAGAACGCGGCTTCTCCGAATCCTCAGCCGAAACTCGAGGTCATCGCCGAAGCTTCGCGTGAAGTCCGAAACAGCATTCTCTACGCGACGGTTTTCATCATTCTCGTCTTCGTTCCGCTGCTTTGCTTGACCGGTTTGGCTGGCCGATTGTTCGGGCCAATCGCGATTGCGACGATGGTCAGCATGGCCGCTTCGTTCGTCGTTTCGCTGACGGTGATCCCGGTCCTTTGCTCGTTGCTTCTCACGCCGAAGGTGGGCGAAGAGCGCGGTGATTCGTTCCTTGTCAGGGGCCTGAAATGGCTGTTGAAAAACACCTGGCTGCGCTTCTCGCTTTCAGCGCCTTTCGCGGTGCTGGCCGGCGTCGCGATTCTTCTTTCGGCCTCGATCATGTTGGCGATCCAGATGCAGGACGATTTCCTGCCTCAGTTCAAAGAGGAAACCGCTCTCGTCGCGATGACCGCCTCACCAGGAACCTCGCTGTCTCAATCGAACGAGTTAGCGGATGTGGCCGATCGTTTGCTGCTTTCGATTCCAGAAGTGCGCAAAGTCGGTCGGCGCGTCGGCCGGGCGGAACGCGGTGACCACGTCGTTCCGGTGTCGACCGTTGAGTTCGATATCGACTTTGTGGAAGGCGAGCGCAGCCGTCAGGAAGTTCTGGATGACATTCGGGCGAAGATGCAATCGATCCCAGGGACTTTCGCGGCTTTGGGCGGTCCGTTAGGCGATCGGATCGGCCACATGCTCAGCGGCGAGTCGGCTCCGGTCGCGATCAAAATCAAGGGCGACGATCTGGATGAAATCCGGCGAATCGCGATTGAAATCGAGAGAATGGCGCGGGAGATCGACGGCTTTGAAGAAGCGCGGGTCGAGCAGCAGGCGATGATTCCTCAGCTGCGGATTGAGATCGATCGCGAGCGGGCTTTGGCCTACGGCGTGACGCCTGGCGAGTTGAACGATCAGCTCTCGGCGCTCGTCGGCGGTGAGACGGTCGCTGAACTCTATCAAGGTCCGAAAGTGATCGACCTCGTACTTCGTCTCCCGAAGGAATGGCGTGAGTCTCGCGAGCTGCTTTCCGAGATTTACATCGACACAAAATCGGGGCAAAGAGTTCCGCTGAGCTTCGTCGCTAACCTGCGCCAGGCGAAGGGCCCGAACGTGATCAAGCGCGAAGGAATGCTTCGGAGAATCGTCGTTAAAATCAACCCGACCGGACGTGGGCTGGTTTCCAGAGTGGAGGAGCTCAAATCCAAGGTCGAAGCGGTGTTTCCGGAATCAGAGGACTACACGATCACTTTTGAAGGCGAGTTCGAGGCGCGGCAAAAAGCGTTGAACCGGATTCTCGTCTTCGGGGCCGTCATCCTGGTCGTGATGGTCGTCCTGCTGGTTTCCTATTTCCAAACGCCGATGTTCGCCGTCCAAGTCATCAGCGACGTGCTTTTAGCGTTGATCGGCGGAGTGATTTTCACTTGGTACATGGTCAACAACATCAGCATCGCGACGATCGTCGGCTTCATCGCCGTTCTTGGGATCGCGGCGCGTAACAGCGTGATGATGATTTCCCACTATCTTCACCTGATGAAGCACGAAGGCGAAGGTTTCACGATGGAGATGATCATTCGCGGCACGCTGGAGCGGCTTGTGCCGGTTTTGATGACCGCGCTGACCGCTGGAATCGCGCTGATCCCGCTCGTGATGGCTGCGGGCGCGCCTGGCAAAGAAATCCTCCACCCGGTCGCGGTAGTGATCGTCGGCGGGTTGGTGACTTCGACTTTGCTCGGCCTCGGAGTGACTCCGGCAGTTTTCTGGACTTTCGGGCGTCGATCCGCAGAGAAAGCCGTCCAACGAAGCGCAGCAGCTGCTGGCTGAAATTTTTAACCAATCTCCAACCTCAAAAACAAACAAAACAAACTATGAAATCTATCCTGAACCTCTTCGCCGCGCTTTTCGCGTTTGCGATTTACACGTCCAGCGCGGTCGCTGCTGACGAAAAACACGATCACGACCACGATCATGACCACGCCAAAATCATCGCCGGACCCAACGGCGGACGCGTGCTGATTTCGGTCGAGCCACACCTGGAATTCCTCGTCATGAAAGACCGCAGAGTCCGGATCACAGCCGTGAGCCACGATGATAAGCCGAAGGCGATCGCCCTCGACGAGCAGTCCGTCAAAGTGATCGCTGGCAAACGGCGCGCCCCGACTCGGCTGAAGTTCATTCGTGAGGAAAACAGCCTGATTTCAGACGGGCCGCTTCCAGACGGGATGAATTTTCCGGTTGTCGTTCAAATCAAAGTCGATGCAGATTCGAGAACGGTGATCGATAAGTTCCAACTTAATCTCCAGGATTGCCCGACGTGCGATTACAAAGAATATGCATGCGTCTGCGATCACCACGCCCACGATCATTGAACCTAATTAAATTTGGAGAGCAGGTGTCATGAGGCACCTGCTTTCTTTTACCAACGACAGACAAAAATGAAACCACGCATCACAATTCCGCGCGCTTTGGCTTTGGCCTGCGCAATTCCAGCTTTGCTTTTGATGAACACCGGCTGTGGAGACGACCACGGTCATGACGATCACGATCACGCCCACGGTGACGACGATCATGGGAAAGGCGAAGATGACGGCCATGGCCACGATCACGGCGATGGCGGGCACGATCATGACGGCGATGCTCATCCTCCACAAATTGCAGGCCCGAACGGCGGCCGCGTCCTGCAGGAACTCACTCCGCGGCTCGAGTTTTTCATCACCGAGGATCGGAAAGTCAGAATCACGGCGGTGACCAACGATGAAAAAGATCCGACCGCGCTCCCGATCGGCGAGCAGATCGTAAAAGTGATCACGGGCGACCGGCTGGATCCAACCAAGCTCGATTTCGCCAAAGACGGCAACTCGCTGATTTCAAACGGATCGCTTCCAGACGGCCTGGACGTCCCGGTTGTCGTCCAGGTTAAGCTGGATGAAGGCGCGAAAACCGAGCTGGTGAAATTTCAGGCTAACTTGCGAGATTGTCCGACCTGCGATTACAAAGAATACGCCTGCGTTTGCGTTCACGGAGGCGATGCGCACGACCACGGCGATGATCATGACCACGGAGCCTCAGTCGATCCGCCGGACGATGTTCCGAGCGCGTTGGAGCTGGTTCGCGATGCGATGAAGAAAGTTCAGTCAGCGTCGGGCATGGAAGCCGTCGACGAGGCGGCCGCTTACGCCGAAGCCGCGATCGCAGCAGCAGCTGGTTTCCTCCAAACGCAGAAAGCGCCGACTTCAGCCAATCAGAAGCGGCTTGAAGGAGCGCTCGACAATCTCAAAAGCGGCAGCCATCGCCTTCACGACGCGGCTCACGACGGAGATCAGGAAGAAGTCGACAAGGCGCTGAAACAACTCGAAGGCGTGGTCGACATGGTCACGCGCTACATCCAGTAGCCGGGTTTTACAGGGTTTCCGGGTCAAAAACGGGCGCGGAAACCCAAACGGTGGTCACGTCGGTTTCGCTGGCAATCCCGAGCCGCATTCCCATCTGGCCGGCGAGGACGCCAGCGGTGGTCAGGCCGATTCCGAAGTGATTGCTGCCTTTCGTGGTCTCAAACGGCAGGAACATTTCGGCGAGCCGCTGCTCTGGAATTCCAGGACCGTTGTTCCGAATGAAAATGTCGACGCGGTTTTCCGAAAGCGGTGAAGCTTCGCCTGGAGCGAGGACGTCGAGCTGAACGTGACCAGCGACGTCGTGCGCAGCGCCTTCAGCGGCGTTTTTGACCAGCTCGACGAAGATGTCCCGGAGCCGATTGATGTCGCCGACGATTGGCGGAATTCCCTTCGTTATGTTTTGGGTGAAACCGACTCCGGCGTTGGAGCAGATGTCGCGCAGGCCATCGGCGAGAGGTAGAAAATCCGAAAGCTGAATCGATTGTGGGCTGATTTTGCCGCACCCGCCGGTGGAGAGCACCCGTTCGCTGAGCGAGGAGGAATGCTGAGCGGAATTCCGCATCTGGCCGATATTTTCTCGCGTATTTTCGTCCAGATTGTCGCCCATCAGGATCAAGCTGGAGAAGCCTTGAACGACGGCGAGCACGTTGTTGTTTTTGTGGGCGAGGCCACGAAGGAGCTCGATGTAAAAATCCCGAGTCGGAGAATTATCGAGAACGAGATGGTCAGCGAAGAGAAACGGGCTCTTCGAATCTTTCGAAGGCACAGACCTGGCAGAGGTGGTCTGCGGACTGGTTTTTTCCTTGGGCGCGGTGGCGAGCATGGGGTGAATGTTAGCGAATGTTAAATATCGATCAAGCCGAAATCATTGAAGAAGCTGCAAAAACTGGATTTCCGAATTCTAGATATCTACCACACTTATGGAAATTATAGAAATGTTATTTTTGCGTCACTCTGACGTGCTCCGCGCTCAGAATCAGCTGGTTGTGCGAGTGATCGTCTTCTCGAACTGAGAGTTCGCCGTTTGGGCCAAAACCGACAACTTCCGCTTCTTTCCAGGCGTCCTGATGTCGGAATTCGATCCGCCTTCCGAGCAAGCAGCTGCGGCGGCTGATTTCTGGAAGCAAAGAGCCGAAATCGGTCATCGCTTGATCGTAAGCTCGATTCAATTCGGCCAGAATCGAGCCAGCCAACGCACTGCGATCGACATCCTGACCGCCCGAGAGCCAGCGGACCGAACAAACGTCGCTGCTGAGGTCTGGTGGAAAATCGTCCGGCATCGAATTCACGTTCAAGCCGATGCCGAGGACGAGAAACGACTGTCCGCGCCGAGTTCCTGTTTCGAGGAGAATTCCGGCGAGTTTTCGGCCTTCGCAAAGCACGTCGTTCGGCCATTTTAGCTGGAGACGCCGATTTTCGGCCCACGGTTCGGCTCCGCGAATCACGGCGAGACCAGCCGCATGGGCGAAGCGCGACCAGTCGGCGAGCGGGATTCCAGGTCGGAGCAGCACGGAAAAAGTCAGATTCTGGCGAGGAGGCGCGATCCAATCGACGGCTTTGCGGCCACGACCCGCAGTTTGGCGTTCGGCGAAGACGGCGAGCCCCTCGGCGGCTCCAGCAGCTGCTCGGTCGGTTACGACGTCGTTGGTCGAGCCGGTTTCGCCTAGAATTTCGATTTCCGAGCCGAGTCGAAGTGGCGTGACGGAAAGTCCAGTGGGGCGGAGGCCAACGGTTAGCGCGTGACTGATTTCTTGAGGAACGAGCGCCGCGTTCATGAATTCACCGCCTCAAGCTCCAGGGAAAAATCGACCGCCGTCGCCGAATGGGTCAGCGCTCCGACGGAAATGAAATCGACGCCGGTTTGGGCGACTCCGCCGATGGTTTCGAGGGTGATTCCGCCGCTCGCTTCGAGCGCCAGGCCGGGATTTCGCTCGTCACGCAGGCGGACTGCTTCGCGCAAATCCGCCAGGCTCATGTTGTCGAGCAGAACGCTGTCAACGCCGTCGAATTTCAGGAAACTCAGCAGCTGCTGGAGCGTGTCGGCCTCGAGCTGAACGCGTTTTTCCGGAAAATCCGCCTTCACGCGCCGAATCGATTCGACCAGATCCGCTTGATCCGGCGCGGCGAGCAGGTGGTTGTCCTTGACCATGACGTGGTCGAAAAGCCCGATCCGGTGATTCGTTCCGCCGCCGTCGCCGACCGCTTTTTTTTCGAGTAAACGCCAGCCGGGCGTGGTTTTCCGTGTGTCGAGCAGCTTCGCTTTCGAGTCACCGATCGCACCGACGAACTTCGCGGTCAGCGTCGCGACGCCCGAAAGCCGCTGGATAAAATTCAGCGCCGTTCGCTCAGCGGTCAGGATCGATCGGAGGCTGCCCTCGACTCGCAGCGCCGTCCCGCCTGGCTCCAGTTTTGTGCCGTCTTCGGCCTCAACTTCTACCAGCAGCAGCTGATCGACCGCCGCGAAAACCCGGGCCGCGATTTCAACGCCCGAAAGCGAGGCGGGCTCCTTCGCAAAAATCCGGCCGCGTCCGTGAGCACTTTCCGGCGTGAAATATTGCGAAGTCACGTCGCCGTCCACGTCCAAGTCCTCGCGCAGCGCCGCTTCGATCAGAAATTGGGTCGGATCTTCCTCTCGCATTGGTGAAATATTCGATTTAGTATAATTTTCAGCGTTTCTAACTATGCCAAGCCTTTCTAGAGAGGTCGAAGCCCTCATGGCCCCGCCTCGCCGAAAGAGTTGGTTGCGACGGCTGTTCGGCTTCTTCCTGTTTCTGTCGGTTCTCGCCGGTTTGGCCAGTCTCTTCGCCTACTCGTATTACCGTAGGCTCGCTGAGCAAGAGGATATCTCCAGAGTTGGCGATCTGCCGCAGCGTTCGATCGTTTTTGATCGGTTTGGCGAGGAAATTGGACGGCTTCACGGCGCAAACCGAATCGTGGTCTCGCTCGACCGAGTTTCCTCCTATTTTATCGACGCGTTGATCGCGCGTGAAGATTCGCGCTTTTTTAAACACGGCGGGATCGATTATCGCGGTGTCGCGCGGGCCGTCGTTCGAAATTTGAAGGACGGCGAATTCGTTCAAGGCGCGAGCACGATCACTATGCAGTTGGCGCGCGTGAGCTACGATATTCGGGAAAAAACCCTTCACCGAAAGCTGCTGGAATCGATGTTGGCGCGGCGGATCGAGGAAGAATATTCGAAGGAGGAAATCCTAACGCTCTACATCAATCGAGTCTATTTCGGAACCGGAATCTACGGAATTGAGCGGGCGTCGCAGGGGCATTTTGGCAAAGCAGCGGCTGACTTGACGTTGGCGGAAGCGGCGATGCTGGCTGGAATTATCCGAGCACCGAATCGGTTTTCGCCATTCCGACATTACGAAGATGCAGCTGGCGAGCGCGACACGGTTTTGGGCCGAATGCTCGAGTTAGGCTTCATCACGGAAGACGAATCGGCTGCGGCGAGGGCCGAAACGATTGCGGTGCTGGATTCGGAGCAATCGCGAGTTTACCAGAATTCCTACCCGCTCGATTTGGTCCGGCGCGATCTGGAATTGATTCTGGAAAAGGCGGAAACCGAAGACGGCGGCCTTTTGATTTACACGACGCTCGATCTCGGCCTGCAACAAACGGCGGAGGAGTCGGTGGAAGCGAAATTGACGGAAATTGAGAGCCGCGAAGGCTTCGCGCATCCGACTCGAGCCGAGTTTGCCGAGAATCATGAGAAAGGCCAGCGAACGACCTATCTTCAAGGGGCGGCGATCGCGATCGATAACAAATCGGGCGGGATTCGGGCGCTCGTCGGCGGTCGCGATTTCAACGAAAGCCAGTTCAACCGCGCGACGATGAGCGATCGGCCGATCGGTTCGCTTTTCAAGCCTTTCGTCTACGCGAGCGCTTTTCAGACCGGGCTTTTGCCAGGTTCGTTGATCGACGACGGCCCGATTTATCCCGGTGAAATCCGCGAGGCCGGAAATTGGAGCCCCGGAAATTCGGACGGCGAGCATCGAGGGTTTCAGACGGCTGAGTACGGTCTGATCAAATCGCGAAACACGATGACTGTCCGGGTTGGCGCGCGTGCGGGGCTCGAGAACGTTCTCCACACGGCGCGGCTCGCTGGAATCGAATCGCCGAAGGAGGCAGACCAAACCGCTCAAGTTTACATCGGCAATCTCGGGGCCGATTTGAAAACGGTGACGAGCGCGTTCACCGCGTTTCCGCGTGGCGGCGATCGACGACGGGCTTACGTGATCGAAATCGTCCAGAATCGTCGAGGCGGCGTGCTTTACCAGAACACGCCGGTTAGCCAACGAGTTTTGACGCCGGCTGGAGCCTGGATGGCGCATCGGGCTTTGGAAAAAGTGATCGAACCTGGCGGCACCGGGCAGAGCGCGCGATCGCTCGGGCTCGAAGGAGCAGCTGCTGGCAAAACCGGGACGACGGACGCCTACAAAGACGCCTGGTTTGTCGGCTACAACGATAAATTGACCTGCGGCGTTTGGGTAGGCCTCGATCAACCAAAAACGATCATGGATCGAGGTTATGGAAGCACGCTCGCGCTCCCGATCTGGACCGAGATCATGGTTTTCGCTCAGGAGAAGAATTATCCGTCGAGCGCATTCAAGTCGGATGTCCAGATGGCGACCGTCGATCTCTGCAGCACCACCGGCCTTCTCGCCAATCGCGCCTGCAGCCGCCAGGGACACGGCTATCGGGCTCAGATTCCCTGGGAAATGCTGCCCCAAACCACTTGCGAGGAGCACCACGGCGGTATTTTTCGGTTTGGCGATCCAGCGGCCCCGCGAAATCCGGAAAGCCCGCGAAACCCGGATCGTCCTGGAATTTTCGGCAGAGTGCGGGAGATTTTCCGCAATGAAGACTGAAGCGAAAATTTTCTCGGCGCTCGCATTTTTTATCCTGACACTTTCTGCAGAAGCTCAGTTGAGCGCGGAAATCGATCGAGTTAAGATCGAGAAACTGAAGACGCCGAGATTTGGCTTGGCGGAAGAGCTCAAACGACCAACTAAGCCGGAAAACTGGAGCGAAATTGAGGTCGAGTTCGTTCTTTCCGGCACGGCGGAAAATGAGATTGCCCCCCAGATTGCCGTCGATTTCTACGTCGTGCTTTCGGACGGGTCGGTGCTTTATCGGCAAGTCGTTTACGAAAATTTGCTGCTCCGGGAGGAGACTTTTGCCTCGGTTTTCATCTCGCCGGACGGCCTGCGAGCTTTGCGGATCGGCGAAAATCCTGGAATTTCGATCATCGGCGCAGGCGCGGAAATCAGCGACTCCACCGGCGAAATTCTCGCCACAGAATCGTCGGCTGGCGATCTGGTCAGCCCGGCGAAAGCCAATCCGAAGCGGATTGCGGGCGTCCTTCGAAAAAAATCGCAGACGCCCTTTGCCTCTCTTTGGTGGGATCGCTACGCGGAAGAAAAACTCGATTGACGTCACGGAGCGAGGCGGTCGATTTCCCAACCACCTTCCTCAGTCGACTGATATTGAAAACGGTCATGAAGTCGGTCGCGGCCGCCCTGCCAGAATTCAAATTGATGCGGAACGACCCGAAAGCCGCCCCAGGAATCGGGGCAGGGGACTTCGGCGTTCGAGAACTTTCGTTTCATCTCGGAGAGCTTCGATTTCAGCAGCGCCCGGCCGGAAATGACTCGGCTTTGATCCGACACCCAAGCCCCTAACCGACTGCCAAACGGCCGCGAAAGAAAATATTTTACCGAGTCCGTCCGCGAGATTTTCTCGGCCTTACCCAGGATCTTGACCTGCCGTTCCAGCGCCAGCCAGGTGAAAAGCAGAGCAACGCGCGAGTTGCCTTCAATCTCCTTCGCCTTGGCGCTTCCGTAGTTCGTGAAAAACACGAAACCGCGCTCGTCGTAGGCTTTGAGCAGGACCGTCCGGGAGCTCGGCTGACCTTCGGCGTCAACCGTCGAGAGCCCCATCGCATTCGGCTCGATGACTTCGTCCGTCGCGCGGGCGAGTTCGAACCAACCACGAAACTGAGCCACAGGATCAGGATCGAGATCTTCAAGATCAAGCTCACCACGTTCGTAACTGCGGCGAAGGGCGGATATGTCAGGCGAACTCATTGGAATTGCAGATTCGTGCTTCCTCGTGGACTTGCAACTCGCCGGGGCCGCGATAACACTTTCGTAATGGAAAGATCGCGATTGATTTTCGTCTTGGCTCTGGGCGCATTGAGTTTTTCAGCTGCGGCTGAACCTGATTTCGCACGCGAGATTCAGCCGATCCTCGCGGCCAACTGCTTCGAATGCCACGGCCCTGACGAGGGTGCGAGGAAGGCGAAGATGCGGCTCGATCAACCCGGCGCAAGCGCCCTGACAGACGGCGAAATTCTCGCGCGAATCACGAGTGACGACCCTGATGAGGTCATGCCGCCACCGAAGTCGAGCAAGTCGCTAACAGTCGACGAAGTCACGAAACTCGAGGCTTGGATTTCCGCCGGAGCGCCGTACGCGAAGCACTGGGCTTTCGTTAAACCGGTGAAGCCGGAACTTCCAGCCGCAGGCGACGACTGGGCGCGGAATTCGATCGATCGATTTGTTTTCGCGAGGCTGGACGCGGAAAATTTGAAGCCTTCGCCAGAGGCAGATCGCTACTCCTTGGTCAGGCGAGTTTATCTGGATCTGATCGGCCTGCCGCCGACTCCGGAAGAAGCAGATGCGTTCGTCAACAGCAAGGATCCCGACGCTTGGTCGAAACTCGTCCAGCAGCTGCTGGCTTCAGATTCCTACGGCGAGCGCTGGGCTCGACCATGGCTTGACCTTGCGCGTTACGCCGATACGAACGGCTACGAAAAGGACCGGCCACGTTCGATCTGGCCCTACCGAGATTGGGTCATCAAAGCTCTCAACGCCGACATGCCGTTTGATCAATTTACGATCGAGCAACTCGCCGGCGACATGCTTCCAGACGCATCGCTTGATCAGAAAATCGCGACCGGATTTCATCGCAACACGATGATGAACGAAGAGGGCGGGATCGATCCGCTGGAGTATCGATTTTACGCGGTCGTCGATCGCGTTTTGACGACCGGAACGACGTGGATGGGCCTGACGACCGGCTGCGCGCAGTGCCACACCCACAAGTACGATCCGATCACGCACACCGATTATTTTGGGCTGTTCGCGCTGTTAAATAATGCGAGTGAGCCGGATCTGATCACTCCGGACACCGCCGCCCTGAAGAAGATTCAGAGCGAGAAACCGAAGATTGAAGCACGGATCGAAGAGGTAGTTCAGAACTGGTTGCCGACGGACGAGTTCTACGACTGGATTCGCGCACAAATCGCTGGCTCAGCCAAGTGGGAAACGTTGATTCCGGATGAACTGACGACGAATCTCGCCAAGCTTGAAATTCTCCCAGATGGCTCGATTTTTGCGACTGGCGATTCGACGAAGCGCGATGTCTATACGCTCAAAATTGAAGACGCCAGCATCTTCGTCAATCCTGATCAGCCGGACGAAGCTTCCAAACAAATCACGGCATTGCGGATCGAGGCTCTTCCCGATTTCCGTCTTCCCGCAGGAGGACCGGGGCGCGGATTTTATGAAGGCCGCAAGGGCGATTTTTTCCTTAGTGAAGTGATAGTGAAAGTGGATGGCGAGCCGATCGCTTTTGGTGGCGCTAGCCATACGTTCGGCAAGATCAGCATCGGTTCCGGAAGCGCCGCAGCGAAGAACGTTTACGACGGGGACGGCTCGACCGGGTGGTCGACTGCGACTCGTGAAGGTGAGGCAAACGAGCTGGTCCTGAATTTGAAGGAGGCGATTTCGATGCCGGCTGACTTGGAGATCGAACTGCTATTCGAGCGCCATTTTGTGGCTTCGTTAGGGCGGTTTCGGATTTCCGCGACGACCGTTCCACGAAAGGTAGTTGCGAGTTCTCTGAATCGTCTGAATTCGGGAGCGAGCGAGGCCGAAGGCGTGTATGAGAACCTCATTCAATCAGGCGAATTACGGATCGGTCAATCTTCCGATGCGGCGGTCTATGGGCTGGGCGACCTCACTTCTACCAGGTTGGCTTACTTCGACGTGGCACCGGATTGTGAGAAAGAGCGCAAAGAGATCGTTGCTTTGCGAGGTCGGATCCCGAAACTGCCGACGACGATGGTTTTTGAAGAACGTCAACCCGACAACCCGCGATCTACGTTTCGGCATAATCGTGGCGAGTACCTTCAGCCGAAAGAACGCGTCGCGCCAGCCGTTCCCGCGATCTTCGAATCGCTTCCAGACGGCGAATCGGCTAACCGCCTGACCTTCGCACAGTGGCTGGTCAGCGAGCGCAATCCGCTTGGTGCGCGCGTTCCCGTCAACCGCGCATGGCATCAGGTTTTCGGACGCGGGATCGTTGAGTCGGTCGCCGATTTCGGCACGCAGTCTTCGCCGCCGAGTCACCCGGAATTGCTCGACTGGCTTGCGGTCGAGTTTGTTGAGCAGGGCTGGTCGATGAAGGAACTCCACAAGCTGATCGTCACCAGCGCGACCTACCGACAGAGTTCGATCATCACCCAGCAGCTGCTGGCGCGCGATCCCCAAAACGTGCTTCTGGCCCGTGGCCCAAGATTCCGAATCGATGGCGAGATGATCCGGGATGTGGCGCTGAAATCCAGCGGCTTACTTTCAGTGAAAATGCTCGGACCCAGCGTCTATCCTCCTCAAGATTCGCGGGTCGCCGCTGCGGCTTACGGAGGCACGAAATGGAACGTCTCCAAAGGCGAAGACCGCTTTCGCCGAAGCCTCTACACGTTTTCCAAACGTACCGCGCCTTTCGCTGCGTTCACCGTTTTCGACGGCCCGACTGGCGAGACCTGCACCGCTCGTCGAAATCGCAGCAACACGCCTTTGCAGGCGCTGACGATGCTTAACGATGAGATGTTCGTCGAGATGGCCGAGGCGCTCGCCAAGCGCGCAACCGAAGCCGCCGAGACTCCTGAATCGCGGGTTGAATTCATTTTTCGGCGCTGCCTGACACGATCACCAACCGAGGTCGAGTTGGCGCGCTTGCTCGCCTTCCAAAAGGCACAGTCGGATCGTCTCGGCGACGAAGCCCTCGCCTGGAAATTGACCGCCCGCGCAGTTCTGAATCTCGACGAATTCGTCACCAAACAGTAACAGCGGCATCCTGCCGCTGTTTTCGGCGCAGCCGAACCCGAAAGCACATTCACCAAACCATCACCTCATACTCAACTTCGCTCAAAACAAACTCCCCGTCCCGGATATTAGCCTTTTCAGGATTCGCTCGAATGTATCGCTGGATCCGCAAAAGCTGCGCCGAGTCACGAACGATATGATCATAAGAATCCTTCTTCCAGAGCGTCCCCGTTCGCCCAAGAAGTTCGTTAATCCTGTTCGCCGTAAATCCCTTGATAGAATGCATCAAGTCCTCCAGTTCAACCCCCGGGTTCGGCCGCAACAACACATGAACGTGATTCGGCATGATCACGAAGTCGCCGGTGATCACTCGAGTCGGATGAAAGTGGTCGAGCGCCTCCGCAACGATTTCCGCGCATTTCGGATCTCGCAGAACGCAGCTTCCTCGCCCGCTATCCAAGTAGTCGTTTACGAGAGCGCCAAAGTGCCGTTCGAATCGGCGTTGTTCGACTTTTGGAAGCTTCTCGTAGGCTTTGACCCAGTCGTTAAGGCCGAGTTTGCGCAGCCAGCGAGTTTTTTCGTATTCCCATTTATCGAGGACCGCGCGAGGGACGGAGTCGGCCAGACGAAAAGTTACAAAATACGTGCAGCCCGATTGACGCCAGTGGGGGAGGAGGCCGTTGTAGTAGATTCGGACGTGACCGTGCTCGTTGAGGCCGATGAACGGGAGTCGAGATTTTTCCTTTTCTTTCATTGGGTGCGTGATCGGGTTCGGCTGCGCCGAAAACAGCGGCAGGATGCCGCTGTTACAAATTTACGCGACCGCTGAGATTTTCGTCAATTTCGTTATGAAAAATCTTCACCAAACTACTCGCCGCCAGCTCTTTGATACCTGTGGAGTTGGCGTTGGAAAAATCGCGTTGGCTTCGCTCATGGGCCAGCAGCTGCTGAAGGCGTCGCCGAATCCGTTGGCACCAAAACCAGCGCCGAATTTCGCGAGCGCTAAGCGCGTGATCTACCTTTTCATGGCAGGCGCGCCAAGCCAGCTAGAGCTTTTCGATCACAAGCCAAAACTCCGCGAGTTGGATGGAAAACCGATCCCTCCGGAGGTCATCGCCGGCCAGCGCTATGCGTTTATTCAGCCGGATGCGGCGATTCTGGCACCTCGGTTTAAGTTCGAGCGGCATGGCGAATCCGGCTCTGAGATTTCCGAGACGCTGCCGCACTTGAGCAAGGTTGTAGACGACATCGCGATCGTGAAATCGGTCCACACGGATCAGTTTAACCACTCTCCAGCGCAGCTTTTCGTTAACACTGGAAGCGGGATTCCCGGCCGGCCGGCGATAGGATCCTGGCTGAGTTACGGGCTCGGCAGCGACGCGGACGACCTGCCGGGTTTCGTGGTTTTGAAGAGCGGCGGCAATCTCAGCGGCGGAGCGGCGATGTGGAGCAACGGGTTTCTGCCTTCGATCCATCAAGGCGTGCCGTTTCGCGATTCTGGCGACCCGATTCTGCACATCTCGAATCCGAAAGGGATCGACCAACGTGCCCAGCGAGATTCGATTGATTTGATTCGCGATCTGAATTCTGAGCGGTTGGATGCGGTCGGCGATCCTGAGATCCAGACGCGGATGGACACTTACGAAATGGCTTTTCGAATGCAATCGCGCGCTCCGGAGTTGATGGATTTTTCACAGGAAAGTCAGGCAACGCTAGACCTTTACGGAGCTAAGCCGGGTGATGGGAAAGCGGCGTTTGCAAACAACTGCCTGTTGGCTCGGCGCTTGGCTGAGCGCGGCGTTCGTTTTATCCAGGTTTACCATTCTGGATGGGATCATCATTCGAACGTCGAAGGCGGAGTGAAAGGGCAATGCAAAACGACCGACCAGGGGGCAGCAGCGTTGATTCAGGATCTAAAAAAACGCGGACTGCTCGAAGACACCCTCGTTGTGTGGGGCGGCGAATTCGGCCGGACGCCAATGGTCGAGGCGAGCGCGGCGCTGGGACGATCGTTAGGGCGAGATCATCATCCGCAGGCGTACACGATGTGGTTCGCGGGAGGCGGGATCAAGCCCGGGATCACGCATGGGGAAACCGATGAACTGGGATTCAACGTGATCAAAGACGGCGTTCACGTCCATGACGTCCAGGCGACAATTTTGCATCTGTTAGGGATCGATCACGAAGAACTGACGTTCAGGTTCCAGGGCAGGCCGTTCCGGTTGACCGATGTCCACGGGCATGTCGTCCAGCAGCTGCTGGCTTGAGCCGGATCGGGCTGGGGCGGCCTACCGATGAATTTGCCGAAATTTTTTCGGGACTCCGCGCCAACCCGAAGCGAAAATTCGCGCATGGACTCCCCCAGCTCCCTCCTTTCATCGAGTCAAACGCGCGGAACACTCAAAAAGACCGGCGTAGCCGCAGGCGCAGTCGGAACAGTCGGCGGTTTTGTTTCTGACGTGCTTGAACCCGTCGCACCTCTCGCTAGCTACGTTTTCTATATATCGTTAGCAGCGCTTGTTGTGCTTATCCTCCTCTGTTTTATCGCAAGAGGAACGCGGAAGTGGGCAGTCCCCGGTTCACTGCTGACTTTAGTTATCGGCCTGATGGCAGGAGCCGTTTTAGCCCTTCAATCGAGCTCCGACGAGGCTGATGACCGTGGATTTGTCGCCGCAAACGTTCCGGCCATTGCCAGCTTGCAAGAGACGATGGGGTTGATCCAAAAGGACGTCGCAGAGATCAAAGAGAATACCGTCAGAATTGAGGAAAAGACCGATAAGGTGTTGGCGAGCGTCGAAAACATTGCCGAGTCGTTTTCTGAGCTTTCGAAACAGGGTGGAATCATCCCGAATCCGGAAACGCCGCAACAGCACTATCATAATGCAAGACTACAGGAGCTGAAAAGCGACTACGGCGCGGCCCGGCGTTCATACCTTGAGTATTTCAAATCGGATCTCGAATACCTCGACCCTCACCTCCGTTTTCAGGATTTTCTCAAGGTCCAGGAAGGCCGAGAGGGAGCGAGAGAAACCTATCAGTATATCGCGAATCAATCGAAGACCAACATCCCGGATATCGCTTCGATTCTCCTTTGGGATCGAGCGAAGAGAATTCCGATGCTGACGCAATTCGCCTCCGATAATCCGGATTTCGCAGCCGGCTACTACCTGTTGAGCTTGGAATTTTCACTCGCTCGTGTCGGCACGCAGAGCCTCGAAGATTTGCGGCAGGAGAAGGAGAATCTTGAACGTTTTAAGGAACTCGACGGCGAAGGGCACTTCGTTCGTTATTTTCTTGACCAGGAGCTTGTCGCTGACTGGCGAGGCGACGCTGACAAGCGGCTCACGGCGCTCGCGGTGAGTTCGGCGCGGATTGAGAATCCGGTTTCCGTTACTTGGATGCACACCAATTCGGGTTGGATGGGAAACGTGCAAATCGTCGAACCAGCGTTGGAAATTTTCTGGCAGGAACCCGGAGGGTCCGAGTTCAAATCGACCGGTCTGTTGGAAATGGTGAATGCTCAGACGGGCAAGCCGCATCCCAATATGTCGATCAGCCTGCCGGACGGGCATCCCGGTGGCGAGCTCCAAGTCAAATACACCAACGCCGCCGGTGTCGAGATGGGCGTCTACAAAGCCAAATTTGATCCCATGGCTTCGAGCTTGAAGTCGACCAAGCACATCTTGAATCTGACCAAACAGAGCTGGGTCTCGTTCCGCGATTACGACGGAAAACTACTGACCTATTTTACTCATCTCATGTCCTATCGCGGGGTGTTGGCCGAAATTAAGTATGGAGTCGACAAGGAAGTCCCGGATACCACATTCGAGTTCCCTGTCTATGATAAGCCAGGAAATGCGACCATCAGCGCTGACGTGCCAACTTATCTGGACCTCCCGCTCGCGACCAAGTTCGTATCGGTTCAGCTGACGTTCAAAGACGACACAAAATCGGAAGTGATGCGTTTCAATCGGTAGGCTTCGGATTTCGGGCTTGAGCCCTTCGAGCATCTGCTGAGCCGCCCACCAAACGTCAGCCGAAGACTCGGCCCACGTTCACCGAGGAAGAGGTCGAGCAGTTGGAAATGGAGTGGAAACTGGAGGTTGGAAGGATCAGTGGCGAAATCTACATTCCAACCGAGCGGTCGCTCGACGACATTTTGGTCCGAGTGCAGTTCGAAGTCGACGACAAGACCTACGACCGGCTCTACTTAACGCATGGC
Organism: Verrucomicrobiales bacterium; assembly: GCA_047620505.1. Lineage (GTDB taxonomy): Bacteria > Verrucomicrobiota > Verrucomicrobiia > Verrucomicrobiales > DEV007 > JBLHKS01. The sequence continues at coordinate 2,432 of JBLHKS010000105.1, read as the reverse complement.
GGCGCGCCGCCGATGGACGACGGATCCTATCGAAAGGAAACGAATTTGCCTCGGGCGACGAACGTCGACGACGTCAAAATCACGTTCGAAAAAGTCTACGTCCGCGACTGACTGACGATTCACGCCGCGATTGCTCGGGCTACGACTTCGGCCGTCTTTTCGATGTCCTCAGCCCCGTGCGCGAGCGAGATGAAGCCGGCTTCGTACTGCGAAGGCGCGAAATAAACGCCGTCCGCGAGGCAGGCCCAGAAGAAGCGGTTGAATGCCTCGAAATTGCATTTCTTAACATCGTCGACATTCCGAATTTCACCATCGCGGAAAAACAGGCAGAACATCGAGCCGACTCGGTGAATCGTCAGTTTTTTGCCAGACTTCGCGATCGCCTCACGCGTTCCGGCTTCGAATTGCGCGCCGAGTTTTTCCAGCTCGTTCCAGCCGTCGCGCCGCTCGAGTTCCCGCAACTGCGCGAGGCCGGCTGCCATGGCTAACGGGTTTCCTGAGAGCGTTCCCGCCTGATAAACCGGTCCGTCCGGAGCGAGATAATCCATGATATCCGCTCGTCCGCCAAACGCGCCTACCGGCAATCCTCCGCCGATCACTTTGCCCAAGGCGGTGAGGTCCGGCGTCACGCCCATCAGCTCCTGAACGCCGCCTTTCGCGACTCGGAAGCCCGTCATCACTTCGTCGAAAATCAGCAGCGCGCCATTCTCTTTCGTGATCTCTCGCAGAAATTCCAGATAGCCCTCGCGCGGAAAAACGAGCCCCGCGTTCGCCGGAATCGGCTCGACAATGATCGCCGCGATCTCGCCCGCGTTGTTCGCGAAAGCCTGCCGAACCGCCTCTTCATCGTTGAACGGAATCGCGACCGTCAGCGCCGCAAATTCATCTGGAACGCCCGCGCTGTCCGGCTTCCCATGCGTCAGCGCGCCGCTGCCCGCGGCCACCAGCAGCGAATCGACATGCCCGTGGTAGCAGCCCTCAAATTTGATGATCTTGTCTCGCTTCGTGAACCCGCGCGCCAGTCGGATCGCCGTCATCGTCGCCTCCGTGCCGGAATTGACCATCCGGACCTTCTCGACCGACGGAACCCAGTCCACGATCAGCTCAGCGATCTCGACCTCGTACGGATTCGGGATCCCGAAACTCACCCCAGCAGCTGCTGAGTCGCGAACCGCATCGAGCACGACTTTCGGCGCATGTCCGAGGATCGCCGGACCCCAGGTTCCGACGTAATCGATCAGTTCCTTGCCGTCGACATCCCAGATCCGGCAACCCGCAGCGCGCTCGACGAAGAACGGCTCGCCGTCGACATTTCGGAACGCGCGGACTGGTGAATTGACCCCGCCTGGGATGACTTTTTTTGCCGCTTCGAAAAGGACTTGTGATTTTGACATGATTTTTTCTGAATAATTACGCATGACCCAAGAGTCAAAGCGTCTTCGCCTTCAATTCGGCCTTTTTCCGGCTGCGGATTTCATCTACAATTCAAAAATATGAAGGCGATTGCATCCCTTTTCGCACTTGCGATACTAACATTTGGCACCGCGCAAGCTGAACTAAGCCGCGAGGCCGGTGCCATTTACCTCGAAGATTTCATGGATCCTGACGACCAGGTTGTCCTTCGAGTTGCCCACGCCGCCCCCGTTTTCTATCAACTCGACGGTGCTCGCCGCCTCGGCACGCTTCGCCCCGGCCACGACGCCGAAGTGATTGCGATCAGCAACAAAGCCTACCTGGTGCGAGCCAAAGCGGAGCACGTTGATGTTGTTGGTTGGGTGACTCCCAAGGCTTTTCAAGCCCACAGCGGCAAGGACTTTGTCGCCGCGCTGAAGGAGCTCTACAAGCGGCAGGTTCTCGTGAACGATTTGATTGCGAAGCGGCAAGTCGCGCTCGGAATGACAATTCCGGAGGTCAAACTGGCGCTTGGCGACCCTGATCGAGTGAATCAAACGATCGAAGCAGAAGGCCGAAAGGACTCTCTGGAATTCATCACCTATGAAAAAGTTCTCCAGCCGGTGACGAGATATGACCAGAGCGGAGTTCCCTTTCGGGACTACGTCTATGTCAAAGTCGAGACCGGTAAAACGACCATTGATTTCAAGGACGAAATTGTCACCGGTATTCACAACACTGAGGGAGCGCCCAAACTTGGAGCGGGCGTGACGATCCCTGTCCGACCGGCCCTGATTTTCTGATCGCGGGGACATCAAAACCTGAGCGTCGGCATTGACAACTTCGCCTGTCGGCTTTTAGCTTCGCCTCCTCAAATTACGCGTAATTTGATGGCGAGGTAGCCAAGTGGTAAGGCCGAGCTCTGCAAAAGCTCTATCGCGGGTTCGATTCCCGCCCTCGCCTTTCTCTTTCTAAGTCCCTTGAAATCAACGGATTGCAAAATCGAGGAAATTTCAATTTTGGGAAAGTGACAAAAGAAA
>JBLHKS010000104.1:0-24878 GCA_047620505.1 Verrucomicrobiales bacterium | reverse complement strand
CTTCACTTTTTTAGACAATCATAAACAAGGGCTCCGCTTCATTGTTGTAACGACGATGAAATCTAACCTCGACAACCTGGACCAACTTGCTGACCGCCTCGGCGATCTCAGCCCCAGCCGTCCGAATGCCCAACTGGCGCATCGGCTGGAAATGGCCCTCCACCAAGCTGACAAGGAAATCGCTCAGCCGTCGAACATCATTTATCATCCGTTTGTTCAGTGGACGCTCGCAGCTGCCGCACTTTTCGTCGGTCTGCTCGTAGCTTTTCAATCGACCCGCTTCGAAGCGCCGACTGGCCATGAAGTTGCCGAAGCCGAAAGCGAAGTTCTTGAGATCTACAAATTAATCGATGGCGAAATGCAATCGACTGGCCCTTCCGAGGGCGCGATGCAGGAGGTTTCCGCGCAGCTTCCCGGGCAGCTCCGCTACGTCGGCGTCGAAATCCACGGGGGAGTGGCGTATCGCAAATTTCAATCAGGCAACCAAGTCCGATTTGAGCGGATTCACACGAATCCGTCGAGCCAAGGGAGCCAACCCGAAAATAACGCTAATCCGAACGAATAAAAAGATGGCGTTTCCGACTAACCTTAGGTTCCCGAAGATGAAGAAAATTTTACCCGCAGAGCTACAGATGATCAAAGCCGATTGCCGAGCTTCATCTGTGTAAAACGGGTCTTTTAAGAGTGTTGAATTGTGCGCGTGGCTTACGGGTCGTGCCCCTGAGTGGGGGTGCGGCCCGTTTCCTTTTCAATTAAGCTCGTAATCTTTGGTTCTTCGTTCTTTGTGCTTGGTTATTGAAGCGAGGTGCGGTTATTGAGGGATGAAAATCCGCCAGCAGCTGCTGATCTCTCTTTTGTTTTTGAGCGCCGCAAACGCTCAGAGTGAACTGAAATTCCACGCGGCTCCCAAGCCTCTCGCCGACGATGCGGTCACTGCGGATTGGCCACGATTTCTAGGGCCGACCGATGATCTTCACTCGCCGGAAACGCATCTTCTCAAGCAGTGGCCCGATTCCGGACCGGCGATCGTTTGGGAAGTCGCGCGCGGTGCCGGGCAGGCGGCTCCATCGATTGCGAACGGGCGTCTGATCCACATCCAACTGCGAGAAGGCAAAGAAATTGTCGAGTGCCGCGAGGCTGAAACTGGAAAGCCGATCTGGAATTTCGAGTACGCGGTTCAAGCTGCCTCAAGCTACGGAACGCCGGATGCGCCGCGTTGCAGCCCGGTGATCGACGTCGAAAGCGGGCTGGTTTTCGTTCTTGGTCTGCGCAGCGATCTGCATTGCCTCAGCCTCGAGAGCGGAGAAGTCGTCTGGAAGAAAAATCTGGATTCCGATTTCGGTGCTGCTCCATTTTTCTTCGCGCGCGGTTCCTGCCCGTTGGTTTTCGGCGAAAATCTCATCGTTAACGTCGGTTCGAAACCCTGCGTCGCCGCGCTGAACAAGAAAACCGGCGAACTCGTCTGGGGCGTGGATCACGCTTGGAATTCGAGCTACGCGTCGCCGGTTCCCGCCAAAATTCATGGCCAGGACCGCGTTCTCGTTTTCGCGGGCGGAATGACTGATCCGCCTCATGGTGGGTTGCTTAGCCTCGATCCGGCCACGGGCAAAATCGACGGCGCTTTTGCCTGGCGCGCGAGAATGTTCGCCTCGGTCAACGCCGCTTCGCCGGTCGTTTCCGGCAACTCGGTTTTCATCACCGAGGGCTACACCGAAGGCGGCGCAATGGTCGGGTTTTCGGAAGATTTCAAGATGAGCTCGAGCTGGACCGCTCCGCGATTCGCCAGCCAATTTGCAACTCCGGTCGCGCACGACGGCCATCTCTACGGCTTCTCTGGAAGCTCAGAATCCGGCGCTGAGCTCGTTTGCCTCGAGGCGAAATCCGGGCGCGAAATCTGGCGGGACGGGATGAATCTCGAAGCCGGTGGACGCCGGGTTTTGCTCGGTCGCGCCAGCCTGATCCACGCCGACGGCTCGTTCTTCTGCCTGGGCGAGCAGGGCACGCTTGTCTGTCTCGACCTCACGCCGGAAGGCCCGAAAGCTCTCTCGGTGACGCAGCTTTTTTACGCACCCGAAACCTGGGGCGCGCCCGCGCTAAGCGGCGGCCTGCTCTACGTGCTTCAAAACGGCCGCGAATCCCGTTTGATCTGTTTCGACCTGCGCAAACCGGCGAGCTGAGCGCGTCTCCGCTGGTTGGACGAGAACCAATCCAGGGGAGAACCATGAAATACTTTTGCGCCTGCTTGCTGGCGGCGCTGCCCGCTTGGGCGGCTGCCGAAAACCCGGTCTTCGACGAACTAACCACTCTCGAGGGCCGAACGTATCGCGAAGTTCGGATCGTCAGCCGCGACGCTGCACGAATCCGGATCGAACATTCAACCGGGCTCGCCTCAATCCAGTTCGATCATTTGCCGATGGAGTTGCGCGAGCGCTTTGCTTACGATCCGGACGCAGCCCAGCAGCTGCTGGCGCGAGAGATCGAAACGAAGGCCGCTCATCAGCGATTTCAGTGGCGATTCGGGCGTTGGCTTGCGGCCGAACGCGAACTCTCGAGTCTCAACCGGGCTCAGCGCGGCGAGGATGGTGGGCGGGCTCTTCTCGATCTGGGCTGCCGATTCAGACTGACGCGAGACTGGGCGAGCCGGCTGGAATCGCAAGGCTGGTCGGATCGGCGAATTAAAATGGTCGTCGACGCGGCTTTTGAGCGGAAGCCGCAGGTCGGAATGTCGGCGCGCCTGCTCGAATCCGCGCTGGGCGAACCTGCCGAGATCGAATCCGAGCTCATCGCGGATGCCGTCGTCGATGTCTGGATTTATCCGGTCGACGCGATTCGCCGCCAGAAATGCCAGTTCGAAGACGGAATTCTCGTTTCGATCCGCTTCGAAGATCGCGAAATCGTTCAGGTTTCCGGGAAAACGCAGGCGGACTGAGGGCTTTTTGTTGGGATCGCCTGAAGAAGGCTAAACGAGACTGAGACTCAGTCTCAAAAAGTTCTTGCCCTCAACTCTCCCGCAATGATATTGAGACTCAATCTCAGAAACTTGAGAGACGCTCGCAAACCTGACCGTGTTTATCCCGAAACCGCGAGACTTTTTCGAAACACCCACTCGATTCCATGTCCTTCCTGGCCTCAACCATCGAAAACTCCCCGACCGAGTCGGAAGCCAAACGCGACGCGATCGTCTGCAATTGCTTTAAGGTTTCGGAGGGCGACATCCGCGATGCCGTGGATTTCGACGACGCCGAAACGGTTGAGGACGTGACTCGGAAAACCTGCGCCGGTGGGGCCTGCACAGCTTGCCACGTCCGGATCGAGCGCGTTCTGAACGGCAAATCGGCCAGCTGCACGGCCGGCCGATTCGATTTTTCGAGCTGCCTCGGTTGAGGCGCTTTTTGGAGCGTCGCCTGAGCGAAAGCCTTCTTACTCGCCCATCTGCTGAGCGAGATAGTTTTCGATCCCGGTCAATTTGATGAGATCGAACTGAGTCTCGGCCCAGTCGACGCTTTCCTCAGACTCGACGACCATCTTCTCCATCAAATCGCGAGTTCCTGCGTCTTTTTTCTCGATACAGAGCTGAATCGCTTCGTTGTAGGTCTTCACGCCGAGTTGTTCGAGCTCGTAGGCGTTTTCGATTTGCTCTTTCGGTGTCTTGCCGACTTTGATCGGGTGGTAGCGACCGATTTCGGGGACGCCTTCGAGATACAAAATCCGATCGATCACCTCCTCGGCATGCTTCATTTCTTCGATCGACTCAGCGTGAAAATGCGCGGCGAGGCGGTTTAAGCCCCAATCCTTGCACATTTTTGAGTGGATGAAGTAGAGATTGATTGCCGTCAACTCGACGGTCAGGCCTGCGTTGAGAGCTTCGATGACTTCTGGATCGCCTTTCATTATGGGCGGATCTTGGCCGGGTTGAGCCCGTTTCGCAACCGCTGCCTGTCGAAATCGGCGATCCCTGGCCGGTCTTGCCGTAAAAAAATACAGCCCCACCGAACCGAAGTTCCGTGAGGCTGTTATTCCCCCCCCAAAAGAAATCAGGGACCCAATGAAACGACATTGGCGGATCTGACGCAACAAAAAAGAGGCTCTTGGACTGCACAACTATTGAGCCAATTGTCTGATAATCAGGCATTTAGGCAGCGCCTCAATTCTCAGGCCGCCCGGGCAGTTTTTCTGGCGAGAATTTGCGTTACCAGCTGGCTGAGAACCGTTCGCGCTTCCATCTGGGTCGTTACGAGCCGACGATTCGCCTGCAAACATGCCTGATGCGCGAGTTTCAACTCGCTCAGCGTGAAGCTGCGGCACCCGCGAGCAGCCAGAAAAATCGGATACGCGTTGATTCCACCGGTCTTTTTCTTCGGCAAGTGACCCACAGCAGCTGCTGGCAGTCGTTCGATCTGCGCCTGGAAGGAATTGTAGTTGTTCGCGTTGACCCCGTGATTCTCGAACAGGTCGCGCGCGAGAAGAAGGCTGCGAATTCGCGGGACGATCGCCGCGAGCAGAATCCCGACCGCGCTTTCGCCGCGCTTCATTTGGTGATCGATCAACTCGATCGCTTTCGGCAGCTTTCGTTCGGCCAGAGCATCGCCAATTTCGAAAATCACTCCAGCTCGCGAGGTCGAAACGATCGCGCGAATGTCGTCGACAGTCGCTGTGTCGCGATCGCCGAGAAAGAGCCGGAGCTTTTCCAGTTCGCTGTCGATCTGGCGCGTGTTTTCGCCCGTCGTCATCACGAAATGCTCCAGCGCCCCCCCTTCGAACCCGAAATTCAGCGCTTTGGATCGCTTTCGAACCATCGCCATGACTTCCTGCTCCCATCCGGCTCGAGACGGATCCGGCAGATCGAAAAAGGTCAGGGCTGCCAGTTTTTTCAGCTTCTTGAAGAACGCTCGCCGCTTGTCGATCCCGGTGCCGTGAATGATGAGATTCACGCCGGGCGGCATTCCCGCTTCGAGCGTCGCCGCAAGGCTTTCTAGCGCCGCCAAGGTCGCCTGGGACCGCCCGGTGACCGAGTCCTCGAAAAAATTCGCCCCCTGGAGCCAGACCGTTTTGTCTCCGCCGAAAAACGGCAACGTCTGAATCGCCTCGATCGTGTCGCGGACGATTCGCGAGGCGTGCTCGCTCGTTTCGGCAGTGCCGTTGACGATTTCGAGCCCGAAATCGGCGTTTTCCGGAGGGGTGAGCTTTCGCGAAAGGAGAATCGCTTCCTCTTTGACTCGAGCATCGTCGGTGCCGAAAAAAGCGAAGATCTGTTTGGGAGCGGCGGGCATTTTTCGAAGTTGGAGAAGATGACGCTTGCGCCATCGGCGGCGCTGGCGCAAGTCCGGTTTTGTTGTCATGTCAGAATTCATCACCGACGCCGCTTCCGCTGCCGCCTGGCGCGACGAACTCGATCGCGCTGGCAAAAAGTTAGTCTTCACAAACGGTTGTTTTGACGTCCTTCACGTCGGTCACGTCCGTTACCTTCGTGAAGCCCGCGCGCTGGGCGATGCGCTGCTGATTGCGGTCAACGGCGATGCGTCGGTTCGTGAATTGAAGGGACCGAACCGGCCTGTGAACGAGCAAGCCGATCGCGCCGAGGTTCTTTGCGGGCTCGAATCTGTTGATCGCGTCGTGATTTTTGATGAGCCGCGCGTCACGGGCTTGATCGAGAAAATTCGCCCTCACATTTACGCAAAAGGCGGCGACTACACGGTCGATTCGCTGATCCAGGAGGAACGCCGCGCGCTGGATCGGATCGGCGCGGAAATCCAGATTCTATCGCTCGTTCCTGGGAAATCGACCAGCGACACACTCTCGAAACTCCGCAGCTCCGATGAACCTGGCGAGCGGAAGTTGCGAATTGCGGTTCTCGGTTCGGCAAACGGCTCGAATTTCGAAGCAATCGCTGAAGCCGTCGAAAATCAGCAGCTGCTGGCCGAAATCCAGCTCGTGATCAGCGACGTCGCCGATTCCGGGATTCTTGAGCGCGCTCGCAGGCGTGAAATTCCGGCATTTTTCATCGAACCCGGCGGCAAACGGGCGCTTCTGAGTGCCGCTGCGGAAAAGGAAATCATCGATCGCCTCAAGGCTGCGGAAGTCGACCTGGTCGTCCTCGCCGGATTCATGCGAATCGTCAAAACTCCGCTGCTTGAGGTGTTTCCGGATCGGATTCTCAACGTCCATCCGTCGCTTTTGCCCAGATTTCCGGGCTTGAACGCGCCTCGGCAGGCGATCGAAGCCGGGGTGGGGGAGACCGGCTGCACAGTCCATCTCGTCAGCGCCGGAATCGATGATGGCCCGATCCTTGGGCAAGCGAGCGTCCCGGTTAACCCCGGTGATACGCCCGAAACTCTGCACGCCCGAATTCAGACCGAAGAGCATCGACTTTTCCCGCAAATCATCGGCGAGTACGGGGCAAAAATCCGTCAGTGATCGTGATCGATCGACTTTCCGCAATGCGGGCAGCTGCTGGCTTTTCTCTTCCTCTTGGCAGCACTCAATTCCTCGACAAAAGCGGACCCGAGAATTGCAGTCGGCAGCGCAAGCAGGCCGATCCCGAGAATCGCGATGAACCCGGCGATGACTTTGCCAATTGCCGTGATCGGGTAGGCATCGCCGTAACCAACGGTCGTCAGCGTAACCACGGCCCACCACATCGATGACGGCACGTCCGAAAAGACCTTTGGTTGAGCTTGATGCTCGGCTGCGTGAATCAGAATCGAGGCGAGAACGATGAAAATCGAAATAACGAAAACCGTAACCGCCAGCTCGTCCCAACTTCGGCGGATCACTTTTCCCATCAGCCTGACAGCGCTCGAATAGCGAGTCAATTTCGCCAATCGCAGCACTCGAAAAGACCGCAAAACGCGGACGAAACGGAGATCGATTCCGACGGCCAGCAGGAAGAACGGCGCGATCGCAAGGAGGTCAAAAATCATTAGCGGCTGCGCTGCGTGCCGCAATCGCCCGATGACCGGCCTGCGAAATCGAGCGTCCGCTGTGCAGGCCCACGTTCGGGCCAGATATTCTGCCGTGAAAACTGAGACGAGGATTAATTCGAGTGTTTTGAAAATCGATCCGTAGCGAATTTGGAGCGATTCGACGGATTCAAGTACGATCGCCAGCGTGCTGATCAAAATCAGGATCAAGATCGCGAAATCAAACCATCGGCTGACGGCGTCCCCTTCCTTTGAGGGTTCTAGGACGCTCCAAATTCGTTCTTTACGCAGATTTGCCACGCTGCAATTTGGCCTGGATGCGGCATTTGGCTTGGAAAATTCCAAAGTGAGCCAATTTGGCGCGGTTCGAATCTCCGCACGTGTCGATTTGCGTCATTGTGGCTACTTTGGGTTCTTCCGAATTTCGCTAAAATGCCTTAAAACAGTCATTTAATGGAGATTTGTAAGGCTTGGCCTGAACATTGCATCTGAAAAGGTAACTTCAATTCAACCAACCAAACAAATGAATCGATACTATCCTACAAACCTCCTCTCAACTCCGTTCGAAGCGATCGTCAACAGCCTGCTTCAAACCGCGACCGGCCCGGTTCTCAAGCCGAGCCGCCGTCAACAGCGGAGCAGCCTGAAACTCTCTGCTGATTTCTTCGAGGACGAAGGCAATTTCTTCGCCCGAGTCGAACTTCCAGGCGTCAAGCGCGACGAGGTCAACCTCAGTCTCGACGGAGATCTCCTGACGATCGCCTACGAAAAGCGGGCGGAGCCCGAAAGCGAAAACTCAACCGAAACCGCTACCTATCAGCGTGCGATTCGGACCCCGGAAGGGATCAAGCCGGAAGCGATCAGCGCAAAGCTCGAAGACGGCCTGTTGATCCTGACATTGCCAAAGGCGGACGAGGTCAAGCCTCGCGAAATCGCCGTCGGCTAAACCAAAAACCAAAATATTTAACTCAACGAATACCAATCATGACATCCAATCTAAATACCTGCGAGTCCAGCAGCTGCTCGACTCAATCCGAAAAAACTGAAGCCACTCAGCGCTTCGCGAAACCTCAATACACCGTCAAAGAAGGCGAAGATGCTTGGGAAGTCGGCGTGGTGATGCCCGGAGTTTCCCGCGACGGAGTCGACGTCTCTCTTGAGAAAGACGTGCTCACGATCACGGGAAAAGCGAACCGTGAAATTCCAGAATCCTGGAAAGTGCTCCACCAAGAGCTAGCGACGGCCGACTACCGACTTGAGCTGCATCTGAACTTCGAATTCAACGGCGAAGGGATCTCGGCGAAGGTCGAGGACGGCGTGTTGAGCTTGCGGTTTCCGGTCAGCGAAGCGGCTAAGCCGAAGCAGATCGCGATTGCCTGAGTTTGCAGCTACCCAATTGGACGCCGCGCTTCCTTCCGGGAGTGCGGCGTCTTTGTTTCCTCAAATCTCAACCCAGATCGATTTCAGATATCGCTCGCCGCTGAATTCCGGCGGCATCGCGCGCGATTCGAGCTTTGCGCTTCGCCCGGCAGCAGCTCGGACCGTTTCTGAAAAATCTCGAGTCGAAAGCCCGCGGAAATTTGTGCAGCAGAGCATCCAACCGCCGGGGTTCAGCAACGCCAGCGCCAGCTCGACCAAATCGCCGAAATCCCGCTCGACGCGGAAAACCTTTCCTTTGTCGTTTCGCGAAAACGTCGGCGGATCCAGCACGATTCCGTCGAAGCTAATCCCCGTTTTTGCCCAGCGCCTAAGCCAGTCAAACGTGTCGCCGCGCGTGAAAAAATGCTCATCAGCATCGATCTCGTTTCGCGCGAAATTCCGCTTCCCCCAATCCAGATAATTCCGCGACAAATCCACGCTCGTCCCCGTCGCCCCGCCTAACGCCGCCACCACCGAAAACGCGCAAGTGTAAGCGAACGTGTTCAGCACACGATCCCCCGGCTGAACGCGCTCTCGGACAGCTGACCGGTTAATCCGTTGATCGAGAAAAATCCCCTGCGAGTAGCCCGCTTGAAAGTCGATTTCGTAGCGAATGCCGTGTTCCGCCGCCTCGATCGGCTCCAGCAGCTGCTGACCGGCGACGCGTTCAGGTGGGCGCTTGGCTTCAGTTTCAAGCCGCTTGTGCCAGATCGATTTCCAACCAGCTTTCTCCTGAATCCTGTCGGGAAACTCGACATCCCGCGTTTGAACCAGCCAATGCTCGGAAAACGCGTCGACACTAACCGAATCCCCATCGAAAAGCCGAAAAGCATCAGTGTCAGGCGATGGCGGAAGGTTGAAATTCACGGCAGACCGCTACCGGGCCGATTGCGCGGCGTCAATCGCGGTCTAAATTGGCGCTCATGAATCGAGTTTTCTTCGCAATCCTTTTCGTCCTCCTGCCAGCAGCTGCTGGCGCCGACGATCGCCCTAACGTCCTCTTCCTTTTTGCCGACGACCAGCGTCCAGACACGATTGCTGCGCTCGGCAACGACGTCATTAAGACGCCGAATCTTGACCGGATCGCTAACAACGGATTCGTCTTCAATAACGCTTACTGCATGGGTGCGACGATGGGCGCGGTCTGCAATCCGAGCCGACATCAAGTCATGAGCGGCATGTCGCTTTTCCGCTACAAAAACGCGGATCCGAAGTCGACCTGGGGAGCTGTGATGCGCGCGGCTGGCTACACGACCTGGCATGTTTCTAAAAACGGGAACACCGCGAAAGTCGCCCATAAGGAATTTGAGCATTCGAGCTATCTCAATGACAGCCAGGCACGCACCGGCGGCGAACAAGGCAAAGACGCAGCGGACCGGGCGATCACTTTTCTTGATAACGGTTGGAATCAGGAAAAACCGCTTTTCATGTACATCGGATTCGCTGGTCCGCACGATCCACGCGGTGCCGGAAAGTGGGCGGATTTGTACAAACGTGAGGAAATTCCGCTGCCCCTGAACTACAAGCCATTTCATCCGTTCGACAACGGCGAGATGGTCGTTCGCGACGAGAAACTCGAACTCTGGCCGAGGACTGAAGACGCCGTCCGGCAGCACATTCACGATTACTACGGATGCATTTCGTCGATCGATGCCAACATTGGTCGAGTCCTCGCAAAGCTCGAAGAGCAGGGCGAATTGGAAAACACCGTCGTGATTTTTTCGGCTGATCACGGCCTGGCAGTCGGCAGTCACGGCCTTTTCGGCAAGCAAAGTGTCTACGAACACAGCATGGGCGCGCCGATGATGTTCATGGGCCCGGGAATCGAAAAAGGCCGCAGTGAGGCCTTCGCCTACCTCTACGATCTCTTCCCAACGGCATGTGATTTTGCAGGCGTCGACGCTCCGACCGGACTCGATGGAAAGAGCCTCGCGCCGGTGATTCGGAGTGAGAGCGAAGCCGTTCGCGATACCGTTTTTCTAGCTTACCGCGATGTTCAGCGTGCCGTTCGTCGTGGCGACTGGAAACTGATTCGCTATCCCAAAGTCGACGTTACCCAACTTTTCCATCTATCGAAGGATCCTGACGAACTCACCAATCTGGCCGAGAATCCAGAGTACGCCGCGAAGGTTGAAGAAATGATGGCTCTCCTGACCGAACAACAAGCCGAATTTGACGACAAGGTACCGTTGATTGTTGAGAATCCTAAGCCTGCGAAAGTGACCGTCGAGTCGCTCACCGCGCTAGCAGCTGCTGAGGCGAAAAGGCCGAAGAAACCGCGCCAACCGAAGGCAAAATGACGGTGGACAGACAACCAACCCTCGCGAACCTCACCCACTCAACTCGCAACGCATTATGAAGGGATTTTTCATCACAATTTTGATTTTAGGCGGCCTCGGTGCCGGTGGCTGGTTTGCTTATGATAAAGGCTACCTCGACGGAATCCTACCAGCAAAATCCAGCTCGGAACGCAAAGACGGTAAGACGACCGATTCAGGCAAAGGGTCGGCGAAACCCGATTCAGCGCCGTCGACAAAATCGAAGGCCGACACAACTCCGAAAGTCGCGACTCTGACTCCCGCTCCGGGGCCAAAGCGCGATCCCGAGCTCGAGCGGAAGGTCGAAGCTCAAGTGCCGATGCCGAATTTCGTGCCGCTGCTTACGATCGTGAAAAACTGGGACAGCGTCCCGCCACGAGCGTTTCCCGCGCAGGTTACCGTCAACGTTGAGATCGAAACTAAGATCGAGCGTGACGGCAAAGTCATCGGCTCCAGCAAACTTCCAGCAGGCAGCAAAGCTAAGCCACTCGCCTATCAAACCGGCCGACTCCAAGTCGCCGTCGGAACGACCAAAGCGATCGTGGCTGTCGACGATACGGATTTTAAGGAGCAGATCGAAGCGCTTTACAACGGAAAATTGGCTGAGGCAAAGCAGAAGGTTGCAGCGGCTCGCAATGTCGCTCGTGAAGCCCTCTCACGCACACAAAAGGTTGATGATCCGAAGCAGCTGGCGAGCGGCTGGCATGACTCGATGGATCCGCGCTTCAAGCCGGTTCGCGATCACCTCGCGTCTGGAAAACTGGAGTCTGGAATCCTCGAAGAAGCTAAAGACTGGCAGTGGCTTGGCTCCGAGCGGCATGGCGGCGGGAGCTACGATGTCGTGCTGGTTCACTTCGAAGTTAAAACGCTTTTCGGCATTTTTCCCAACACGATGAAGTGTCTCCTTCGCGGTGACCAGGTCGTGAAATGGGTCGACGCCGACACCGGCGAAGAGCGCACCTGATGTTTCGGCTTGAAACAGGGCTGATTGCGCTGGCCGCGCTACCTCATTTTCTCTCCGGCGAAGATGAACTCCACTGGCCGGTGTTTCGAGGCCCTGATGGACTGGCCGTTGTCGCGGACGGGAAGCTTCCGGAGGCATTCGGCCCCGAAACCAATGTGCTCTGGCGGCGCGAAATTCCGCTGGGCCACTCGTCGCCGATTATCTTGGGAAACCGGATTTTTCTAACGGCAGTTGAAGAAAACGAGTTGCTGCTCTTCGCGATCGATCGAGACACTGGCGAAGTGCTGTGGCAGCAAAAAACGCCGCGCGAATGGGAGCCTGATTTTGCTCACAACGCGGTCAGCCCGGCGATGGCGACGCCGTGTACGGACGGCAAAAGTGTGTACTTTTATTTCGGCGGTTCGGGCGTGATCGCGACTACGCCCGATGGGCAGGTGTTGTGGCATCGCAAGCTCCCGTCATCCAAACGAGCGATCTTTGGAACCGGTGCCTCGCCTGCTTTGCTCGATGACGGCGGGCTGATTCTGCAACGGGATGGCGGAGCGAATTCAGCGATTCTCTGCCTTAACACGACCGACGGCTCACTGCGTTGGAAAGTCGACCGCCCGGGCTTCATCACCAGCTACGCTTCGCCTTACATCTGGAAAAATTCGGTGCGGACGGAGATCGTCGTTGCGGGAACAAATTCGTTGCGCGGGCTTTCTCCTGAAAACGGGCGAACAATCTGGGAAGTCGGCGACACCTGTATTTATCCGTGCTCGACGCCGGTTTCGAATGGCGACCGGCTTTTCTATGCGGGTTGGTCCACGGCGAACGTGGAAGGAGCCGAACGCATGCGCGCGACGTTCTGGGGAAATCTGGAAATCACTGATGAAGACGCTGCCAATCCGCGTGGGCTTTTTGATCGTCTCGACACTGACAGCAGCGGTGCTCTAACATTGGCAGAACTCCCGGAGAGCAGGATCAAGGACGGATTCAATTATCTCGATCAGAACAAAAATCAGCGGCTGGATTTCGCCGAGTTTCACGAATTCCATGCAAGCGACAAGTGGGATGGCCGGAACGTCATGGTCGCCGTGGACGCCGGAGCGAAAGGCGATGCTTCCCGGACTCACGTCGCCTGGGAATGGACGCGAAACCTCCCTTACGTCGCTTCGCCGCTCGCGATCAACGACCGGGTTTACATCGTAAAAAGCGGCGGCTTCCTGACTTGTCTGGATTCCAAAACGGGTGAATTGAAATATCGAACTCGGTTAGGAACCAGCGGAGAGTACTACGCGACCCCGCTGCTCGTTGGGGGAAAAATCGTGATCTGCGCGAAGGAAGGTAAGGTCATCATTTTGCAGGACAGCGACGAATTGAAAATCCTGACAGAGACAAAATTTGACGAAGAGTTTTTCGCGACGCCGGCATTCGTAAATGGAACTCTCTACGTTCGAAGCGATCGTGCACTCTGGGCGTTTTCGGCGCAAAACTGAATCCTGAAAACTTGAAACCTGAATCAAAAAGCAGCTACAACCGATGGTGGATCTGGGTGATCTACCTCGTTCTCTTTGCCATCGCCGTTCCTTGGTATTGGACGTTTTCGTTCATGCCGATTGAACAGACCGCAGTCTGGATAGGCTTTCCTGCCTGGGTTGTTGTGTCGGTCGCCGGTTCGTTTCTGATTTCGTGTTTCACTGCGCTTCTTTGGGTGCGGTTCTGGCCTGAAGAAGACGAAGATGATTTGGAAGGAGACGACCTGACATGATCGCCGATTCCCTTCCTTTTGGTCCGGGCGCCTACGCGTTTATCGGACTCTACCTGCTTTCCCTCATCGGCATCGGCTGGCTCGGGCGGCGCGCGAGGAAAGACAATTCCCTTAAGGATTTCTACCTCGGAGGTAGCGGCGTTGGATTCATCGTTCTTCTGCTCACGCTCTACGCAACCCAGTACAGTGGGAACACGCTTTTTGCTTTTACGAGCAAAGGATTTTCTCAAGGTTATCTCTGGCTGACCTCAGTTCAGTTCATGACCGCGATCCTCATCGGGTTCCTGATCTACGCGCCGAAACTCTATCGACTCGCCCGGAAACACAGCTTCGTCACGCCAACTGACTACATCGATCGCCGCTTCAAACTGCCGGCTCTGAACATCCTTGCTGCGCTGATAATGGTGGTGTCGTTAGGAAACTATTTTCTCGCACAGCTGACTGCGATGGGTCGGGCGATCCAGGGATTGACCGCCGCAGAAGGTGCGGCCGCGAACAACGCCTTCATCTGGGGAGTCGTCGTTCTCGCCGGAATCATGATCGTTTACGAGTCGCTTGGCGGCTTTCGGGCGGTCGCGTGGACCGACGTGATCCAGGGAACCGTCCTCGCGATCGGCTTCGCGATTCTGCTTGTGATGATCTTCGTTAAGTACGGCGCGCCCTCGATCACAACCCAGCAGCTGCTGGCCACGAGCCCGGAAAAAGTCCTCCCGCCGACCGGTCCTGATCTCTTCAAGTGGATCAGCTACATCGTAATTTTCGGCCTCGGGGCCTCGCTCTACCCGCACGCCGTTCAGCGGATTTACGCGGCCAAATCAGGCAAAGTTCTTCGCCGTAGCATGGCGGTTATGAGCTTCATGCCGTTGATCACAACTTTGGTGGCTCTGTTAGTCGGCGTCACCGCCGCAGTCTACATTCTCGACATCCCGGACGGTGCTGCGACTGAGACGGTTCTAACGCGAGTGATGCTGGACATCCAGAGCGGCGGATGGTTCGGCTACTGCCTCGTTGTCGTCGTTTTCGCTGCGATTCTTGGCGCGATTCTGTCCACCGCTGACTCCGCGTTATTGTCGGTGTCCTCGATGCTCACCAAAGATATCTACGCTCGGTTTATCAACCCGAAGGCGACCGAGTCGTCGCTCACAAAACTGGGTAAAATCATTTCCTGGGTCCTCGTAATCTCGCTTGCCGCACTTGCGATTTACCTGAATTCGCTTGGCGGGAAAAAACCGACGCTGATCCAGATTATGGACCTCAAATTCGACATGTTGGTCCAACTTGCCCCTGCATTCATGATCGGCATCAACTGGAAAGGCCTGCGTGCCTGGCCAACGTTGCTCGGCATGGCCGCCGGACTTTCGATCGCGTTGTTGATGTTTATTCTGCCGAAAATCGATGAGGTCGAGTTCAAATGGATCTCTGAAATCTACGAACTGGGCGTCCACCGCGGTCTCTACGGACTTGCGCTGAATGTCTTCATCGCAGTCGGCGGGTCGCTTCTCCTCGGCTATCGCAAGAAAGCGGCTTAGTCGAAAAAACGCAGAAAATTCGCCTCAATCTGACCGGCCAAATCGTCAACTGGCCTACCCAAAACATCAGCCAATCCTTCGTAGATCGCGTCGAGGCTGTGCGGGTCGTTTAACCGCTCGCCGTTCTCGAAATCGGTCAATCGGTATTCGTCGAGTTCCTCAGGTAGAGGCTGGTCAGGCGCATCCGTTTCGATCAATAATCGATCCGGCGGCACGATTTTGAATGCTTCCCTCACGCTCGCTTTTCGTTCGTGAAGAAAGTATCCGCAGAACGAAAAATACGCCCCGAGATCCGCCAACGGTTTCACCATTTCCGCCGGTCCTCCAAACGAATGTAGAAGGAATCCGCGCTCGGGTAATTGGTTTGCTTTCAAAAGCTCTAACAATCTTCCCCAAGCCTTCAAACAGTGAATCGAGGCTGGCTTATCGAACTCAGCCGCCATTTCGAGTTGCCAGAGAAACGCCTCTTCCTGAGCCAGCATGTCGAAATCATCGATCCATCGATCGAGCCCGATTTCGCCGATTCCGGCCTTCGGATGATCCAGCAGCTGCTGGTGAAGCTTCGAGCGCCAAGCGACCGGCGGCCGATCGTTTGCCCACCAGGGATGAAGCCCGAAACTGGGTTGCACAAAATCCGGAAACGCCGCGGCGAGGCTTGCGACCGCTGGCCAGTCTTCCGGCCGAGTTCCGTTCACAACAGCCCGTTTCAATCCGGTTTCACGCAACGCGGCTGGCTCAAACCCGGCGCGCGCGAGCCGCAAATCCTGAAGATGACAATGAGCATCGTAGAGCATCGTCAGGCGAGGTTGGCGGCGATTTCACGGATCCGCGCGGAGATGTTTCCGACTCCGCGCCGGCGAGTGGGCGAGAGCTGATCCGAGATCTTCAAATTCTCTAACAACGTGGGTTCAAACCCGGCGATTTCGGTTGCTTCCGCGCCGGAAAACAACTCGCACAACAAAACCGCTACCCCGAGAACAATCGACGAATCAGCGTCGACGCGAAACCGGCAAACGCCGTCCTGACATTCTCCCAGGAGCCAAACCATCGAAACGCAGCCGGCCACGCGGTTCGCGTCGATTTGCTCCGACTCTTCGACGGGCGGAAGCGGATTCTTGCGCTCGACGACCGCGCTGAATCGTTCCATCCGGTCCTCGATCAGTGAAAAATCATCGATCAACTGCTGCTGTTTTTCGGCCAGGCTCATGGCCGATCACTCTTCGCCAGCGCGGGTGACTTTGCCAGATCGGACGTGCAAAATCGCTGGCAGAGTCGCATGCCCGCCAGCGGCACCGGTTTTGATGTGAAAAATTCGGGTTGTGTCAGGAACCCATGGAGCGGCGGTGATGAAAAACTGACGCTCATCCTGTCCTTCAACGATGAGCAAGCCGTTTAGGCCGATGTTGTCGACGTAAACGCCGTGCGGGAGATTTCGACCGGCGTCGTCCTTGCCGAGTTCGATTCGCTCCTTGAAATCGATGCGCGCGGCTTTGACACGGGCGGTGATCGTTTCACCTGGAGCGATTGTGAATTCAAGCGGCTTACCCGGCTCGTTGACCACGTTTCCGGATTTTCCATCCGGAAGAATCTGGACGGCAACTTTGGCAGGCTCGCCGAGCTCGATTTTACCGAGCGAGCCAATTTCACGCGTGACCGACTTTCCGCGAATCGTCGCAGTCGCCTTCAATTTGGATTCAGCAGCTGCTGGTGCCGGCGCATCGTGACCGGCGTTGATCACGCCGTAGGCTCGGGCTTGGCCCGCCTCGATCACAATCGGCGAACTGGCCGTAAAGCCGCTTGGCAGGCCCGTGATGTCGACTCGAATCTCGCCTTTGAAGTTGTCCATCCTCTCGACTTTCAGCTCGAACTCCTTGCCGCTGCCTGGACTGACTTTTGCGTTCTGACCACCGATCGTGATCTTGAAATCTGGCCTTCGCGGACGAACAGTCATCGCATACCCGAATTCCTCGCCGCCGAAGCCTCGCACGTCGCGAATCCGCACGACGAAGTCGCCATCAGCCGGCGCGGTGAAATGAAGTTTCGAATCCTTGCCCATTCGACGTGAAGAATCGTCATCGTTTTCGTAGAACAGTCGGTAGACTGGCAAACCGTTCGGGCTCGGCTCCGTCCCTGGCGGAAGCGCCCTGACAATGTAGCAAGGCTCGCCCAGTGGATGCGAAAGTGGGGTGGTGTCGAAGAGCGTTTCGCGATTGCCGAAGCCCGGGTAGACCTTGAAACCGGAGTCGGGACCGCGCGGATAGTGGAAGAGTTTCACGACCTCTCCGTTCGCATAGAGAAGTTGGTTCAGCTCCATTTCGCGCCAGTTGTGAACGCGGAAATCGTCCGAAGTGTTCGAGTCTTTACCGCGGAACGTGAACCACGAATCGCGGACCGCTTGAAGCACGACGCGTTCGACTGGCTCGCTGCTTGAATCGAAGATTTCGACTTTTGAATCCAGCTTTGATTTGTTTCTGGCGGCGTTGATTTCGACAACCCATTCTTCGCCCGCTTTGGCGCGAAACCAGAAAGCGTCGGTGTCGCCGTCGGCTCCGATTTTCCCGGAAACTTCAGCTGGAAGCACGGAAAGTTCCGTGGCTTCGCTGGCGCGATTGTTAGGCTCAATTTCAGCGACTTTGGCCAAGGGGCGATCGGATTGGACGGCTCCGCCTGATTTGTGCGAGTTCGCTGCGACCGTTGCCGCTGCCGTCGTTTTCAATTGAAACTCTTCGAACGAACCATCGAGCCGTGTCGCGACGAACCGATCAGCACTCGAAAAGCTCAGCGCCGAAGTCAGCTCAGGCTGCTCGCCAAAGATTTCCAGCGGCTCCAATCCCGGCAACGTCCAGGATTTCAGGTTCAGGTCCGCAGCAGCCGAAACGACCCGCTTACCATCTCGAGAAACCGCGAGGGCGACGATGTCGTCTTCGTGGGCAAACCGGGCGTGGATCAACGGATTGATCTGTGGCTTGTCACGCGAGACCAACTTCCAAAGTCGGATTCGATTGTCAGCACCCGCGCCGAGGATTTGCGCCCCATCCGGCGTGAACGCGACAGCAAATTGCTCGCCCTGCGGCTGGTTCAACGTGTCGAGCCGTTCGCCGGTTTCGACCTTCCACAGCTTGATCGTTTCATCGCCACTCGCGCTGGCGAGGATCTTTCCGTCTGGGCTGAACGCCAGATCAAAAACCGCGCCGTTGTGACCTGAGATTTTGCGGACGAGTTTTCTGGTTTCCAGATTCCAGAGCCGAATCGCGCGATCGTAACCAGCGGTCGCCAGCAGCTGCTGGTCCGTTGGCGAAATCTTAGCGTCAAAAAGGATGTCCGTGTGGCCTTCGCCGAACTCCGCGATTTTTTCTCCGGTCTTAACATTCCAGATAGTGGCGACTCCACGCAGACCGGTGATTCCCGATGCTGTGAAAAGGCGCTGGCCGTCTTTGGAGAAATGTAGTGCGTTGATCTTGCCAGGATGTTCGGCGAAAACGCGCACAGGTTTGCGAGTTTTCGCGTCGAGCAATTCGACCTTCGCAAAGCGCGCGATGGCGAGGATCGCTCCGTCCGGCGAGAATTCGGCGGCAGTGATCGGAGCGTTGGCGGTAATTTTTGTGGCAATGTCAGGGACTGTCAGTTTGGCCAGCATTGAGGTATCTGCCTCGGCCGAGGGACCGTTCGCGCCGGCTTCGATCCACGCTTTAAGAACGGCGATCTGCTCCGCGCTCGGTTGCGGCTCCTTTTCTGGCGGCATTTCGAGCTTATCTTGTTTGAGAAGCGATTTCAGGAGCAAGCCGGATTTGACGACTTCGCCCGACTCGCCGCCCTCTATCAAAGAGCGGAAAGTCTCGACGGAAAAGTCGCCGTCGAAATCAACCTCGTTATGACAGCCGACGCAGTACTGCCTCAGGATCGGTTGGACGTCGGCGTGGTAGTCGAGTTCGGCTGCATGGAGTCCACCAGCCGCGACTAACAGGAGTATAGAAATCAGTTTCGCGTTCATCAGTGTTGAAAAAGGAATTCCCGGCTCGTCATCAGCGACCAGAAAAGGTCTTCGATCGCTAGTCGTTTTTCTTCAGCCGGCGTTGCCGCAAAAACTTCCTCGAACTCTTTCAGCTCGCGTTCAGTCGGTGTTCGCGAAAGCGCTAGAAAATACGCTTCCTCAATCACTTTCGTGCCCTCCATCTTCAGCAGCTGCTGAAGGCGGCTCTCCTCAGAACGGAGTTTTTCATTGAGCGTGTCGCCGTTCGAAAGGTGCAGAACCTGGACCATGCTCGGTTGATTCGAGCGCTCGCAATCGCAGGTGATCGCGCGCTCGTTTCGGCCGAAAGTCTTGAGGAAATACGAGCGGATTGCAGAGTCGTAGAGCTGCATCGCCCGCGTGCCTTTTGGATAAAATTTCGTTTCCTGATTGCTGCCGTCGGCTAAGCCCACGTTGTTGAATTCGGTCGGAACGTTCGTTATGTCGGCGACCGCATCGTGGAGCACTTCGGCCATGAGACGGCGCGGATAATTTCGGGAGAAGTAGCGCGATTCGTCTGCATTCTCGGGCAAAGACTCGCTGCTTCGCTGATACGTTTCGCTCTGCAAAATCAGCCGCATCAAGGCTTTGAGATCGTAATCGTTTGCCGCCACGAACTCGGCCAGAGCACCCAGCAGTTGCTCGTTGCTTGCCGGGTTCGATGCGCGCAAATCTTCGACAGGCTCGACTAAGCCAATTCCAAAATATGCTGCCCACACACGATTCGTGATCGAGCGCGTAAAATACGGGTTTTCCGGCGAAGTCAGCCACTCAGCGAGCACCACGCGGCGGTCGGCAGTCGCGTCCTGATCAATTGGCTCGGCGTCGAGCGGCGCTGGCTGCTGCGCGACTCCGGTTCGCGGTTGAATCAGATCGCCACGCGGCTCGATGTAGACTGTTCGGACTCCATCCCCGTTGCGCGGATCGCCGCCCCAACCCTTGGCCCTGACACGCGCAAAAAGATTGGCGAAGGCGTAGTATTGATCGTTCGTCCATTTTTCAAGCGGATGATTGTGGCACTTCGCGCAGCCGATCGAAAGAGTCATGAAAGCCTGACTTACGTTCTCAGCCATCGTTTCTGGCTCCTGATGAACCGCGTAAAAATTCGTCGCGCCGTTTTCCAGACTGCCGCCTTTTGCGGTGACGACATCGCGAACGAGTTCATCCCAGGGAGTGTTGTTTTCGACTCCTGCGCGCAGCCAATCGTAGTAAGCCTTGACCGCGTCCGGTCGAAGCAAACGGCCGTTCATGAGAAAGACATCGCCCCAACGGTAAGTCCAGTAGTCGACAAACTCCGGTCGCGAGAGGAGCTCCTCGATAAGCCGATCTCGCTTGTTTGAATCGGCGTCGGCGAGGAACTCGCGTGTCTCAGCTGGCGTGGGCAACATGCCGATCGTATCGATGAAAGCGCGGCGGATGAATTCGGCATCGGTCGTTCGCGGCGACGGCTTGAGGTTCAAGTTTTGCAGCTGCGCCAGGTTGATTTCATCGATCAAATTTCGCTTCGGCGCTTCGGCGAAAACGGCGTCCGGAATCTTGTTCGGGTAGGGCGAGGTGATCCGCGCGATTACGATCTGACTAGAAAACCAAGCCGTGATCGCGCCCTCGCCATAACCGATGACATCGATCTCACCCGTCTTGCTGTCGACGTTCGCGACCGTCTTGTCAGCCGAATCGAATTTCGCCCAACTCGTCACGTCCTCGCGACGTCCGTTTGAGTAAACCGCCGTCACCAGCAGCTGCTGTCCGTCATCGGGTTTGAGCGTGGAAATTTCCGGCAAAATCTCGAGTCGTTCCAGCCGAGCATCGTCGTCTGTCGGAGCCACCGCGCCATCTGCGATCCACTCCGAAAACACGCGGTAATCGCGAGAGCGCGGGTCGAGCCGCTTGCCGCCTTTGTGCTTCGCTGCAGTCGTCGGTTTGGTCAGGACGAGACTGTAGGCCGGCGCTGAAGGTTCGATCCGTCGCCCACGAGCCTCGCGCGCCATCGTGTAAAAATCGCGCTCCGGATTGTAGCCAGCTAAACTCAGCCGAAAGCCACCCTTTCCAGCCACCGCGCCGTGACAGCCGCCGGTGTTGCAGTCGCTTTTCGAGATTACGGGCAGGACGTGATTGCGGAAACTCCAAGCGTGCGACTGTTCGAAATTGCTAACTACAATTTTTGCCTGCGCCGAGCGCTCGCCTGTTTTAGCTGTGATCGTCGCCGAGCCGTTGCCCTTCGCGACCGCGATCCCGTTCTCGATTGCCACAATGTCAGGGTTGCTGGAGGTGAACTCAGCGTCCGCGACTCGCGCGCCGATTTCTTCGCCGAGTTTTTCCACGACCAGCAGCTGCTGGCGAGCTTCCGGGCCGGCGAGAGTGAATTCTTCGGGGAGGACTGCGATCTCCGCGACGACGCTGCTACTCAGCAAGCACAGAATCGTCAGGAGGCGGATGGAAGCCATCGTCGACGTCGCGCTTTCGAATGCGCAGGCAGGTTTCTTCGTGAAGCTCATCGTTAAGGTCTAAAAGTTGGATCGTTGCGCGCCCGGTTGCAGTCTGGCCGAGGATTCGAGTCTTGCTCGCGTCCCAGATGAAGTGGTAAGTCCAGGAATCGACGCGCGGATTGAATACTGGGACGAGTTCGCCGGTTTTCGAGTCTGTGGCCTCGACTCGATTTCCTCGTCGTTCGTTGCAGTTGCGACAGGCGAGCGCCAAATTGGATTGATCGTCAGCGCCGCCTTTCGAGACCGGCAGAACGTGGTCGATCGTGAACCTGACAAACTGCCAACGCTCATTGGCATGACAGTACTCACAAAGCAGATTGGAGCGTTCGCGGACCCGCCGACGGTCTGGCTGCGAGACCGGCATCGGTTCAGGATTCGCTGCGAGCGAGCCGATTCAGCCAACTCAGCGCATCGTCGAGTTCGCAGATCGCCTGATAATCCGTCGCTTCGGCTTCGTTGATATCGCCAGATTTTTTGCGCTCCAGCAACTCCTCGAACTTCATTTGCAACGAGCGGCTCGCACGAAGTACCAGCGCGCCGTTCTGTGTCTCGACAGAAACCGCTCCGTCGGGCAGCGATCCGACCCACGCAAGCGTCGATAAGCTTTCTGGATTCATGATTCATATTCTAGTGGTCATGCAGAATCATGCAAACAGCTCGTTGATCGGCTCATTGCCGAAATCCACCAACCCGAACGGCCTGCCGGAAGGTCCCGGCAAGTGGCTTGTGTGATCGAAACCGAGGCTCTTGAAAATCGTGCCGACGACGTTGGCGGGACCGACGGGAAGTTCCGCAGGGAAGCCGCCGATCGGGTCGCTCTTGCCGACGGCCTGGCCGCCCTGAACGCCGCCGCCTGCGAATGACACTGTGAAACATTGTGGCCAGTGATCGCGTCCGCCAGCCGGGTTAACCTTGGGTGTCCGACCGAATTCAGCGAGGCCGGTGACGAGGGTGTCGTCGAGCATTCCGCGATCGGCGAGGTCCTCGATCAGAGCCGAGTAGCCCTGGTCGTAGAGCGGCGCGACGATGTTCTTCATGCCGTCGATCGAGGTGAAGGGCTTGGAGCCATGGATGTCCCACGTGGTCTCGCCGAAGACCGTCAGGAACGTGTTGATCGTCACGAATCGGACGCCGTTTTCGACTAACCGACGCGCCAAAAGGCAGCACTGGCCGAATCGATTCATTCCGTAACGCTCTCGGACTTTCTTGGGTTCCTTGGTTAGATCAAACGCGCTCCGAGCCTGCTCACTCGTCATCATCCGAAAGGCGGCGTGGAAGTTGTCATCGAGGAGACGCGCATCCTCGCTGTTCTCGAAATTCTTGACGGTCTGGTCGACGATGTCGCGCATCTTGCGACGGCGCTCGAGGCGGGCTGCTCCAATTTGATCCGGCGGAAGCAGATCGGGCACTTTGAAATCTGGCTTAGACGGATCGGCCATCAGCGCGAACGGATCGTGCGCCTTGCCGAGGAAGCCGCCGGCCTGACCATTCGGCAAATTCCCGCCGCCACGCCCCATCAACTCTGGCAGAACCACAAATGGTGGCAGATCGGTCTTTCGGCCCATCAGGTAACTCGCAACCGCACCCGCATGCGGCGTGTGAATCCCGCCAGTGAAGCGGCGGCCTGTCTGCATCATCTGCCAGCCGGCGTCGTGCACCGCGGCCCCGTCGTGATGACAGCTGCGGACAAACGCGATCTTGTCGGCAATCTCGGCGTGCTTCGGCAAGATCTCGGAAATCTGGAAATCGCCCTTCGTGTTGATCGGCTTAAACGGCCCTCGGATTTCGCTCGGCGCATCCGGCTTCATGTCCCAGAGGTCGATATGGCTCGGCCCACCCAGATTGAAAAGCATGATGCAGGCCTTCTCGTCGTTGCCCGGTTTGATCTGCCCGGCGTTTTTCGCGGCGAGATATTGAGGGAGCGACAGCCCAGCAGCTGCTAGCGAGCCGACTTGGAGGAATTCGCGGCGATTCGGGCCGGAGCCACAGAGATTGGCGGGACGATCGGATAGGAAATCAAACATGGGATCAGACTCGGGGTTGTCCCCAAAACACGGGGAGAAGGCACCGAACCTAGTCGAAAAATCCGTTCAAGGTCTAGTAATCCGCAAAATGGTTTTGGTATGATCCGATCACCGATCAGCTTTATCCTTCTTGTGAAGGTGAGCGTGGCGTGGTCCGCGATTTGCGCTTCACCCAGCCTGATACTTCTTAAAGTTCTCCGCCTGCTCGAAGATTTCCTTGTAAACCTCATCCCGATCCACGGGCGGGTAGCCGTTCTCGGCGAGTAGGATGATGAGGTCTACTTTCAGCTCCGCCTTGATGTCGGCGCGGGCGCTCCAGTCAGTGTATTTGGCCTTGTCGTCGACCACCGTTTTCACCTCCTTGGCGAGCTTGATCAGCTTGTCCTCGGGATATTCGAAATCGTATTTGTGGGCGAGGGCTTTGAGGATGTCGTAGAAGGACTTCTCTTCCAGATCGATCCCCATCTCGCCGAAGGATTCCTTCTCCTTTTGCAGCGCGTGGATCAGCTCGATCATCTCATCGGAGAATCCCTCCAGCACCTCACCGCGCAGCACATCCTGCTCATCCCGCTCGTTGTATTTGCTGACGAGCTCCTGGAACTGCTTGGTGAAATCCACTCCCTTGATCTTGTTGATCTTCTTGAAGTCATCGATCGCGCGTTTGAGCAGCTGCTGGAGCAGCTTGATCTTGGTGTTGGGCAGTTTGATCTTCTCGATCTTGGCGAGGTAGTCGTCGCCGAAAATGTCGATCTCTGTCGCGCCGTCTTCGCCGAGCTTGAAGATCTCCTCGATCCCATCGCTCTGCAGGGCCTCTGAGATCATCTCACGCACCTTGGCGTTCATCTGGGCGCTGTCGGGCGCTTCGCCCTTGGTCAGCTTGGCGACGATCAACCGCACCGCCAGGTAGAAGTGGATGTGGTCGCGCTCCCCCTCGCTGAAGGCATCGCTGCCGCTGCAGATGTCGTAGGCGGCTTTCAGGCGCTTCACCAGGAACATGACCCGCTTCTCGATTTTATCAGTGAGCTGCACGAACTCCGCCGCCCGGTTCAGGCATTGCAGCTGCTCGACCGGCGTTCCGCTGAAGTAGGGTGTCGTGTCGAACTGATGGAAAATCCGCGTCAGCAGGTCGAGGTGGTCCCTCACCACGATGATGGAAGCCTCGATCTCTTCGATGTTGCTGCTGTCCGCCTTCGAGTAGTGCGCCAGCGCCAGGTTCATCTGCTTCTTGATGCCGATGTAGTCGACGACCAGTCCCTTCTTCTTGTTCTCAAACTTCCGGTTCACCCGCGAGATCGTCTGGATCAGGTTGTGACGCTGGACCGGCTTGTCGATGTAGATGGTATCGAGGAAAGGCACGTCAAAGCCCGTCAGCCACATGTCCACCACGATGGCGATCTTGAAATTGGATTCGGCCTTCTTGAACTGGGTATCGAACTTCTTGCGCTCGTCCTTGTTGCCG
>JBLHKS010000103.1:0-25225 GCA_047620505.1 Verrucomicrobiales bacterium | reverse complement strand
CTTGCCGAAAAGCGGAATGCAAAGATGACAATTTCGCTCGATGCTCAGGCTGCGGAAACGCGTTATGCGATGGAACCTTCTGATGCGATGACGCCGGAAGCCGTGTTCGAGAGGCAGTGGGCATTGACCCTGCTGCAGAGGACGATGGACCGGGTTGCCGCAACTTACGAAGCCAAAGGTAAGGCCCTGCTTTTTGACGCGCTGCGTTTTTCGATCGCTGGTGAGAAAAATGCGAAGCCCTATGGCGAGTTGGCGAGCGATCTAAGCATGAGTGAGGAGGCAATTCGAGTCGCGGTGTTTCGTTTGCGTAAGGACTATCGCCGCGCCTTGCATGACGAAATTGCTCAGACCGTTGCCGATCCTGCGGAGATCTCGGAGGAGTTGCAGGCCTTGCGCCGAATTCTCGCCGAATCGTAAAAAATCCCGTAACGTTCCAGCAGCTGCTGCGCTGAGATCATCGGAGACCAATCGATGAACGAACCTGAAATCTGTCCAACTTGCGGGAAACCGATTCCCACGAACGCGCCAATGGGCGTCTGCCCGAATTGCCTGATCGCGGTGACCGGAGACACGGAAATTATCGGCAAATTCGACCCACCGAAGCCGGAAGAACTCGCAGACAAATTTCCGCAACTCGAAATTCTGGAGTTGATCGGCCGCGGCGGGATGGGCGCGGTATACAAAGTTCGGCAGCGCGAGTTGGACCGCGTTGTCGCCTTGAAAATCCTCCCGCCGGGAATCGGCGAGGATCCCGCGTTTGCCGAGCGCTTCAGTCGAGAGGCCCGCGCTCTGGCGAAATTGAATCACCCTAACATTGTTACACTTTACGAATTCGGGGACGCTGACGGCCTCTATTTTTTCCTGATGGAGTTCGTCGATGGCGTCAATCTTCGCGACGCGCTGAACGCCGGAAAGTTCACCCCGAAAGAGGCTCTTGCGATCGTTCCTCCGATTTGTGAGGCGGTTCAATTCGCGCATGACGCCGGAGTTGTGCATCGCGACATCAAGCCGGAAAATCTGCTTCTCGACAAAGAAGGTAAAATCAAGATTGCCGACTTTGGCATTGCGCGAATGATGGGAAACCGGGACGAAACGCATCCAGCAGCTGCTGGTGAAAGCGAGCAAACCACGCTCCCGGTCGGAACGCCGCGATACATGGCTCCCGAGCAGACCGAAGACGGGGCTGCGCCCGATCACCGCGTCGATATTTACGCTCTCGGAGTCGTTCTCTACGAATTGCTGACTGGCGAAACGCCGAAGGGCTCGATCGCGGCGCCTTCGAAGAAAGTTGAGGTCGACGTCCGTATCGATGAGATCGTTTTACGAGCTCTCGAAGCTAAGCCCGAGCTTCGCTTCGCTTCGGCAGCCGACATGCAGACGGAAATCGAGACGGTTGTTGGTTCAATCGATGTCAGGCCTCCTTCGAGGTCTAACTTTCCGATTAGAACGCTCCTCTGGATCTCGGGAAGCGTTATGGCGTTAGGATCGATCGCATTCGGTCTGGCTCTCTTTCCTGATCTGTTTACTAAGGAGTTGAACCTTAGTGAAGATTCGTTAAATCTCGTGGCGGTCATCCTGTTCGTCTTGCTCTCCATTCCGGTTTTGCGGTCAACCATCAGGATTCTGAATGGCCGATCCCGAAGTCGTTCTTTCGCATACAGTTTCCTGCCGGCGATCCTCGTCATCGGTCTGCTGGGTGTCAGTTTGCTGATCATGGTGAAAATGCGAGCCCCAAAGCCTGTCGGTGGCCGAGTCGTGATCGAATCACCGGAGGGACGCTTTCAAGTGGCCGCGCAGACGATGCACGTCGATCCGTTGATCGGTGGCGGCGAACGGTTTTTCGTCAACCTCTTGGTTCATGACAACGACGGAGGGAATGCGTTTCGACAGGTTGACCTAACGAACTTGAGTTTTCCGGATTTGCCGAAATTGGCTACTCCGGAGTCCTACGATTTGTTGCAACACGGAACGGTCGTCTGGGAAGGCGATGAGACGGTTTCGATTCAGCTGAGAGGCCAGCAGTTGCTGAGGTTCGATCTCGGGGAACTCGAGATAAATGACAGTGGTCAATACACGGAAGCGGCCATTTCCCTTCGAGCTAATCGGTTTGTCGAGGAACTCAGTCAGGCTCGATTTCATCTGGCTCGCTCGCGATTCAGCCAGGGAGTGCTCCGGCATAACCAGTTTGATGATACGAAAAATTGGTGGACGAAGATTGAGACTGAACTTGGAGCGTTAAAGCTAGTCGAAACTCCGATCTTAGAAGGAGTCAGCGAACACACGTGGATTGCGATGGTGCCGTGCGAGTTCGAACGCGGCAGGATCGAGGTTCGCGTCGCCTTCGATTCGATTGGCCTGGTAGATGCATTTTCCACACCCGGCTTCAAGCCGCTTGAACTTGGGCCGGTCAAGGTTCTGAACTTGGGATTGGCTGAGCTTGAGAAGAAGGTCTATCTCGATCTCAAGAGCGATTCAATCCGGGTAGGGGAGGGCGATCAACCTGCGGACATCAGCATTGGCGTAGGCGGCTGGGTTGAGCTGTTCCAAACCGATATCGTCGTGCCGACTTTCTCGGCTCTTGACGTCGCAGAACACAGGTTAATGAGCGAATTGATGGAAGCGACGTGGTCGGCTGATTCGGGAGAAACCAGCAACATTTCGGGGACTGGGAGTTTCGTATTTCTCTTTCGAACTCGTCTCGGCGACCGCGGGATCATTCAGGTTGAGAGCAATTCTGTTGATGCTTCGACGAAGGTTTCATATCGGCTTCTTGTGCCTGACGCTCATCCTGAAAATCAGGTGGCCAGAGCGTATCAGTTCAGTCCCGTGATCGACATCGAGCTGATAGCGAGTGATTCGTATGATTATTGCTTAGTGAATCTCGATACCCGTAAGGTGATCCCGCTGCCGAAAGAGGTTCTTGAATCTGCCGAGCCGGGAAGTGCGAAAAATTGGCCTGAAGATGCGAATATCGCCTCATTCATGCGCGCCGCTGGGGCGGATTTGGCTCTGAGATGGAGCGATCCTCTCGAAATCCACCAAGTGGGTGGCATCGTCGGGCTGATGGCCGAAAATACGAATCTGGAGGAGGTGAGGGTTGACCAGGTTCGGGCTTGGAATCGAAAAATCGCTGACATGGCCAGCGTTCAAGATCACGACTCGGGCGCAATCTGGCGTTTTCAGCCAAACGCGGTTTCCACTTTTCGCACCCGCGGTGGAGAACTTGGAATACTACAGATCCTCAGCGAGGACGGCAAGCGATTGAGTTTTCGCTATCGTCTCGTTCGTAGAATCGATTGATGTCGAGCGTTGCGACCGGGCTGGCATCTGCTAGCTCTTGTTGATGCTCCAGTCTTACAATCCTGCCAATGCGGATTTGATCGTCAACATCAACGGCGAACTCGTTCATCGCGATCAGGCCGGAGTCAGCCCATTCGACTCGTCCGTTCAGAATGGGGATGCCGTTTGGGAAGGCCTTCGGCTCTACGACGGCCGAATTTTCAAGCTGACCGAGCACCTCGCGCGGCTTCGCAAGAGCGCTGACTTGCTAAGCTATCAAGGCTATCCCGGGGACGAGAAAATCATCGGCGAGCTCAAACGAACGCTCGCGGCGAACGAAATGCGCGATTCGGTTCACGTGCGGCTGACGGTTTCGCGCGGGCTGAAATACACCTCGGGCCTCGATCCTCGCATCAACACCAAAGGCTGTTCGTTTTTCATCCTTGCTGAGCACAAAGCGCCGGTTTACGACAAGTCGGGGCTGGTTTTCCACACAGCTCAGACTCGCAGGCCGTTCGCAAACGTTTTGAATCAGCACATTCATTCCTGCAATCAGCTGACCTCGATCCTCGCCAAGCTTGAAGCGACAGCGGCAGGCGCGGATGATGCTTTGATGCTGGACACCGATGGGAATCTCGCAGAGACGAATGCGACTCACGTTTTCCTCGTGAAGGACGGCATCGTAAAGACCTCGACGACGAAGGCCTGCCCGGAAGGGATCACGCGCTCAACTGTAATGAGGATGTGCCGGGACTACGCGATTCCCACTGAGATTCGCGACATCCCAGAAGCGGAAATCCACACATCAGACGAAGTTTTTTGCACAGGAACAATGGGCGAAATCGCGGCGGTGACGCGGATTGACGAGACCGAATTCGGTGGAGGCGAGCCGGGGCCAATGACAACTCGTTTGGGGAGCCTTTACAGCGAGCTTACGTCGAGCGAAGGGACCGTCGTTGTGAATTCTTAGCAATCGAGCACCAAATCGCCGTCGGGGACGCAAGAGCAGGTCAGGCAGAATCCGGACTCGGGCCGATTGGCGGTTTTGCGAGGATATTTGACCTTGCCTGACAGGATCGGGATTAGACAAGTTCCGCAGGCCCCTGTTCGGCAGTCGTTAGAAATCGGAACACCGAGACGCTCAGCCGTGTCGAGGACGCAGCCGTCTTCGCCGCCAAATTCGCTCTCGGTTTCGGAGCGCGAAAAACGCACAATGCCTGAGCCTACGCCCGGGCCAGGCTTCTTTTTCGGCGGGCCAAATCTCTCGTTGAAGACGTGTTCTTCGGGCACTCCCCATCCTTCGAGACCGGACTCGAGCTGATCCATCATCTCTTCGGCTCCACAGATGAAGAAGCGATAATTATTGCTGGGTAGCGATTTTTTCAGAACATCGATGGTTACTCGGCCAGGGCGGTAGCGTCCCGGATTTCCATCAAGAAGAATCGAATCGCGAGTCAACGGACGCGAGTAGTGAACGAAAAGATGCAGATTCTCGCGAGTGGCCAGTTCCCGTTTTACCTCGGACCTGAGCACGCCTTCCTCGTCGAGAATATCCTCGCCGCTGTGGCGGACGCCGTAGAAAAACCAGACTTCACGTTCGGGATTCTGCTCGGCAATCGCGCTGAACATGCTCAACATTGGCGTCACGCCCACACCTCCACCGATCAGAACGATCGGTCCATCCTCGAGCGGGTTAAGGTAGAAGGAACCCTGCGGTGCCGAGACGAGCAGATGGCAATCTTCGCGCGAGGTCGCTTGGTCGTAGACATGGTCGTGAAGAAATTCGGATCCCAGTCCTGCCGGAGTTTCTTCAGGTGAGTCCTCAGGTGCAGTGAGTCGCTTGACGCTGATTCGATAGCTGTCGTCATGCCGCGAATCGGAAAGGCTGTAACGGCGAGTGACTGGCTGAGCTTGACCGGGCACCGGGAGTTGAAAAACAAGATGTTGGCCCGGCTGAAACGGCGGCAATTTGAGGCGCTTATCCTTCGGTTTAAGGTAAAACGAGCAGATGCCGCTCTCAGCATGCGGAGTTTTTTTGCTTACGACAAAGTTGGCAAAACCGTTCCATCCGTTCTCTACTTTTCCCTCGAGGACCTGACGCGTTGAACGAACTTTCGCGATTTGCGAGTCCAAGAGAGCGACCTCGCGAGCCCTCACGTTGTCCAGCAGCTGCTGGCGGCGGCGCATGCCTAGCAGGATCATCAGAAAGATGAAAGCGACGCCCGCGACCAACGCCCAGCCGGCGACATAGAACGGTTGCGTCCAGGATTCCAGGTCAAACATGATGATTAGAATTTAACGCGCCACTCTGCGCGAAGCCCGTAACCCCAGTCATCGAGGAGAGGATCGTCGTAACCCGCGACAAACGCATCGATCACGAAAATCTGATGAAGGCCAAAAGCGCGTTGGTATCGAGTCATGAAACCCAACGAATTCTGTTCGTTTTCCTCCATCGCATGCCGACCTCCGAGCTCAAAAATCAGCTGGGATTTGTTGTCGTTCATGAAATGCTGGTAGCCGGTGGCGAAGCCGAGATTGTCTCCAACTCGGTTTCCGAGGGGAGCTGCAAATCGACCAAGGCCAGTCGAGGCGTAGAGAATTCCGACAGTGCCGAGCGGACCGCCGGTGGAGGGATCGCGGCCGGCTGAGGCGTAATCGTCAATGCCCAAGAAGGAGTTGAGATAAAAAATATCGTGGTTGTGCCGCATGGTTTTCGACAGCTGATGGGAGACGAGCGAACCTGTGCTGACAGCCGTGGTCTCCTCGTCGAGCGACCAGCTCTGGTTAAAGCGTAGAGTCGAATTCCAGTGTCCGAAGCGACGAATCTGGCCCGCACCGAGGTAGACGCCATCGCCGCCGGTTGCAGAGTCACCATCGACGTAAACCGCGTCGAGTTCGTAAGTCGATTTGTCGTAGTCGGCTCCAACGTTGATGCCGTAGATCAACGCGTTGTCGTCTTCGACTCCGAGATTGCGGTGAAGTTCGTTCACGCCCAAATAGCCAGTCACGTGGGTCGCATTCGAGCCGAACCAGAACATCGACGACCGGGTGAATCCGATGCTGTCGACGAAATCATTCAAGATGATGCCGTCCTGAAAATTCAGGGGCTGTCGACCGACTGAGAAGCCGATGTCGAAGTGCTTGGTGTCCGTCAGATCCCAGCGAGGGAAAATCTCGCCAATGTCGCCCTCAAAAAAAAGCGTCCGAATATTCCCGTTAAGCGATTCGAAGCCGCCTTCGTCCGGACCTTCGAATTCGACGCCGGTGAAGCCTCCGTCCTGATCAAATGGTCGGATCTGGAAGAGCAATCGCTCGGTCGGAGTCAGGTAAAGATTGCCGAAAACATTGAGCCGATTTGTCCATTCGGTGATGTCTGTCGCGCCGTTGTCAAAAGTCTGAACTGCGGTTCGGAAGTCACCCCAGAGAATAAAAACCGGCTGCACGACGGCTCCAGTCGGCGTCTCAATTCCTTCAAAAATGTCGCCTGTGCCGAGGAACGGATTCCCACCGAAGAGGTTGCGTCGCTCTGGCAATTCTAGGCCATCTTCGACGCCTGGATTGGCCTGACGATTTTCGATGATCTCATTGCGTTGGCGATTTTCCTCGAACACCGCGTCTTCAAGAACTTCGGTAACCGGCTTAGGCCGCTTCGTGAATCCCTCGCCGAGTTCTTCGAACGGGACGAACTCTTCGCTTAAGCCGAGATCGTGGCCGTGCTCATGTTTGCCGTCTTCCGCGAGGAGGCTCGAAAACGAGAGCCCAGCCACGAGAGCGGCTGTTCCTCTGAGAATTTTGTGCGCGTTTCTCATCTGATCTTTACTCAAAACTGTCGTCCGATTTGCTCTCGGATGGCTTGGGAGTCAGCTTGCTCGCGTCGGCACCGCCTTCGCCCGCCGGTAGATCGCCGAGTTCCGTGGGCAGGCTAATTCCTCCTTCGATTCCGCCAAATTCAGCTGGATCTCGCCACGGGAACGGCGCTGTCGGCTCCGCTAGAATATCTTCTTCGCTCGGTTTCCAGTCTGCGGTCGGTGCTTCGCTCTGACCGATTTTGATCGAGCGCTCCCAAGTCGTGATTGCGCCGCCACGCCGCGTTCCGTCCGGCATTTTGTGGCCAAACGCGACTCTCCGCGCCACTTCGGCTGGAGAAAGATTGTAATCAAAACCCTGATCGCTGATCTCCTTAACGAGGTTCACGGGCACCATTTGCCAGACAAACTTCGCGCTGATTTCGTAGGGAGCGTCACCGGTGAGCTGAGATGGCTTGATTTTGTAGTCTGCCCAGCGATGTCCATTCGGCGGCAGAATTCGGGCCTGCTTTCTAGCAGCTGCTGGCCGCGCGACGAGAATTCCAGGCCGCGTGTCGGGCCGAATGTAGGGGAGGGGATCAATCGAATAATTCACCGCCAAAATCTGTTCGCGCTCACCACCGCGATGATTTCGAGTTAGGAACTTCGATTGCAAATTAAAGAGAAACGGATCCTCGAGCCATTTTTCATCGTCGCGCATCCGCTTCAGCCCGGCTGCTGTTTTCCAATCGGACTCAGCAAGCCAGTCGCCCGTTTTCTCGGCTTCCGCGTGGACGTAAGACGAGTGGAGATCGCGAATGTCGCCGTTTGGATCGCGATCGCCGCTTTTGAAAACGACTCGGCCCTTGGCGTCGGTGACCTTCACTTCGAGGAAGGCGAGTCGCTCCGCATCGAAGCCAGTCGGAACACCGTGACCGTCGGTTCCGTTAACCACTTTGATCCGAAATTCCATTCCGCGGTTGTCGTTTCGGATTACTTCGAAGTTGTGCAACTGAACGCCGCGCCTCAAAATCTGAACTCGCTGCGTGTTGATCGCGTTCAGTAGCTTGAAATTATCGTTCAGCTTTTCAGCCATCGTCAGGCGGACAATTGGGTCGTCCCAAGGCCACGGGAGCCCCTTTTCCTTGTCTGGATCTTCGACCATCGACTTCTCGAATGCGCTCTCGGAATCGCCCCAACCTTTCTCGTACTTGAATTCAATGAGGTGAGCCAAGCCAACGCGTTCGTACTTACCCGACTCGAGTTCCCTCGTCGTTTCCCAGAAAGCCTGCCTCAGATCCTGTGAATGGGGGAAAATCGCCGGGTGGATAATCGAGTAGTCCGGGCCGACGAACATGTGATTCGTTCGTTTTCGCGGTGTCGTTGCGAATCCGTATTTTCCAGTCTCCGGCTTGCCTTCGACGGCCCAGAGATCGCCGTCAATTCGAGCGCCTGGACCGAATCGATAATTTTCGCGAACGAACGCGGCGGGATCGAGCCGCTTGTCGATCGTCGTCGCGACAGCGCCTGGAACTTTGCCCATGTGGCAGTCCTGACAATTCTGCTCCTTGTCCGCAGCTGGCGAGTTCTTAAACTGCGAAAACGCCTCCTCAAGCCGGAAACCGTTCAGCAGATTCACGTCGTGGCACGAGCCGCAGAAGCCCGAAGTCGCGATCGGATCGAACTTCTCGATCGTCGCGTGGAGGTCCTTTTTGCCCGCGAAGGGCTCGCCGGTTTCGGGATCGACTCGGAGCGGATTCAGCTTCTTCTTCAGCTCTTCCTCCGCCAGCGTTTCCATCAAAATCGCGCTACCCTGAGGCCCGTACATCGTCGTGAAAATGTCGCCCGCCTGAATGTGAGTTCGACCGCTGACTTTCCCGTAATTTTTGTTCACCCGATGGCAAACAACGCAGGTGATCCCTTCGATCGAAGCCGGGTGCCGATTCAAGTTTGAAGTGAAAAGCGGCTCGTCGCGCTGCATGCCAATCTGGGTATGACAGCGAATGCAGAAATCCCCATTCGTCCCTGCCGTGCGATCGACGATCGCCGCGTGCATCGTGTTGAAAACCGGGCTCATCTGCGAATAGGCGTGGGCTGAAACTGACCATTCGCGGTAGTGATCCGGATGGCAGGACGCGCAAGTCGCCGCGCTTGGAAAACGGTTCTCGGATTCGAGCGCTTTGAGGAAGGTCAGATGCGCTTCAGCCGCCGTTGTGAACTCTTTCGGCTTCTCCTCGGCTTCCTCCTCTTCGTCAGGCTTCTTCTCCGCATCGTCTGAGCCGAAATCGTCGTCCCCACTCGCGGGCTCGGTCCCGAAGTCGTCATCACCGGTCGGCTTCGCGGGCTCGGTCCCGAAATCGTCGTCACCCGTCGGCTTCGCAGGCTCCGTTCCGAAATCGTCATCCTCAGCAGCTGCTGACGGAGTGTCTTGAGCGAGGCCGCCAACGACTGTGCACAAAAACGTGAGTAGAATCGGCACGAGGCGGAGTTGAAATCGATTTTTCATTTCGAAAAGAAGAGCGGAGGAATCATCTCAATAGAAAACAAGTTTGTGAACAACCATTAATTACCGAATGACATTCTTGTCATTCTTTTGGTGCCGATTGGCCGATGGTGATAAAAGTGGCAGTCGAGGCAGGAATTGCCGGCCGCCTGCGGGGTGTGGCAGGTCGCGCAGCTCTGCTGATGATCGATTGGCGAAAAATTCGAGCTGAACTCATGAGGATTCGTCTTTGAATCCGGTGCCCCGGGCCACTTCGACCAAGGATCCTCAGTCGGGAAAAAAGTCGGGTATTTTTCGTCACGTGCGAAGCTGTGGCAAGCAGCGCATTCCATCGCATGCATGTGGCTGGAATGACTGAATCGAGTAAGCTCGAACGTATCGATCGGCTTGCCGAAAGCCGACTTCCAATTGATCTGGAGACTCAAATTGCCTTCGGTGGAAATTTTCGAATCGATCGTGTGGCACTTCAAACAACTGCCAGCCGCGCTCGATTTGTGGCCGCTGCGAAAATCGAAATTGTAGCGAAGAACCGCCAACGCGTCCTCGCGCGCCCGAGGTGTTTTGCCTTCGGAAGCGGTTTTTGTGATTGCGTCCAGCCAAGTTTTCAGGGCCGGATCCGCGTGTCCGCGCGAAAGATAGTTTAACGAAAAGTGCTCGTAAAACCAGCCGCCGCCGCGTTGCCAGTCGCGAGCCGCCGATGGTTCGAAAACCTGGTATTCGGGAGAGTCGCCATGGTCGTGGTCTTCGTGTTTTTCAGGTTCGTCTGATCCAAAATCGTCGTCAGCAGGTGCTGGGGCTGGAACAGGATCGCTTCCGAAATCGTCGTCATCAGCAGCTGCCGGAGCTGGAACCGGATCGCTTTCGAAATCGTCGTCGGTAGCTGTTGGAGCTGGAGCCGGATCGCTTCCGAAATCATCGTCAGCAGCTGCTGGGGCCGGATCCGATCCAAAATCGTCATCATCTCCGCCGCTCGCAGGTTTGGGTTGCTGAGCCGGTTGGTCAGAAGCGGGCGCGACCTTGGGAGGGTGATTTCCGGCTCGATAGGCGATAATTTCGGCGTGAAAACCGGCCATGAACAATTCATCCGACTTAGCCATGAAAAACACGGATTCCATGACCTGTTCCTGGTTGCCTACCTCAAGAATTCCGCCCTGGAGCTCAACAAATTGTTCGAGAAATGGAGCCCCGCGCTCCTGGATCAAGTGATGGAGCTCTTTGATTTCCCAAGCCAGAATCGCAGCGGCGGCGAGTTCCGTCTGAGTTGCTTTGC
The DNA here is from genome assembly GCA_047620505.1 of Verrucomicrobiales bacterium. Classification (GTDB taxonomy): domain Bacteria; phylum Verrucomicrobiota; class Verrucomicrobiia; order Verrucomicrobiales; family DEV007; genus JBLHKS01. Next base: position 14,388 of record JBLHKS010000103.1, on the reverse strand, counting down.
TCAGATCGGCGAGCTCCAATTCGGAGTTTTGATTGAGGATACTCAAAGCGTCGGCTGCGGATTTCTGCGGAGCCAGCAAATGTCTCAGTAAAGGCGATAGCTTGGCATTTGCGCGTTCCGGCCAGAGCCCAATCGAGCGATTCGAAGCCGCAAGATGCTTGTTGATCGAATCGATATCGAGTTCCGGAAATGCCAGATCTCCTAACTCCCATTTCGTGCCTGGAAAGAGAAACTGCCGCATGCTGTCGAGGCTTAGCCCGGCGAATAGCTGGCCTGAACCTTCCGGCACGATCCAACCATTCGCGAGGAGTCGCTCTTCGAATTCGGAGGGGCCGTTTTCCCAGAGAGTGTGATGAAATTCACGCAATTCCGCCATGATTGGGCCCTCCAGATCCGCCTCGCTCAGCTGAACCATTCCGTTAATATCCGGCTCATCAGCGAGGTTCGAATCCGTCGACAAAAGGTCGCTTCTCGATTGATCCGAAAGCGCAGCGAGCAAAATCGGGGGGACGCCCATTCCGTGTTCGGTTTTATCGGCGTGATCGTGATGCGGCGCATGCGGAAGCGTTAGAAACGGGATCGGATTGCCGCCGTTGACCGCGTCCGCATGGCAAGCCCCGCAGGATTTGTCGTAACCGACCAATCTCATGTGCGATCCCGAAGCATCGGTAACGTGGCAGGTGCGACACGATGCGCTTTCAGAAAACGGTTTCTCTTGATCGAATCCCTCAGGCGCGCGGTCGGTCTTTTCCGAAAAATGGCCGCCGTAGTGGCTTTCGTGATCGAAATGGATCCGCGTCCGCTGCCAAAACGGATAAGCCGTGTCGTTGAAATCCGGATGCCCATGAGCGAAGCTGTCGAATTGCTTCTGATGGCAAACCTGACACTGCTGATTGGTTAAATAGATTAACGATGCCTGCTGACCGTGATGTTCCTGGTGGCAGGTCGCGCAGGCGAGACTCCCAGTAGCACCGGCGTCAACAATCGGGCTGTTGCTGGCGAGCGAGATCAGCAGCTGCTGATGATCATTTTGTGATTTTGCTGTGAGGTCACGAAGAGTTTCGGCGGGTAGGCCGTGGGCGAAACTGGTCGATTCCTCGTGTTTGCCAGCGATTGCAGCATGACAAGTCAGGCAGTTCTGATTCATCGCCAAGGCGCGCTCATGAATCGAGGTAGTCAGAGCAATGTCGTCACCGTGGCAAGCCGCGCAGTTCGTGCTAGAGCCTGCGTGGGCCGTCGTCAACGGACCAGGATCGATCAACGATTCGCGCGTGCTCGGGCTTCCGCCGAGGAAGATCAAGACGAGCCCGATTGTCGCCGCAACCGCGAGGAGTGCGGCGATTTTTCGTTTTGCGCGGAGAGTCCGATCCGGCTTGCAGATTGCCAGGTCGTTGCAGCACTTCCCGTCGGCTCCGGGGCCGTCGGCGCAGGGGCCACCGTAAAATGAGCTTCGGGTGCAAGTCCAGCGGTCGCCCCTTTTCAACGGAATGCACTCGCTTCCGCCGCGACAGTCACCGCGCTTGCTCGGTCCTAACGCGCATGAACGACCTTCGCAGACGTGGCCGCATGCCCATTTCAAATTCGGCCGATCGTAAGTGACCGCGTCGTTTTCAAAGCGCTGGAGTTTCTTGGGCATAGTAGATCAACCGTTGCCGCCGTAGAGCAGAACGATCACTGCGTGAGCAATTCCTAATAATATAAGGCTATAGGTAAAGGGGATGTGAACGAAGAGCCAAATCTTGAGCAGGCGCATGCTCGATTCCTGAAAATCGAGATTCTCTTTGGTTTCGACCCACTCGCGAAGTTCGGCCGCGAGTTCCTTTTCGTCGTCCGACAAATACCGGCCGCGAGCTTCCAATTCGTGATACAACTCGGTTGGCGAGCCGCGTTCACGGCTCATAAAAGGAAGTCGCCAAGAGGCTGGACGCGAAAGAAAGGGCTCGACGTGTTGAACGTAGAAATCCGGGATCGTCGAAGATTCGCAGGTCTCCTCGGCCTTCAAAACGAGCTCGTGAACGTTCTCGCGGATTTCCCGGCGATGCCGCGGCGTGCGCTCGTAAACCAGAGCTTCACCGGAGCGTCTCATCCGCTTGGGAAGTAGTCGCGAGACGAAAAGGCCGAAAATTCCTGACAAAGTAACGATGGCGAAGACGACCGTCAAAATCCCTTCAAGCAATCCGGTCGGAATCCGGAATTCGACGTGAATCAAGAAGAGGATGACCGAGAGGAATCCGGCGTAAATGTGGAATTGTAGCCAAGCGGATGCACTTAGAATCGGGAGGAACGGAAGCGGGATTTTTTTGCGCGCGTTGAACAGCGTTAGAAGAAGGATCAGCCCCAAGAGCGCAAATCCAGAGTAAAACGAAGTCGCGATAAAGGCCGCCTGACCAAACCACAATGCCACGAGTCCGACTAGCAGGCCAGCCAGAACCAGGGACCCGCCAACGACCCGGCGGCGTGTGAACGAAGCTCTTAACGACGGTTCAGCCATTTGATGAGCGGTTCAGGTTGGCGCAAATCGATGCGAACGAGCGCGTCGTGCGGACAAGCGTACTGGCAAGCCGGCCCCATCGGCAACGACTCGCAGAGATCGCATTTTGTGGCCTTGCGGATCGGCGGTTCAGCGGGATCGATTCGACGAGGAGGCTCAGCAGCTGCTGGCCGCTCGGTGCCCGGAACGAAGTCGCCATCTTTATCCCGAATGTCGACCATCTGGATATTATGATAGGGACAATTGTCGGCGCAGGTCGAACAACCAATGCAGGTTAGATCATTGATGACAACTTGGTTATCCGGCTCGCTTCGGTGAATCGCTCCAGTGGGACAGCCGATGAGGCAAACCGGATCTGCGCAGTGCATGCAGGCTTGCGTCAGCTGAATTCCGTTCTGTTCCGGACCATGCCGGATGAAGCGCGGATTGTTGTCGTGGGTTGACGCGCAAGCTCGGACGCAGTCGTCGCAGTGCGTGCAGCGGTCGAGGTCGATCAACATCGCGGCGCTGCCGTTGATCGCGCGCTCTTCGACGAGAAATTCCAGCATCGGCTCGTCCAGCAGAGGCACTTCGCGATCCCTATCAATCCGCGCCATCTCTTTCTCAAGCTTCGCGATTTCGCCAGCGTCTAACGAAGGAATGATGATGTCTTCGACCACGTGAGCCGGGATAAAAATCGCATCGACGTGACCAACCGCACTGAGCGTGTTGCTGAAAGGAAGGAGCTGCTCGTCCTTTGCGCCTAGCGCTCGCTTCTTCCAATTATAATAGATTTCAACGAGCCCGTAGCTGTGGCCTTTTCCAAGGTAGGAAGTCGTTTTTTCGCCGTGATTGTATTTGTGGCGAACGCGGACGAAACCGCCACGCACGAGGTAAAGTCCGTTTGCCTGGCCATTTTGCTCGACGATCACGGGCTCGGATTTCAAGCGTTCTGCCGAATCGGCCGAAGCCATTTCTTTGTAGGAGCCTTGCCAAGCGAACTCGCCATAGGAACGGAACTGGCTGTTGTCCATTACGAAATCGAATCGCGAAATCGGCTCCCCATTCGGATCGTTTTCGCGGACCAGATCTTTCTCGCGGCTTACAAATTTGGTGTGGTCCGATTCCTCGAGGTGCAGCCGAAGCGAACGCTCCCGATAGCGGCGATCGAGCATTTGATTCCAGCCGGGCGAGTATTTTCGGATCTCGCGGATGCCCTGCCAACGCAATTCCAACAAAGTCACCCCTGACTTTCCGCCCAGCACCGTGGCCGTGCGCGGCATTCGGCCACTCGCGGCGATCTCGCCAAAAATCTGGCCGTGCTGCTTGTCGGAGGCGGACAGGTTAACGGCGTTCTTCGGATTCAACTGCGTGGTGTCGGATTCCAATAGTACTTCAGGAAAATCCTGCAGGCTGATTTTAACCGATTCGTGCGACTTTTGATCGATCTGCCGACGTTTCGACCGAATCTCCGGGTAGCCTTTTCGAGCGCCAAAAGCCCTGGCAATCAGGCGGAGCAGCGGCGCTTTCGGCTTCACGTAACGCCCGAGAGCCGAGTCCGGCAGGCCTTTCAGCACGACGTTGACGTTTCCTTCCAGAATGAAGAAGGCCGAATTTCCGTAGTCGCCTTTGCGGACAACAACCTCGCCTTCCTCGAATTTTCGCACGCGGCAATCGTTGGCGAGCACGCTGATTAGAGGAAGATTTGCTGGAAATCGATCGATGTCTTCGCCTAACGCTTTTAGCGGGCCTGCGAGTAGCTCCGCTGCGAGGCCATCATCCATTTCGGCCTGCCGAAGCTCCTTCGCGAAAGGCACATCCCATCGTTTTGGTCGAGCATGAGCGGTCTTCCTCGGCGCGTGGGCGTTTTCAGTCATCGAGTCATTCCAAATTCCAGGCTCAAAATCCGAACGGCTACGGCTGAAAGACTTTTCCTTTTCCTTCGGGCGAAATCATCGAGTCGATCGCACCCAGAGCTGATCCGTCGTGGTTTTTCGCGAACAGATCGAGCTGCGCCGCGACCGCGTCGGCGGCTGCGTTCAGAGGATCCACGTTGAAGAATTTCAGCAGGCCGTCGGCGTTTACCGCTTCGCCGATGGCGACCAATTCAGCCGGAGCGTCGCTGCCGAGAGCCTCAACGATCGCGTTGAATTGAGTTCGGCTCGATCCGCAGTTTCGGCCCATCGCCTTCCCATAATCCGCTTTTTCCTTCGCTCTGGCGAGACCACGCAGGCTGTATTCGAGCTGGAGAGCCGAGCCGGCGATGTAGAGCATTCTTTGCCGTTCTTTCGGCGCAGCGGCGTTCGTCGCCCCTTTGCTGTCGAAGAAATTGTGCTGCACCTCGCCGCTCATCCAAGCGACGAGTTCGAAACCCTCGCTCTTCGCCGGGTGCCCACCTTTGTTGACCAATTCCTCGTTCGTGATGATGTGGCAGCTGTAGCAATTCGCCGCGACTGTCTGGAATTTTTCCGGCCGAATCATGCCGCCCGCAGCAGAGTCCGTGATTCGCTTTGCGCGAGCAGCTGCTGTGTCGTCGCCGTCGCGTCTGTCGCCGGTGTTGTGAATATCGAGCCAATCCTTCGCGCCGCCGTGGCAAGATTCGCAGCTCACTCCGTCGATCACTTTGGACGGGCCGGCCCCGACTTTCTGCACCGTGAAATGACACTGCGTGCACAGCCCGCTGGTGCGGATCGCGGCTGCCGACGTGATTCCCATATTTCGGGCGATCTCCAGCGCCCTGTCGCTCTTATGGAGATCCTTGTTCGCGTAATGATGGCTCGTTTGCCAAGCTTTGATCTCCGATTCGTGGCATTCGATGCACTCGCTCGCGCCAACGACCTGGGAATGCTGAAGGAATTTTTTGACGACGATCTCGTCTTCGCCCGAAGCGGAGCACAGGCCGAGAATCGCAAGGCTGAGGATGCTGATGGTAGTTTTCAATCGTGGATTCTGGTTAGAGTGAGGTGTCTGAAATGTCTTGAGTTTCGTCATCCGCGCGAAGGCGGCGAAGTTCTTCACGCCAATCTGTTGAAGGCGGATGATCAAAAAGTTGGTTCGCGATTTGCCGGAGCGCTTTTGCTTCTGAATCTCCTAACCATGCCAGCCCTTTCACGCAAGCTTCGAAATCGCCTTGGGCCATCGCATCGGCCGCGCGTTCGTGAATCACGCGGCCCGGATCACCTGGATCCGGCAGAATTGTGCGAGCGCCGGTGATCTCGCCGACCGCCCGCAAAAAGAACTTTCGATAAGCGGTAAGCAGCTCTCGAGACTGACCGGCTTCGTCCAAGCGCAGCTGACGCTCATGCTCAGCCTGAAGCGCGCTCGCGACCAGCGAATTCACGAGCCGTAAAAACGGAACCAGCTTCGTCGGCTCGGTGTCGATCGCTTCACGCGTCTCGATGTAAAGACAAACTGGCTTACCTTCATAAAGAAACGGCTGAAAGTGCTCGCCACCTGCTTCGCGCCTTTCGGCACCAACTGGAATCGCCAGAATCCAGTCGAAAGAATAAGTGATGCTGACCATCGAATCGATGTCTCCAGAAGCGCGCTTCGACTGAACGACACGCGGGGTTCCTTTGAGCCCGCTGCTTCCCGAATAGAGATCGGTCAAGAGCCGATTGCTCGGACGAAACTCAGCAGATTGGTTTGGCGGCGTGCTCAAAATTTGATGCCCCGCGCCACCCGGCTCGACCGAAATAAACGTGGCCGTCACCGCCGTCTGTCCCTGCATGGATCTCTGAATGAACTGAGCCGCACCCGTTAAAAGTTCCTCAGGAGTCGACCAGGCCGAAAAGACCTTCGGTAGCTCGTGCTGAATCAAATCCAGCTGTGCGGTCAGCACCGAGGGTGCGATTCCCGCCTTCGCGTAAGCCATCGATTTCAGCTCGATGCTCGGCATTTCGTTGAGCACGTGACTCGGCATTTCGTCGAGCGTTTCGACCCAATGAAATTCCATCCAGCCTTGGCTGTGGATCCCAAAAGATTGCCCAGCATCGAGAGAAATCGTGTCTGGCAGCTGCCGGCGGCTTTCAAAGATCGAAACGAACGGGTGGGGCGTTTTTTTGCCCTGATCCGGCGGGATTCGATTGATCACCAGCGCGTTTCCACGGCACTCGCCCCAAGCGTGAGTTCGACTGATCGTTCCGTCCGCATCGCCGAGCGTCATCGTCAGCAGCTGCCGATCTCCAGTGAACTTCGAAGCGACTCGTAGGTCCGGTTGACGACCGATGACGAAAAAATCGCCATCCTTGAGCTCAAGGCTGAATTCTTTGCCGCTTTTGCGTTCGATTGCCGCTAGAAACATGGATGCGATATGGGTTTTGAACCGAAAAGTGGTCGAGGTTACAAGCGATCTAACTCGGCTTCAATCGCTTCGATCCATTTCGATTGCTCTTCTGTCAATTCGCCGCCGTTTTTCAGGTCGTTCAGAGTCAGCAAGGCGGTCCGATAGAGCGCGGCAGCGTCATCGGGAGCGGCGGTTGCTTGAAGGCCTGCCATTTTGAAAAGCGTAACGACCTGGGCGATCCGCCAGTTTTCCGAGTCGTCGCCTTCGAGATCGAGCCGTCGGGATTCCCGCAAACTGGCGCGATAATTCGAAAGCGCGGTTGCTGGATCGGTTTCGGCATGCGCGTCGCCGAGCGCGTCCAGCACCTGCGCCAAATTTCCGCGAACGTAGCTCAACGACCGGCGCAAGGCGAGATTTGATGGATCGCGATCGACGAGTTCTTCGAAAATCATTTCCGATTTCTCGAGGTTTTCGGCCGCGGCTTCGTTTTCCGAAAATTCCAGATTGAGATTGCCCTGACGGATCAACAATTTCGCGAGATCGCTTCGAATTTCGGCATTTCCGGGAAAAACTGAATTCAATTTTTCAAGCCTGGTGACTCCAGCGAGGTAGGATTCGTAGGCACCTCTCGAATCGCCGTTGGCCAACATCGCTTCTCCGATTCGCGCGATCCCAGCACTCGCGTCACGTTGGCGCGCGAGATTTTTCGGCTCTTCTTTGGCTAACTCTTCAAGAACCGTCTGAGCGGCGTGGTACCGGCTCAAAGCGTCTTCCGTCGCGCCAGTCGCGAGATCCAGATCGCCCATTTTTGCGTAACTCACGCCCAGATCCGCCGCCGCCGCTCCGGTTTGATCGGCCTTGACCAATTCCTGCCGAATGCGCAGACTTTCATCGTAAGCAGAGCGAGCCGCATTGAAATCTTCGACTGCCAAATTGGCATCGCCGACTCCTTCCAGGCTAACGCTGATGTCTCGACGCAGCATTCGGCTTTCCGCTGAGTTAGATTCCGGATTCAATTCAGCCAGCAGCTGCTGACGGATCGATAAACTCGCGCCGTAAGCCAAAAGTGCATCCGCCGGCTTGCCTTGGCTTAGCAAAATGTCTCCACGGCTGTTGTACATCGTCGACCTCTCCCTTTCCGTGTCAGCGTCGCGATGTTCTTCGGGCAACTCAGCAAAATATCGGTCAGCACGCTGGGAAATCTGGTCTAACAAACCGATTCGGCCAAGCGGCCGCAGATCGTTGTAGAGATCGTAGAGCATCGAGTTGATCAACCCCTCAGCCGTCCGCTGCGAGCCTTTGGCGACCGAGGCGCTGAGCGCTGCGAGCTCTGCGTTCTGGACTGCGATTTCCGCGCTCTGTTTCGCCTGCTTAGCGGCCGCTTCAGCCAGTTTCGATTGGCGAAGAGCCTCAGCGTTAGACGCTTCCGCCGCGGCCAGGGCCTGCTCTTTGGCTTCGAGTGCGTTCACCGCCTTTTCGCGGGCCTCGTCCGTCACGGCCAGGGCTTCTTCCGCATTTGTCCGAGCGACATTGGCTTCGCCGCGTTCCCAGAATGCGAAGCCGGCTGCAACGACGGCGATCACCGTCAAAATCGCGAACAGCAGCTGCTTGCGACGCGCACCCGCCAGCGTCCGCCGTTTTTCGGCTTGCTGAAACGCCTCGACGACCTGCTCCATGTCCTCAAATCGGCTCGCGGGCTCGAGTTCCAGACATTTCGTGATCACGCCGAAATCATCCCGCTGCACCGCGTTCAAACCGGGAGGCTCCTTGATTTCACCCTGCTTTTGGAGGCGCGAAACGATCAAATCCGGATTCCAGGTTTCGATCGTCGCCTGCCCAAGTGGCGTCAGCTCAGTTTCGCGTTGAAGAATCAGCGTGTCCGTCGGAAGCGGCTGCGAATCGACCGTTTCCGCACCAACCGGCTCGGCCAGGCGCGGCAACTCGTCGGTCAGGATTTGAAACGCGGTAACGCCAAAACTGTAGACGTCCCAGGTTTTCGTCGGGTTCTCGGGATCGCAAAGCTGCTCCGGAGACGCGTAAAGCAGAGTCCCCATCGCGGCTCCTTCGTTGAAACCCTCCGTCCGGCTCTGGCCGAAATCGCAAAGGACCGGCCGAGATTCACCGCCGCTGCTGAGCAGAATGTTGCCAGGCTTGATATCGCAATGGCGAACGTCCTGACGATGCATGTAAGCCAGAATCTCAGCGATCTCGCGCACGATTCGCCAGCGATCAGAAACGGAGAGCGAACTCGCCTTGAGCGCCCGGCTAACGGTCCGCCCCGCCCAGCCCGAGTCGTTCGCCAGCCGATCGGCCATCAGCCGCATCGAAACGTAGGGAAGGCCCTCGTCGTCGGTGTGGCCGCGATCGTAGAGCGTCACGATCCCAGGCGGCTCGTCCAACGCGCGGAGTTTCTCGTACTCCGTTTGCCAAAGCCCTTCCTGGATCGAATGTGGCTTGAAAACTTTAACCGCGCGCGGCTGATCGCCTTTGAAAAGCCCGATCCAGACCCATCCGAACGAGCCCTCGCCAATCAGCGCGTTGGGCGGGAAATGATAATCACGGATGGTTGGCGGTTTCGGGGAATTTCCCATTTTTTTGGTGTTGGTAGGGTCGCCTTAACTCGGGGATCGCCAATGACTAATGGCCGCCGCCGACCTTTTCAACCTGGTCTCCGATTTCCGCTTTCGTTGATGACAATTCGCTGAATTCAAAATGAAAACGTTGTCATCTTGCCAAAATCCGGTCGCTCTCCCAAGATTGCGAGCCAACCTATCTGGACTTTCTTCATGACTCTTCGTTTGATGCTTTCGATTTTCGCGCTACCTGGCCTCGTCCTGGCTCAAGATGGCGAGTCCGCTTCCCGCATCGCGGATCCCGCCTCGGTTGCCAATCTGCCGGCCGCCGACCAGCAGCTGCTGACTTCGGAAATCCCTGAGATGGAAGGGGATGACGAGTTCGGCGACGTCGTCGTGATCGAGCGCGTGGCCAATTGGATGCCGTGGTCGCTTTCTGGATATTCTGGTTATGTCAGGACCGACAACGCGACCCTAGCGGACGAAGGCACTGAAGTGAACGACGCGTATTGGCGAAGCGGCGCGCGCGTCGGCTGGCTGCCTTCAATCAAGGGAAACCTTTTCGCAAACGTCGGCCTGACGCAGGAATTCTTCCGCTACGACGATTTCACCGATCTCGACTTCGAATATATGGTGGCAACCGCGGGCCTTTTCTACACGCCGCAGAAAAACGGGACCTGGCTGGATCTGATCACGCAGGACCTCGCCATGTTCGCGAATTACAATTATTATCGGATCACCGAAAACGACCTCGCCGATGAGCTTTTCACGAATCACTCGATCAGCGCAGGCCTGCAAAAAAACACGCCGATCAAACGCGGTCACCGAATTTATTACGGAGTCGTGGTTGAGCCGAGCCTCGACGCGACGCCGACGACTGGAAAACGCGGCGAGTATCGTTGGTTTGGCGGTTACATCGTGGAATGGACGCCGAAACTCTCCTCAACGCTGCTCTACACCGGCTCGGTTTTCGATTATGAGCTGGATGGCCGCGAGGACGTGAATCACTACCTTTCCTTAAGCCAGATGATCACGCTCTGGCAGGGATTTCAGGGCTCGGTCGCTTGGAATTCCTACGTGAATCTTGAATTGGCTTACGCGTTGAACGATTCAAACGCTGAATTTCGCGACTACGAAAACCTCACCTGGGGCGCGACGCTGGGAATGCGTGTCGTGTTTTAAAAAACGCTGACGATGATAAAATTTTTTACCACGATTCTTTCGGCTCTGCTGATCTGCGGCCCAGTTTTCGCCGGATCGCTCAAGCACGCTGAAAACGACGTCAAGCACGACAGCGATTCACTGAAAACCGGCGCGGATTCTCGCGGCGAGTTGGACACTGCGCACGGCGTCATTCGGGTCGGCTCAAAAACGGACGTCGCGCTTCGCGAAAACGAATCCGAGCTCGATCTCAATCAGGGGGTCATGCTCGTTAGCTCGGACAAATCCGGACTCGGGCGAGAAAAAATGACCGTCAACACGCCGTTCGCTCAAATTGAGGCCAAGGCGACGATGATGATCACTTATCAGCCTGGCCGCTACATCAAAATCGCCTGCATCGAAGGCAAAGTGACCGTGAATTTGAAGTCGCTCGCCAAGGATGAAATCACGATCCGAGCTGGGCAGCTGCTGATCATCCACTGCCTGGAAAATACGATGCCTCGGGTCTTCGACGTCGATCTTCCATCCCTGGTTGGAAGCAGCCAGCTTACTGGAGGTGGTTTCGCTCAGTTGGCTCAAATTCCGAGCCGCGCCCGAAATCCAAATCCTGGTAGGCCCGGCGCGACTGCAGAGTCGAACACCGCAGGCAGGCCTCGCGAACCAGGCGGTCCGCTGCGACTTTTGTCCGCTCTCGCAGGCGGCAATCCGGCCTTGGCTTCAGCCAACGCGCCGCCTCAGCAGAACGCGCAGAACCTGAGAGTAAACGCCTGTCCCGTGGGTTCGCTCGATCCAAATTGCCGGAACCCGGCTCAGGTCCAAGGCGCTCGTCCTCAACGACCTGCCGGCCAAAATCAAGTCGGTCCTCAGCCTGCTGCTGGACCTGCCCCGCCTCAGGGAGGAGGAGGAGCACCGCCGCCATCGGGAGGAGGGGGAGCCCCACCACCGCCGCCCCCAGGAGGAGGAGGAACCCCACCACCGCCGCCCCCGGGAGGAGGAGGAGGCCCACCGCCGCCGCCATGATTTTATCCAGGTTCAGACTCAAAGCCGCCTTGTCGGCTTGCGCAGGTTTGGCTGTCCTCAGCGGATGCCAAACCACCGATCCCGAAGCCCGGCTCGATCGCTACGGAACCGTTTTTGGCGATTCCGATTACGCGTTCGTCGTCGGTGCCAACTCCGGCTCGCTCAATCTTCGCGACGTCGCGGCGATTGCGGAAACGATTGGCGTCTATAAACGGCTCAACGCTTCGGAATCCGAGAAAATCCGGGCTCTCGCCCAGACAAAACTCGACGGCTACGTTTTGGCCGAAATGCGTGCGCTTGAGCCGCAGGCGCGCCGAAAAAAGCAGGCCATTGCCAAAAAATCCCGGATCGCTCGCGCCTCAGCGCCGACGGAAGCCGCTCGCCAGAAAATCGATGCCCAAGAGCGGGCTTCCATCATTCGAATCGAGCAGGAATGGCGGCGCTCCGCGTTGACTCAGGTCGAACGCAAGTACGGCTCAGATCTCGCGATTCCGATCCGAACTCGAGATCGAAAGCCCGCTGTCGCGCTGGCCAAAGTCAAAGACGGCGAAGTCCAACCGCCAAAAGCGGCTTACGAGTTAAACGGTGAAATCGTTGGCCGCGGAGCCGCCGCAGTTCGGCACGGAAACGTCGAAGCAACCGTGATCGACGAGCCGATTTCGATTGAGTAGGCTCTTGTCGTCGCTTCATTGATGGATGCGACGGATTCTCTTTTTGCTCGGCTTCGTGCTTTTGATTTCGGCTTACGCTGCGGAGAAACCAAGCATCATTTTTATTCTCGCTGATGACCTCGGTTATGGCGATCTCGGTTGCTACGGCTGTGAAGACATCAAAACCCCAAACCTGGATGCCCTCGCTGCGGGCGGGGTTCGTTTCACCGATTTTTACGCGAACTCCGCCGTCTGCTCGCCGACGCGCGCCGCGTTTCTGACCGGTCGCTACCAGCAGCTGCTGGGTCTCGACAACGCGCTTTATTATCAGGAATTCGACCGAGGTCTACCGGAAAAAGGTGAGACGATCGCGGACGCGCTTCGCTCAGTTGGCGTGGTAACCGGGCTGAGCGGAAAATGGCACGTCGGCTACGATCGCGAGCGCCAGCCGCTACAACAGGGCTTCGATCATTTCTTCGGTCTGCTCGGCGGAAATCATCATTATTTCGAGCACATGGACCGGATCGGCGTGCCCGATCTCTGGCTTGGGAACGAGCCGATCGAGCGCGAGGGCTACTCAACTGATCTCATCACAGAGGACGCGGTCAAATTCATCGAAGAGCGCCACGCCGATCCGTTCTTCCTCTTCATTTCCCACCCCGCGCCTCATTTCCCCTGGCAAGGTCCTGAGGACGCTAACAAAGTTATCAAGCCGAAAGAAAAGTCCTGGCAGCAGGGTGATCGCGAGACCTACATCAAAATGGTCGAGCGGATGGACGCGGGCATCGGCGAGGTCCTGGCGGCGGTCGACCGCGTGAAGCAGCGAGAAATAACGTTAGTCGTTTTCACCTCCGACAACGGCGGCGATCAGTTTTCGCGCAACACGCCGTTTCGCGATGGCAAGTCAACCATCTGGGAAGGCGGCACGCGGGTTCCCTGCATCGCGAATTGGCCGGGCGTGATCCCGGCGGGCGAAACGACTTCGCAGGTCGGAATCACAATGGACTGGACGGCGACTTTTCGGCGGTTGGGGCGCTTGCCTTTGGATCCGGTTGGCGAAGACGGGATTGACCTCCTGCCGATCCTCACCGGAGCTGATCCAGAGCAGGAGCGGACACTTTTCTGGCGACGAAAACACGGCCCAAAGCGGAAAGGCTTCGAGGAAAGCCGCGCTGCTCGCAAGGGTGATTGGAAGTTGATCGAGCAGGCCAGCGGTGAGCGGATGCTGTTCGATCTGAGCGAAGACCTCGGTGAAACGACAAATCTTTCCGGCGCAAAACCGGAAATTTCAGACGAGCTAAGCCGCCTTCTGGATGCGTGGGAAGCCCGGATCGCTCAGGCCAGCAGCTCGTGAATCACCTCGCCTTCGACGTTCGTCAGCCGCCGTTCGATTCCGTTGTGGTAGAACGTCAATCGCTCGTGATCGAGCCCTAGCAAATGCAGAATCGTCGCGTTGAAGTCGTAGAGTGGATGGACGTTTTCGATCGCCTTTTTGCCGAGTTCATCGGTCACTCCGTGGCTCACGCCGGGCTTCACGCCAGCTCCGGTTAGCCAGCAAGTAAAGCCGTCCGGATTGTGATCGCGGCCTTGCGCGCCTTTCTGGAACATCGGCATTCGGCCAAATTCCGTGCACCAGACAACGAGCGTTTCCTCCAGCAGACCGCGTTCCTTGAGATCCGAAATCAGAGCAGCTGATGGTTGGTCGAGGATCTCGGCATGGACGTCGTACTGCTCCTTGAGCTTGCTGTGGCCGTCCCAATTGAGCTTGCCGCCGCTGGCGTAGGCACCGTTAAAAAGTTGAACGCAACGGACGCCGCGTTCGATCAAACGGCGAGACAGAATGCAATTCCGCGCAAAGGCGGCTTTGGTAGGATTCGATTCGTCGTCCGCGCCGTAGCGCTTGAGAATGTGGGCGGGCTCGGTGCTCAGGTCGCTGATCTCGGGCACGCTGAGTTGCATCCGCGCTGCCAACTCGTAACTCGCGATCCGCGCGGCGAGCTTGCTGTCACCGGGATTTTTTTCGAGATGACGCGCGTTCATCCGCTGGAGCAGAGAACGAGCGGCGTTGTCCTGCGCTGAGCTGATTTCGGCTGGCGGCGTCAGGTGTCGAACCGGGCTACTCGCGCTGAACGTCGTCCCTTGAAACTCAGCCGGCAGAAAACCTGGCCCCCAGTTGTTGATGCTCGCCTGCGGAACTCCACGCGGATCGGGGATCGAAACGAAGGCCGG
>JBLHKS010000102.1:0-25371 GCA_047620505.1 Verrucomicrobiales bacterium | reverse complement strand
GATCGACTGATTCCACTTTCCACGGACTTTCCAATCCCAGTAACAAAGCATAGTGATGGGCGAGGCTTTTCATTCATACACTCTACTACGATGCTTTCAGCTGCCACGATATTTCCTGAAGAGCCGAAATTTATCCGGTGGCTGCGCGCCTTCGTTTACCGCGAGGTTCCCTGGAACCGGGCAGTGGACAGACTGCACGAAATCTACGCCAATTTCTAAGGGAAGTTTTCCACACCGTTGTAGGGCATCGGATTCTCAGAATCGGCGGGTAAAATGTATTCGGCCGGATCAAAGGAGCTGTTCTGCGTCGCACCGGAAATGCCGTCTACTCCCAACTCTTCGGCGAGATCCTTCCCTGATTCGTCAGCCTTGCGCTTCGCATTTTCCCAGCCGCGAACTTTGAAATCCCAATACGGCAGCGCGGCTCGGCCTGTTGCCGCGTCCTGTGGTTCGCGAAGCGTCTTGATGTGATAGGACGAGGCGTTTTCGAGCCAGATGGCGACGTGTGGTGGGGCTTCGGGATCGAATGCGCGCCCGGCTCGGATGGTCAGGGCAAATTTGTAGTGCGGCGACGGACTATAGCGATAAACCAAGCCATCGATCGTCATTTCAAAGCGGTCGAGCGCAGGGCCGAGGTTCTGGCTCAGGCCTAGAATGCTGCGAATCGGACTTGGCTGCCAGAAGAAGAGCGCCGTCAATCCGAGGGTGATTCCCAACGTCGCCCATAGTAGTTTGCTACGCACATAGCGCTTCAGATGTCCGATATTATTCAGCACGTGCATCGCGATAAGGCCGACAAACACGAACCCCATCAGCGCGTGCAGGCCGACTATCCGGATCGAGAACGGCCTGAGAAAGGCGAGGATGCCCGTCACCGCCATGACGACGAAGCTCAACGTGGTCAGGAGCGAGACGAATCTGCGTTTCATGTAGAATTGGTAGCTTCGATTGGTAATCGAAGTTTTCTAATCTTCGAATGCCATTCGAAGTTACGCCGGCACAATCTGCCCATGTTCGCGAAGCAACGCATGAATCTCTGCTAACGGCACTTCTAACGGCGTCGCCCCCGCCTTCGCGGCTAACGCGGCTGCCACTCCGGCTGCCTGCCCCATGCCCATGCAGGAGGCCTGAACCCGCAAGCCAGAATTCGCCAACCGGTCACTGCTAACGCATCGACCCGCGACGATGATATCACGACTGCCCTTCGGGATCAGCGCCCGCAGCGGAATTGTCGGAACCGTGCCCGGCTTGAGAGGCTTCGGCCTCACTCCGCTTTTCGTATGAAGATCGACCGGGTAAAACGCATAGCTGATCGCGTCCTCAAACAGGCGACCGGAAGTGTAGTCGTTTACTGTAATAATCGTTTCGCCTTCGATGCGAAAACTCTCTCGAAACCCCGTTTCCGGCTGCATGTGCATCAGGCGCTCCTTCTTGTCACGCACTCTGGCGAGAATCGACTTTCGGCCCGTGAGATTCGCCTCCGTCACGGTCCGTGAGTTGGTCGAATCCGCGCCGTGGACGTAAAGCCGATGAACCTGATTCCGACCAGGCTGATGTTCTTTGCCCATCATGAACAAATACGAACCTGGCTGCCGTTCCTCCTCACGCAATCGCGGCAGCCCTAGCAAACCCACAACTTCAGCGCCGCCGGTGCAGTCGATAATCTGTTTACAACGCACCTGACGCTTTGTTCCGAACCCGACACAATCTACTATCCAGCCGTCATCCGTTTTCGTCACAGCCTGCGGGAATTCGTAATAGGCAATCGCCACCCCGGCCTGCTCGCACTTTTCCTCCGCTAGAATCGCGTAAAGAAACTGATTGGTGTAGATCTGGTTATGCCAATGCGCCTGCGGAACTTTGGCAAAGTCAGGAAATTTGCCCTCGTCCAGTTCCACACTCTCCTTCACCAGTTCCCAACCGATTCCCGCGATCACCTGTTTGCCCCAGGCATCGAACAATCCGGGAAACGCGACACCACCCGTCGTCGTCGTTCCGCCAAGCTGGCTGTTGCGCTCCACGATCAGCGTTTTTGCTCCAGCGCGCCCTGCCTGAATCGCAGCAATCGCGCCCGCCGTACCGCCGCCGACCACGAGAACGTCGACTTCGTTGGTGATTTCGGGTTCAGCAGCTGCTGGGACGGTTTGAGCGGAAACGTGCGAGGTAGAGGCAATCGCCAGCCCCGCGGCAGCGGTTCCAAGGACGGATTGCTGCAGAAATTCGCGGCGGTCGGTTTCGGTTTCGGAGGACTTCATAAAGGATTCAAAAGCATGGAAGAAAGGAAGTTCGCCAAGTCAAAGGCAATCTGCCTCACTTCGGCCGTAGATCCATTTCGCAGTCCGGATCGAGAGGGACGGGATCACCAGTTTGATCAACTGGATGAGTATAGAGATAACGCCACACCTCACTCCATTCGGAGCTTCCTCGAACAACGACGGTGTGAGCGCGACCCGGATTGTTCTGGACATCACTGTTTGTGATCAAGCGCCGTGAATTGCCGAATGGTGGCTTCGATTCATCGACATTGACCACCGGGCCAAACTCCGCCAGCCCCAACATCTGCCAGGAACGGCAGTAGTGATCGCCCGACCAACCGCCGTCGAGAATGTGGGTAAACCCGAAGTAACGATTTGGCGGCGTGGCCGATTCGAAACCGTGCCAGGATTCGAGTTGGTCCCGCGGACCGGAAAACATCACGACTCGCGAAACCTTCTGATGCTTCGCCCATCGCGCGGCCGTGGTCGAGCCGTGTGAGATGCCTGACAGAATCACCTTTTCCCAAAGCAAGTCGCTGCGATCGTCGGTGAGAAACTGTTCCCACTGGCCATCCGGGTGGTTTTCGGCGAGCCATTTTACAAACTGAAGGGAGCGCTCAGCAGCTCCGTCGGGTTTCGGAATGGTGACGAGCGGGCTGTGATCTTCGCCGGTCGCCGCTTCGAGTCGAACTTTACCGATGCTGGTTCCGTCATTGAGATTTTCCTTCGGCAAACCACCAAACCAGCCATGGGCGTAGTGCGGTTGAATCCCGTGCAGACCGTAGCTGGCGATGTTTTCGAAGAGTTCCTGATTGTGCCCCATCAGCCAGATGACCAGCTGACCTCGAGAACGCACGCGAGTGTCGAACACGGCATGCTGAAGGTCTTTCGGCTTACCTTTATCGTCTGCGAAAACAAAGTTGATCTCCGGGTGTTCGATCGCCAGCGGATTAATCTCGCTTGCGCGAGCGGAAAGGTCGTGACGGCGACCGAGACGGGGTTCCAGAAACGCCGCCACGGTTTCACCGAGGAACGCATTTCCAGGACCACTGAAATGGCAATCATCCGGATTCTGCAATTCGCCGAGCCGCGGAGAAATCGCGCCGAAGAGGTCGTCGATCGCGATTTTGTGCTTCGCCATCACCTCAGCAGCTGCTGCGTTGCGCTCCACGATCGAAGCGGCGGTGTACTTCCCGGAAACGTCCGGAAGCGGCGTCGTGTTCGCCCAAATCAGCGTCGCGCCGGTCTGCTGCATCCGTTCGATGAGTTGCTCAAGCCGATCGGTATAATCAGCGAGTGGCGTGTTGCGATCGTGAATGCCGAAGTTGAAGTGAATCAAGTCCCATTTTCCGTCGCCAAGCCAGATATTGATCTTCTTTAATCCGGTCGCCGTCGGCCCACAGTTCGCCGGAGCGCGATGCACATTGGCTTTACCGGCGAGTTCGCTTCGGACGGTCTGCGTGTAGGCCCGCGAAACCGAATCGCCGATCAACAACACGCGCGGGAGGGCCGGGTCGTCTTTTACGAAGTCCCAGGCGTTGGATTGCCCGGCGACCTTCTGCCGTTTGTGAATAGGAAGATAGAAGCTGCCTAACTCAGATTGGAGAACCTCTTCCCACTCCCGTTCTGCTGGCGTCAAAGTTTTAACGAGGGCCGCATATTTCGCGTCGGTCTCCGCCTCGGCTTTAGCCTTTTTCGCAGCGGCTTCGGCGGCGTTGGTTGGCTCGCTCTTGTCCTGTGCCCAGCTTGGGACGGAAAGGGCGACAGTGAGGGCAAAAATCGTAATCGCTAAACTTCTCATGCTATTATCTCCTTCAAAATTCCTGTGCTATCGCCATGACGTTCCGCTTCGATACCTAATCCATGCAAAATCGTTAACCAAGCGTTGCAAAGCGGCGTGTTTTCTGGCACGACGATGTTTTCGCCCAGCCTAACACCCGCGCCACCTCCGGCGAGGATCGTTGGGCAATTTGTAAGGTTGTGCCCGCTCCGAATATTACTCCCGTAAGTGAGCGAGACGTGATCGAACAGGCAACTGCCATCCGCTTCCTTCGTCGCTTTGAGCTTGTCGAGAAACCCAGCCAACAATTCACTCTGAGTTAGATCGCGTTTTTGCGAAGCGGCAAGTTTTTCACCTTTGGTGGTGATGTAATGACTCATATCATGCGGATGAACAGCAATCCCAACACTGGTGAGCAGGGTTTCGACCGGCTGACGATAGGTCAGCACGCGCGAGCAGTCGGTTTGCATCGCTGCTATCATGATATCGTACATAATTTCGATCTCCTTCTTACCGGAGAGCTCCGACGGCGGCGCTTGGAGGGTCGTTTCGGGACGCGGGATCGTCATCCACTGCTCGTCCTTGGCGAGTCGCGTTTCGATATCGCGGATGCTCTGGAAGTACTCGTCGAGCTTGGCGGAATCATCTTTCCCGAGCCCGCGTTTCAGATCGTTCGCGTTCTCCAGCACGGTGTCGAGAACGCTGCGACGTTCAGCGAGTCGGGCGCGCCGTTCTTCGATCGGCGTGGTGTCTTTGGAGAAAAGCCGATGGTAGGCCGCGAGCGGCCCGTTCAATCCAGCAACCGGCTTTCCATTGAAATCCCACGCTAACGAAAGTCCTTCGCCATGCCCCGAGTTTGATTTCCCTTTAGCATCATTCAATTCCAGCGAAGAAAATCGCGTGTGCTGACCGAATTCAGCCGCAGCGACCTGATCGACCGAAATGCTGTTAAACATACTTTGCCCCGACTGTGCAAATTTGTTCGCTCCCGAAAGCCACCAGGTGCTACCCGCATGACCCTCCACGGAGTATTTGTTCCAAAGTCCCTGCACAACCGAAAAATCAGACTTGTGGCGCGCGAGCGGCTTAAGTCCGACTGGCAATTCATAATCGGGACCCGGCGTGGTGATGTCAGGATACCAGGTTTCCTCGGTTATCCCCCAGCCAAAGCCGAGGATGACCATGCGTTTCGGTGGCGTTGTGACTCCAGCAGCTGCTGAGGCAAAGCGGCGGAAACCGAGGGATTCAAGAACCGGCAAAGCGACAAGCGCGGTGCTTGATTGAAGAAAGCGGCGTCTATTTTTCATGATGAAATGATGATACGGCGGCGGACCAAACTACTTTAGGTGAAACTCTTTACTACGGACCATTACGTGGATGAACTCACGAATCGCGAAGTCCTTTTCCTTCGCTTGCGAAACGATATCGGCGACCAAAGCTTCATCGCTGAAGCCAACTGACCGCCCTAACGCATATTCAATCAGTCCCTCTGTGATTCCGCGCGCGAAGTCGTCTTCTTTCGATACAAGAATATCTCGCAGCTCAAAATAGTCCCGAAATTCAGGTCCGTTGTGGAGCTTGCCGGAGGGATCGATCGTCCAGGTTTTCTGCTTCTCCTTGATCGGCTTTCCAGTGTCATCTTTTACGATGTAGGTGTCCTCAGTTCGCCAGGCACCTACCGCGTCAAAATTCTCCAAGGCCATTCCGATGGGATCAATTCGGCGATGACAACTGGCACACTGCGCTTCTTCCTGATGCGCCTGCAAACGCTCTTCCGTTGTAAGCACCTGGCCAGCCAGCCGCGCGATTTGCGGAATGTTCGCAGGTGCCGGCGGAGGCGGGTCGTTGAGCAGTTTTCGGAGCACCCAGGCACCGCGTTCGACCGGACTCGTTTCTTCTCCGTTACCGCCCATGAGACTTACTGCGGCCATCCCTAACAAACCGCCACGCGGGGAATCTTTTGGCAACGTGACACGCCGAAACTGGTCTCCCGTCACGCCCCGAAGTTCGTAATATTCGGCGAGCACACCGTTAATCACGGCGTAGTCGGACTTGAGCAGATTCTTAACACTATGATTTTCCTGGAGCAGGTATGCCATCGTTTCATAGATTTCACTCCGAGCCGCGAGCTTCGTGCTGTTGTCGAATCGAGGGTGGTGCTCCAAATTCACTTGGAAGAAATCGAGCCGATCAAGCCCAAGCCATTGGTAAGTGAAGGCATCGCTGAAACCGCGCGAACGCGGATCATCCAAAAGGCGCGTGGTTTGCGCGTCGAGCACTTCCGGCTTCGCCAACTCACCATTTTCGGCCAGCTTACGGAGTTCGACATCCGGCGGCGATCCCCAGAGAAAGTAGGACAGACGCGTGGCCAACTCCATCTCGGAAAGCGGACGCGGTTTCGATTCCACTGACGGCTCAGCGAGGTAGAGAAACATGGGAGAGGAAAGGACAATCGCCAACGTCTCCTTCAGGGCTGCTGCAGGTTGATCGCCTGCGTTAAGCCGCGTTTCGTATTTTTTGACCAACCCATCCACAAACTTTGGCGATGGGTCACGCCCGCGAAACGCCTCCTTCGCAAAACGCTCGAACGATCCACGCACGTTCTCAATCGGAGGCGCAGGCTCCTTCGATTTCTCATCCAAAGGCACATCGAGCGACGCGATTCCAAGCGGTTTCGACCGAGTCGAGTTCGGAACACGCTCGATCTCGACCCAATCGATCCAGAGCGCAAAGCTGCGTCCGACTCCGTTTTCGTTTCGACCCGCATTGGCCTTCCGACGCGTTTGCAAATAGTGATCGGCGGTCGCTTTTTCGCGCAAATAAAGGGTTCGGTCGGCGCGCGGCTCGTTATCTCGCGTAAAGGTGAACGGAATCTCGACAATTTGCGGCGAGTCCATCGTGCCGCTGATTTCGTGGGCGCTCATCGCCTGATTACCGCGTGGATTCACGCCAAATTCAATAAAGCGCCGATCGGGAGTTCCGTCGCCTGTGACCGCGGCGCGAAACCGCACGATGTAGTCGCCGACGGGCCAGCCCCATGGCATCAGAAAACTAACAACGCCATTCTCCAGAACTGACGGGTGCTCGTTAGGAATCGCTAGATACATACCGCGATCGATCGCGGGCTGCTCCAAGTAGTACTTGTGGTAGGGATGATGGTAGGACCGCAACGCAGCGTTCGCCTTGTCCGCGCTATTCTCCTTGGACTCGAAGCCGAACGACTCCGGCGAAGGCGCGCCGGGGATTTTTGCCCAGGATCGACGGAAAATATCGTCGTTCTTCGATTCCTTCCGGATTTCCGCCGCGATTTCCGCGTTTTCTGGCCGAGCCGCCGCTGCTTCCACCCCCTTTACCCAATTTCCAGCGCGCGCCATCGCATCGATTTGCCAGTCGACGTGTTTCGCAACCTTTTCCGAAATTTCCTCCGTCTCATAACGCCAAATCTTCTCCTCCGCCGCCGCCAACTCCCAAGCAAACGCCTCCTCCAACGCCTCCTTGCCAAGAGCGAGATATTGCTCAAACTGGTTCGCCGACATGAAGAGATTCGAGCCGACAGTATCGTAATTCCCCGAGCCCGAATCCGAAGGTAGATCATTCACATTGATCTCTACGCCAAGCAGCTCTCGCAGCGTATTTTTATATTCGCGCCGATTCAGTCGCCGCATCGTGATCGCTCCTTTTTGGTCAGCCAAATGCTTCCGCGCAGCGACCATCGTATTGGCGAGGTCATCGAGAAAATCCGTCTTCGCGTCGTCCGGCAGCTGCTGCTCGTCTTCCGGCGGCATTTCGCCTGAATTCAACGCGTTGAGGATCTTCTGCCAGCGCTCGGCGGTTTGGATATCGTTGATCGTAAACGGCAGGTCATCGATTCGGACTTTGCCTTTCTGCCGCTCCTCGCCATGGCATTTATGGCAGTGCATTTCGAGAAGGGCGCGGTGCTCTTCTTCCATCACAGCGTGAGGTCGTTCCGCAGCGTTGAGAAGCGGCGAAAGCGTCAGGGCTATGCCGAGGCTCAGGATGAAGTGAACGTTGATCATCATATAAAAATTATCTGATCGAGTTCGAATTCTGGCGCAGGAAACGCGAACATCATCCGCAAATTGCGCTTCAATTCGAACAGTCACGATTTTGTTTGGAATCCGTCACGGCAACTACCGTCTTTGCGACAGCAAAATCCGCCAAAAAAACCGCTGATTTGCTTATGCGATGATCTCTTTCACAACATTCCCGGCCACGTCCGTCAGCCGGAACGGTCGGCCGTGGTGATCGAAGGTGAGCCGTTCATGATCCATCCCCATGAGGTGAAGCATAGTAGCGTGAAGATCGTTGATATGAACTTTGCCATCGACCGCATGGTACGAGAAATCGTCCGTCGCGCCGTGGGTCATGCCGCCTTTCACGCCGCCTCCGGCCATCCACATGGTGAAGCCGTGATGATTGTGTTCCCGCCCAGGCGCCTGGCCGGGACCGCTGTTTTGCTGCGTGTGCGGAGTGCGGCCGAATTCACCGCCCCAAAGGACCAGCGTATCTTCCAAGAGGCCACGGGCTTTCAAATCCGAGAGCAGGCCAGCGACCGGTTTGTCGCTGGTCGCGCATGTCTTTTTGAGGCCTTCGGCGATCTTGCCGTGGTGATCCCATCCGCCGAGCGAAACCTGCACGAAACGCACGCCCGCCTCAGCGAAACGGCGAGCGAGAAGGCATTGCCTACCGAAAGTGTCGGTCGGCTCTTTGTCGATGCCGTAGAGATCGAGAGTCGCTTTCGACTCGGAAGATAGATCGACCAGCCGCGGCGTTTCTGTCTGCATCTTAAAAGCCAGCTCGAATGATTCGATAACACCTTCCATCTGCTGATCAGTTTTGAGCCGCTGCAGCTGACGGCGGTTCATCGTCTGGATCAAATCAATGCGGTGACGCTGCACTTCCTTAGAAAGAGAGGCATCGGTCAGGTTGCGAATAGGGGCTTTGTCAGGCGAAGAGCCGACATGTTGAATCGCGGTGCCCTGATGAATCGCCGGAAGGAAGGCGCTGCTGAAATTACGTTCACCTTCCGCGGGCAGAATCGTAATGTAACTCGGCAGGTGCTGGTTCTCTGTGCCGAGGCCATAGGAAAACCACGAGCCCATCGAGGGAACCACATCGAAGAGATTTCCTGTGTGCATCTGGCGAATTGCGACCGGGTGATTCGGGCTGTCGCCGTGAACGGCGCGCAGAACACAGAGGTCATCGGCGTGGCGCGCCGTGTGCGGAAGCAGGTCACTCATGTGGAGTCCACTCTCGCCAGCGTGTTTGAAGCCGGAGATCGGACCCAGCAGCCGCGTGTTTTCAAGTCCGACGGTGGCCTCCGTTGAGGGAAGTTCGTAGGGCAGCTTTTCGCCCGTGCCTTTGGCAAGGCGCGCCTTGT
Organism: Verrucomicrobiales bacterium; assembly: GCA_047620505.1. Lineage (GTDB taxonomy): Bacteria > Verrucomicrobiota > Verrucomicrobiia > Verrucomicrobiales > DEV007 > JBLHKS01. The sequence continues at coordinate 15,935 of JBLHKS010000102.1, read as the reverse complement.
AATCGAAGAGGTCCATCTGCGAAGGGCCACCTGACATGAACAGAAAAATAATACGTTTAGCGCGCGCTGGGAAGTGGGCGTTTTTCGCGGCGAGAGGAGACTCGCCTTCGTTTCCCAGAGATGAAGCTGCAGCATTTTGCTGAAGCATCGCATTCAAGGCGAGCGAGCCAAATCCGCAGGCCGAGGTGCGGAGGAAATTTCTCCGGGATGGGCCGAAGGAATGATAAGAAGGATTCATGACAGATTGATTGCTTCTTTTATTCTCGAAATAGAAATTGGTTCGATCCCAAAACCGCGTGGCAGAGCTGCGTCCACGCCTCAGCTCTTGCGCTAGCACTTTTCAATTCGTCCTCGCACTGATCCAGAAATGCCAGCGCTGTTTCGATCTCCTCAGCAGCTGCTGGCCGGCCTATCGTCAGGAGGTAAAGCCGATTGACACGAGCGCGTTCATCCGTGCGTTCCTGCGCGAGGCGCTGAGCCAATTGGGCAGCCTGTTTTTTCACAAAAGGGGAATTGGTGAGAAACAAAGCCTGAGTCGCTACTGTCGTGTTTGGCCTCGCGCCGGTGATCTCGCTGGGATGTGGGAAATCGAAGATGCTGAGAATTTCCAGCTCCCCAATGGGACGCTCGCGATTCAGCGGCAAGTAGATGGAGCGACGATTTATAACATCGTCCGCAATTTTTCCACCCCAGGTCGGCAGGTTCACTTTGCCCCCGAGACCGCGCATGTTGCCCTCAAGTTCCAGCCCGAGCGATGGGCCGCCGCGAGCCGGGTCGAGTTGGCCGCTCACTGCGAGCATGGCGTCGCGGAGCGATTCGGCGGAAAGTCGGCGGCGCGGCATTTGCCAAAGAAGCCGGTTATCTGGATCAGCAGCTGCTGCGTTGGAATTGTATGAGGAAGCCATCTGGTAGGCTCGCGACAGCACCATTCGGCGAACGGTTTTTTTGAACGACCACTCATCGGTTTCCTGAAATCGGAGGGCAAGAAAATCGAGCAACTCAGGGTGGCTCGGCGTTTCTCCGTGAACTCCAAAGTAGTCGACCGACCGGACGAGCCCGCTTCCGAAAAGATGATGCCAGATGCGATTGACGAGAACACGCGAGGTGAGCGGGTTCTCGGGATCGGTTAGCCACTGAGCGAGCTGGAGGCGGCCGCTGGCATCGGGCGGGATGTCGTATCTGGTGGAAATCGGAACGGCCGTTAAAAACCCGCGTGGAACGATTTCTCCGAGGGACTGGAAGTCGCCGCGCCGGTAAATCGCGCTGTTGACCGGCGAATCCACATCGCGCACAGCGAGAGCGTTTTCCGGGCCATTTTTCCTTTCGAGAACCGCGATTTCAGAGGCGAGCACCTGCAATGAGTTCTCGAGTTTCACTGCCTCGGTGTGGGCCACTTTCTCAGCCTCCGTATTAGGTTTCGCCGCGGCGAGCGAAACCGCTCTACCTCCGAAAAACTGCACGGCGAAGTCACCGTCCCCCAGATCGACTACGTGAGAATGATTGATGCCCCCGCCTGACCAACCGGGCACAGTCGCACCGGCGAAGACCGGCAACTGCGTGTCGGCCTGCGAACCTTTGGTCTTGCCAAGTTTCAGCGCGTCAAAGTCCTCGGAAAACACAGCTTTCTGATTCATGTTGACGACGAGATCATCGATCGCCCCGCCAAAATGCCCGTTGCCTGGCGTTGCGCTGGTTAGGCGAATACGAAGATCGCCCGAGCCGTCACCCTTGTAGGGAAAGCGGACCGGCTTCAGCTTCTGCGCGTCTTTCGTTCCTGACCACGGACCGGGGCTATGACGGAATCTAGTCAAAACACTTCCGTCGGCACGCAGCAGGTCGATCTGCAAGCCGTCCGTCGCTGTCGTTCTCTGCGGAGCGCCCGCCCACACGCTCGGCCCGGCTTCGAAACGCAAATCATAGAGCATGTCCATTTCATTGGCGGCGATGCCCTTTTCGAGAGTTAGCACGTTAGCGGTTGAGGCCCCTGGAATCTTCAGGACCAGAAAGGTCAACTCGGCCTGCAGCATTTGCTGTTCTGACTTCAGTTCCCGGAGTTTCCGCTTGTTGCGCGCCTCTTCCTCTGGCGTGCTTTTTACAATTGGCAGCGTGATTTCAGTGATCGTGCTCCAGACCCCGGGGCCGTCGTAGCTGGTTGTCAGGGTGCTGTGAAAAACGCCAGCGAGGGCGTAGTAATCGGCGGTCGGAATGGGGTCGAATTTGTGATCGTGACAACGCGCACAGGAAATCGTCTGCCCGAGAAAAGTGCGCCCGATCCGGTCGATCTGATGATCAACGACATCAGCGTCCAACTGCTTCTTAATGTAGTTGGAAATCGTGTAGGGACCGATGGCGAGGTAGCCGGTCGCGATAATATTTTCGCGACGCTGCTCCGTATTATTATAAGGCAGGAGGTCACCGGCGATTTGTTCGTGAATGAAACGATCGAAGGGCTTGTCGTCATTCAATGCGGCGATGACGTAATCTCGATAACGCCAGGCATCGCGAATCAGGGTTTTGCCGCCAATTCCGGCTAAATCAGCATAACACGAGAGATCGAACCAATGGCGCGCCCAATGATCTCCGAAAGCAGGCGATTCAAGAAGGCGATCCACGATTTTCTCATAGGCTGTGCCCGAAGTGTCGCTAACAAAGGCCTCAATTTCCTCCGGAGTCGGCGGCAGACCTGTCAGATCAAAAGTCACACGCCTGAGCAAGGTGTAGCGATCGGCAGCGACCCCGGGATCGAGGCCTGCATTCTCCAGCTCAGCTAGAATGAAACGGTCGAGATCGTCACGAGCCCAATCCTGGTTCACAGGCGTTGGCGGATCAAATTTCCGGATCGGCTCAAGCGCCCAGAGTTTTGCGGGATCGATTCTTGGCGAAATTGATTCTCGCAAATCAGGCGCCCCCATCGCGACCCACTTTTCCAGCAATGCGATTTCTGAAGCCGGAAGCTTTTCCTTTGGCGGCATCTCGAGATCTTCATTCTCATAACGAATCGCCTCGATCAGCAAGCTCTCTTCCGGCTTGCCCCGAACGATCGCCGGTACCGTGCCACCTCCTGATTCCCAACCGCTGCGCGAATCGAGGACCAGCCCGCCCTTCGCCTTACCGGATTCGTGGCTGTGGCATTCGAAGCAGCGCTGCTCGAGGATAGGGGTAATTTCCTCTTCGAAAAATGCCGTCCCCGGATCAGCAGTTGCGGCTGTGATCATGCTCAAAACGACGAGCCAAACTGACTGGAAAAAATTCATGACGCCCCCGGAGAATCTGATGAAGCGAATCCTATGAAGCCCGGTTTGAGAATCAAGAAAATTTCCTGACAATCAGATCGGCTGAGTGCTTTCCGGAATCGGGAAACACAATCAAAGGAAGATCACCAAACGCCTCAAATCAGGCCTCGCGCCGAGCTGACGAATTCTTCTCGTTCCGTTTGTTCGGAGCGCCCGCGAGGACGCCCGTGCGACCGCATCCTCTGGACTATAACGACAGCTCAACCAGCCCGCTTCTTCTTTCGAAGAAACGTCGGAATATCCAAGTCTTCGCCGTCGACGATCGTTGGCTCGCCCTTGTCGAATCGACCTCGCGAAGGCGAATCAAAATCCAGCAGCTGCTGATTCGTTCCCACCTTCGCCAGGGTTGGAGAAGCAGAACTTCCATTGCTATCAGGAACGCCAACTAACGGAGCTACTTCGACTGGCTCAGAAGGAGCGGGGCTGAGCTGATTGTCGACACCCGCAAGCTGGGCTTCAGGCTCTTCCTCGGGCGCTTGATCAAAAGCATCCGCATCCTGCAACGCGACCGACGGCTCGACCGGCTGAAGCGTGATCGTCGGACTCGGTGCCGGATCGCCGGGCACATCAGATTCTTCTTCGTCAGCGAACTCGATCTTAACTTTCGGATGCGAGGGCTTCGGGGTTGAAGTCTTTGGCGACGTATCATCGACTATCGAAAAAATGCTCGGCTTTACGATGGGGACCCTCCCGGTTTCCTCGAAACTCGGCCTCACTGGCGGTTTCAACTCAGAAACAGTCTGCGAAATAACAGGAGTGTGCTTAACCCTGGCGACAGGGGTGGACTCAGCTTCCGATTCGGGTTCAGGATCGCTCTGACCAAAAGAGTCGTCAAAACCAGAAGGCTCGGCTTCCTCCTCTTCGGCAATTTCCGAAACCGGCTCAAACTCAGCTTCATTCGGCGCAACGACCGTCATCACAGAAGGAGCTTCTGGAGCCTCTTCCTCTTCGGCGAAGTCCGCAGCGGCTTCGGCGGCAGATTCGGCCTCAGTCTCAGCTTCTTCTCGAACCCTCAGTTCCTCCTCGGCGCGCTCCGCCTCTTTTCGTGCTTCAACGGCCGCTTGAGCAGCTCGTTGCGCTGCCTCAGCTGCAGCCAAAGCTGCGTGCTCTTTTTCTGCTCGCTCGGCTTCTTTCTGCGCTCGTGCTTCCTCGACCTGCTGTGCTTCAAGAGCCTTCTTCTGAAGCTCAGCTTGATGCGCTTCCTCTTGCAAGCGAGCCTCTTCAGCCTTTTTTGCTTTCTCGGCAGCTTCGCGAGCATTCTTCGAAGCTGCAAGTCGCTCGCGATCGACTGAACTGATGATCGCGACGCAGAGACTCTCTTCGAGCGCTTTGCTGGTCGAAACACCGAACAGAAGTTGGGCGCTGTCGTCGACGTGCTCGCCAAGGGCTGTCATCACGTCTTCGACTTCGGCAAGTTTCAAATTCTCACCGCCAGAAATGTGAACTAACACGTTGGCACCTTCCGAAAGCAGCTCGCCGCGATCGAGAAGCGGATTGTCCAAAGCAGCTCGGACGGAGCGCTTGACCCGGTCCTTGCCGCTCGCCTGACCGAATCCGAAGAGACAGCGCGTGTCCTTACCTTTGAGAACTGCGAGAAGATCGTCCATTCCAATCCGAACCATCCCGGGTTGTTCGACCAGCGAGCAAATCGCCCGAATGCTTTGGCAGATCGTCTTGTCAGCAGCTGCGAAAGCTTGCCGAACTCCGTCCTTCGGCACGATCAATTCGCCCATCCGGTCGTTCTCGAACGTCAGCAACGCGTGGGCGCTTCCTTTCAATTCGCTCAAGGCCATGTTGGCCTGTTGCAAGCGCCGACGCCCTTCAAAGCGAAACGGCATCGTTGCGAAAACCACGACAAAGCAGCCTTCCTCGCGAGCAATTTTGGCGATCACCGGAGCGGCTCCAGAGCCCGTTCCGCCACCAAGACCAACGCAGACAAAAATCATGTCCGCGCCGTTAACCGCCTGCCGAATTTCATCGGTCGCCTGGAGCGCGGCTTCACGCCCGAGTTCCGGATCACCGCCGCAGCCGAGGCCCATCGTCAGGCTTTTGCCTAGTTGGATCTTCACACCCGCGATCGAAGTCGTGAGAGCGCGAACATCTGTGTTGCAGAGAATCAAATTCTCCTGAGCGCTACCATCGACAGCAATTCGGTCTATTACATTTGAGCCAGCGCCGCCGACGCCGACCACTCGGACATTCATTTTCGCGTCTTCTTCGCTGACCGGGCCGGAGCTTCGTGTAAATTCAATCATCTTGTGGAGGTGTCAGGGTTGAGGTGCGTGTCAGCCTGTAGGGTAAAAAATTAGTTATCAGAATAGAAAAATCGTCAGCGATTGACTTTGAGCCAGCCGCCGATTTTGCTGCCGAGCGTCGCAAGAGCGCCACGAGCAGGTTGTTGATGGTCCAAAAGCTGCGCATAACGGATCAGTCCGATCGCAGTCGCAAATTGCGGATTCTCAAACGTCGCGCGCATTCCGCTAAGCGATTCTGCGGCTCCGCGTTGGACGGGCATTTTAAAAACCGACTTGCCGAGATCCGCGATCCCATCAAGCAGGCTGCAACCGCCCGTCAGAAAGACTCCTGCCGAAATTTTCTGGAGAAACCCAGTTTGCTCGAGCCGTTCGCGGATGATTTCCAGAATCTCTTTCACCCTGAGGTGAATCACCTGATTAAGGACGTTTTCCTCGATCGTGGCACCGGAAAATCCGCGTCCTGCGGGCACTTCGATTTCTTTGCCGATCCGACGAGCATCAAAGTAAACAGAACCCTGCTTCGTTTTCAGTTGTTCGGCTGTTTGAAGCGGAAGTTTGCAGACAATCGAAATATCATTCGTGATGTGATCACCGCCGAGCCCGACACAGCCAGAGGCGACGACTGCACCATCGTGATACAAAACGTAATCCGTCGTCCCACCGCCCATGTCGATCACGAGAGCGCCTTGCTCTTTCTGCAAACGACTTACGATCACCTGAGCAGCTGCTAGCGGTGAAAAAACGATATCATCGACTTCCAGAGGCACTTCGCGGACGCAGCGGATCGTGTTCTGAATCCGAGTCCGGATGCCATGAATAATGTGATAATCGGCCTCAAGCTTTTGACCGAGCATGCCGACTGGGTTCAGCACTTTTTCTTGCCCATCAACAAAGTAATGCCGCACGATGCTATGAAGAAACGCGTGTGACTGAGGAATCTGGACATCGCGTGCGATTTCCTTCACTTCGTCCAGATCGTCTTCGGTGATTTCGTTCTGATCGCTCGGAATCCGGACACAACCTCGATTGTTGGTGCTCGTGATGTGCGCACCCGAAATCGCCAGCATCACTTTTTCGATGATCAGATCGCTGCGTTCCTCGGCTTTGACCAACGCGTCGTGCAAGCAAGTCTGCACGGTTTCGAAATCGATGATCTCACCTTTGCGGACCCCTCTGGACGCAGATTGCCCGACACCGAGAATCTTAATTCCCGAGTCAGGACGAACTTCGCCGACGACCACGCAAATTTTCGAGGTGCCGATCTCAAGTCCTACATAAATTTTGGAACGAGCCATGTTTGGTTGGGGCTACTTGGGCGCGTGTATTATTATAAAGAAAATTTAAATATCAAGTTTTTCTAGTAATTCCGCGAATTTTCTGTAATTCGAGAGATTTCCCCCGATACAGGCGTCAAATTTACGGGCGGATTGGGCCCTGAAGCGTACCTAACCGGGATATTTTTCCTGGGAATGAGATTCACCGTGAGCACTTTCCGCCGTTCCATCGAGGCGTGACGCAGAATGAGATCAAAGTTTGAGAGTTGTCGCGTGAGGTCCCGAATCCCGAATGTGACGGCCAAACCGCCTTCGAATTCGGTCTGAATCGAGTAATCGTTTATCTGGCGAATCTCTTGAATTGCGCCCGCGCCAAGCGCCGGTTTTTCGACCCACCATTCGATCAACGCGCTCGCAACGCGGAGGCTTTCGTCCGGAATCGGCTTACCAATCGGATAATCCCCTTCCCCGCTGGCAGCGACGACCGGCAAATGATCGAACGACCCAAGCAACTCTTCGAACCGCATCGGGACGCCATCGCGATCCAACAAAATCGAGTGCCGCCCGGTTCCGCGCGGGTGAATCCCAAGCCGCGGAGCTGAGAGCCAGGCGATCGGCTCTCGCTCTTCGAGCTGAATGAAAAGTCGATCCGGCAAGTGACGTTCGATTCTTGCCGAACGAATAAAAGAGACGGCTTCGAGACGCTCCTGGAGCGCCGCAAGATCGAGAGAAAAGATGTTGGCCGTCTCAGGAATTTTCGCCAACGCCAGAACGCGATCATCGGAAAGCCGACCGTCGGTCTGGATCCGGATCTGCCTGACCGCAAAGTCAGGATTCTCGTAAAAAACTTGATGCAAACCAACGGCAGCTCCAGAAATCGCAATCGTGGCCAGCATTCCGGTCAACATCGAGCGCAGCGCAACCAGCCAGCCTGATTTCCGCTTCCGACGACGAACCAGAGGCGTCTCTGCTGCCGGACCGGTCGTTTCGATCGACTGGGCAGGAGAGTTTGCGTGAAGGCTGTGCCGCTGGGATTTCATGATCCTAAACTGTTTTTCCAGATCGAAGTTCAAGCGAGGCCTCCGCAATTTGAACGCAGAGCTCGTCAAACTCGATCCCTACAGCGCGCGCGGCTTTGGGCAGAAGGCTACTCGCCGTCATACCCGGAATCGTGTTGACCTCAAGAACGTAGAAATTATCCGCTTCGTCCAGCAGAAGATCGACCCGTGAATAAATCTCGATTCCAAGCGATTCGTGCGCCTTCAGCGACTCAGCCTGGATCGCGCGAGTGAGGTCTTCAGGCAGATCCGCTGGGCAGAAATAATCCGTCGCGCCGGTTTCGCTCATCCACGGATACTTGTTGTCGATATCGTAAAATCCGGATCGCGGCTGGATATGAATGATCGGCAACGCCTCGCCATTCAGAATGCCCACGGTCAGCTCCTTCCCCTTCACATATTGCTCGATCATGAGCGTGTCGGTGTACTTCGAAGCATCCGCGACAGCCGCGTCCCACTCACTTGCGTCGTTCACGATGTGGACGCCGACACTGGACCCTTCGCGCGGCGGTTTGACCACACAAGGGAAGGTCACCGCGCTCGAATCGGCGTCGTTCGCCGCCAGCAGCTGGTGGGTCGGCGTTCGCACGCCAGCGGCGACGAAACGCTCTTTACTTTTGATTTTATCGAACGCAATTCGGCTGCTCTCCGCGCCAGCTCCGGTGTAAGGAACGCCTTTCGCATCCAGCTCAGCCTGGAGCTCGCCATCCTCGCCGTAGGTCCCGTGAATCACGTTAACCGCGAGGTCGATTCCCTCAGGAAGATCGACATGGTGAGCGGTGACATCGACCATTTCGACATGATCACACCGCTGCTTGAGCGCCTCGAGAACCCCTTCCCCGGAAGCCTGAGAAACACGACGTTCCGAGCCCGGGCCGCCAGCGACGACGGCGATTTTGAGTGAACGAAAATCCAGATTCATGAAAACGGTCTACGCGTAGAGATCGACACTCCTGTCTAGAGAGCGTCGTCGAAACCGGCATAAAACAGGGAAATCCGAGAGAAAGCGAGGACTTTATTTAGAGATTCCGATTTTAAGGACATCCTAAATAATGCGCTTCGAAGCATCTAGAATGCCGCAGCGTTCCCAGGACGGAATTTCCATTTCGCCCCGCAAGCGGGAAATCTGGAGATTTAAAAGCCGCAAAATGGCCCGAATGCGGAATTTCAGTATCGAGTTCGCACACACCGATATAGGCAAGATCAAACACCAGATCGTATCAAAATCTGAAAAAATGTTGCCACATCCCCGTTGATCGACCACGTTTCATTTCAAAATCTGAGATCAAACAACGAAATGGAAGCAAGCGGAAAACTGAATCTGGAAGATATTTTAGTCTTCCAGAAAGTGATAAAGTATAAATCGTTTAAAACCGCCGTAGACGCACTCGGAAAGGATCGAAATTACCTCTATCGCCTCTTCGATCGAGTCAAAGTGTTTATCGGCGATCCCTATCTGAAGAAAGATTGGCGAATCAGCGATCCGATCCCCGTCGAAATCCGTCGGCTTTTTCAGGGATACGATCGGCTTCTGGAGAACGCCGTTTGCTATCCTCAGATCTCAGCCGGGTCGCTCGTCGGCCCTGTGGTACTGAGCTATCTTCATCGCTATGTGAAAGCGGAAGAAATTGCCGATCGGGTCATGCTGGTTCGCACCTCCAATGTAGCGAGATCGCTTACGGCTTACGAATGCGATCTGGCCTTTCTTCACCGCCTTGATGAGGAGGACAATCGACCGCTTTCCACGGGCGGAACAGACATGGCGTCCAACGATCGGGGCGATCCTCATGACCCAACGAATATGTTGGGCCAGGTCGCTTTGGGACCATGGACGACTGTCGTGCTTTCTTCAGCCCAGTCGGAAGCAAAGGAGGAGGAAGTTTGGCTTGCTTCGTGGGAACTGGAAAGCAGCGCTTACCGAATTACCGAGCAAGCAGCTGCTCGCTCGACCGCAATCAGGGAAGCGCTCGATCCCTCGGTTATCGGCCGGCGCAAGCACCGCTTTGGCAGCTACCTGCAAGCCATCGAAGCGTTGCGACGCGGGGTGCCGGTTCGGATGGCGCTGCCGGACATTTTGATTCCGCCGGATTTGCATGAATCGGCTCAAATCATCCATCCTGCCGAAGGGGAAGAGGCGCTCGGCAAGCTTTACGTGAAGTTCAGGGAAGAGGAAGAATCCACGCGACTAACCGCTTTCCTTAATCTCGAAAATTGGAAGCGACTGTTGACGGAATTGCGCCCCGCACCGCAGGAAAAAGGAGAAGGCCAGAGCGCTAGTATCAAAAAATGAGACGTTATTGCCGATTTATTCGATTTTCTTGTTGATTCGTCTCAGATTTTGGGATTTGATTGTGGTCACGTTTGGTCAAAATCAAAAATCCCAAAAATGAATACCCCAAAATCCTCTTCTTCTTCCTTCCGCTTCAGCGGACCAGAGCCTTCCGCGATTCGCCGCGACGGCACGACCTGGACTACTGCGGATCTCACCGCGGTTATCGCTTGGCTTAACATGAACGCCGCCTTGATCTATGCTTTGATCATGGCGCGGGTAATCGGTGCCGTTTCCCCGGATGCGCAGGCCGTCGTAAACGCCTGTCTCGACGAGGTCCGTAAGAAACATCAAACGTTCCTTGTTGCGAAAGGATCCTTTTCGACCTGGTTCTGGCGCTGCATCGTCCACTATCAGATTCTCAACTTCCGGAGAGAAACCAAAAAACGACATGCCCGGGAGCACTCACTAGACGAGCTGGTTGGTGCCGGGTTTGATCCAACGGCCAAGGAAATCTGGGAAGCACAGTCGGCGGACGGGCGTGAAGCTTTTCAGCAGCTGCTGAATCTGCTAACTGTTCGCTTGCCCGAACTATTGATCGAATCCCGCGATCTGGGAGCAACCAGCGACCTCGCTTTTGAGCGCACAATCCTCGACCGACTTCGGGAACTGCCCGGAGAAAAATTCGAGCAAATCGAAAAGCTCGTGAAGGCCAAAGTCTATCCTCGCAGAACTCGGGCCCTTGAACTGCGCTACCAGAAAGAGATGAACTACGTAGAAATGGCAGCCGAACTTGACGTAACAGAACCGGTGGCCCGGGCGGATGTATCAAGAATGCTCCGTGACCTCCACTGGATCCTCAAGCAGCTGAATATCGATCGGGAAGATTATATTTAGGGTCACAGATTCGTTTCAGCCCGCTACTTTCCAGGACATCTTCTTTTTATCACAACATGAGTCAGCAATCTGAATTGATCGAACACCTCTTCCTGGCCGAGCAAGCCGCGGACCTTGAAATCGAACCGCCTGGCCCAACGGAGTGCCGTTATCTCACAGGGGAGCTTTCAGCCGAGGAGGCCGACGATTTCGAACGATCCCTGGCCGACGATCCTGCTCGATTGGATCATCTTCAAAAAATTCGGAAAGAGGTCGCCCGCCTGACCGAATCCAGCGAACTCCCCAATCTCCATCCTTATACAGCTAGTCTTCAAACATCCGAAAAGCCGCCAATGACCTCGCCATTTTCAATGAGCGTCCAGCACGCCTTAACGATTCCCCGTCCTCAAAAAAGCACCTTGATGCTCAGCCAGCTTGAGCCGGCGACTGCCAAGAATTTGATCCAAAAGGAACACGACAAGTGGGCGCGACTTACGATCGAGGAGCACTTCGAACAGCTTCTCGCCGAGCCGGGCGATTTCGACTCCGCTCAAGCGTGCCTTGTTTTAAGTTCGAGAAATGTCATGGCCAATCTCCGCTGTGCTGGATACATCCGTGGACGGACCCCGAAACCTTTGGGAGTGATAGAAGAACCCGACGAACCAGCGCGCGATTTCTACGTCATCGGTCAAGAAGCAGGTGGGTCAAAAATGCTCGCCGGTCGAGTCGGCAAGACTGAAGAAGATCGGGAAAAATTCGACTGGTTCGTCTCGGGAGTCCCGGTTTTATGGGACGGCGAAAGTCGAGAATCGATTTTCCGGAAGATCGTCACCGAGAGCGCAGATCACTCGCATGTCTGGACGGTTTATCGCGCCAATCATCCAGAAACGACCCCCGAATCCAGCGCGATCTGGACCAATCTGCACGAAATCTTCATCGAGTCTCTCGAACTTGACGAAGAGGCGGCTTTTCAAAAAATGGTGACCGCTGCGGCGACGCATGGCCTGAAGCGCGAGACGAACATGCTCCACCACCTGCTCGGCGTCGACGAAGAGGGGAATCTATATCAATTGATCGGCACGGGCCTGCTTGAGGACCTCGGCCGCCGCCTTGGAGAAATGGGCGCGACTCGAGGTGTCATGATCGACAACAGCGGTTCGACCGTTCTTCGCTACTACCCAACAGGCATCGGCCAAACAGCGGACTTCAAGCAGCTCTACTCATCTCCCAATCACCGGCCTAAGGGCACCGCCTACCTCATTGTCGGTTTATCCAAGGCCGGATTCAAGATGCACGAGCCGATTAAGCCAGGCTCCGCGCCAGCGCCGATGTTGCCCGAGCCAATTCGCGATCCAGCCAACGAGAAACTCCACCCTCTTCGCGACCAATTTCTGAGCTTATTCGTCAATGCAACCGATGGGCGAGCTTACCGCAACGCCGATGCTCTTAAGGAGAGCAGGTCGATCGGGCTCGACGAAAAACTGGAGTTAGTGATCGAATCCCTGATCGAAGTACTCAAACAGCGCAAAGCTCTCGCAGCTCCAATCGTAGCGACAGATGGAAGCACCGGCGTGACTTGGATTCCCGTAACCGAAACGGCCCGAGCGCGGATCGTCGGAATGCTTCTGGCCTTGCGTGCTTGGTTTAGATCCTCGACACGGCCCGATCCGTTACCAATGAAGTTAGACACGGGCGACGGCTGGACGCTATCGCCGGAACTTTTCCTGGTTAAGGCAGCCCTTTGGTCTCAGATGCGCTGGGGAGCCGAGTACGCCTTCGAATATCGCAGCGCAAAAAGCGCCCGAGAAATCCTCCAGGGATTCGGCAGCTGCTGGTTTGGCAACAAGGGCATACCCACGGAGTGGCTCGATGCGATCACCAGCGCAATCCGCTTCCACACACTCCCCGCGCAGATCCAGGAAGGAAGCGCGAACTTCGGGCCGGACCATGAAGATCTTGAGCTGAGCCCGGCGGAGCAGGCCCTCTGCTGGAATCTATTCGCGCTCTATGCCGAGCTGCGCAAGAACGGCTTCCAGCTGGAAAAAAAGGCGCGATTCTATCTCGGCAGGAAAAACGCGATTCTCCCTGTCGCGAAAGAGCCCATGTTCGCGAAACGGCCATCCGTAACTACGCCAACGGAACTGATGAGCATCGAAACGCACGTCCGGTCTGCAGTTGGATCACCGACCGGTTCTGATCTGCGGAAGACCCAGTTAGTGCAGGAATTGAGGAAATGGGCCCTGACCTCACAAGGTGCCCTCGGCTCAAATGCGATCCGGCACTTCGTGTTCGATCAGATTCAGCTCAGCCTTGGACTAACTTGGAGTGAGGACGATGTCTTCCAGCCAGGCGATCTTTTAATCCGCACTCAGGAAAGCAGAACACGGCGTGAACTCCGCGACGGAATCGGCGAGGTCAAAGAGTATCTGATCGATGTCGCCATTCACCCTGTCGCGGCCGCCGAACACCTCTTTGATCTGAAAATCCAGCGTGAGGAGCCAGCAGACGACAACGTCATTCGCTTTCTGGCCGACTGCTTCGACGCGATGCGCAAAAATGATTCGCTCTTCGACGGCATCACCCCCTTGCCTATGGTCAAGCGCCTTCTCGACTTGTGCTCATCCTACAGGCATCTCCCCGGCCTTGGCAGCGAAGCGGCTCCGAACAAATCGGAAATGGAGACGAGAACGCATTCGCCGCTGCGTGGCTCCGGAAAACTGACACAGGTCTTCCGTGCCACGATCAGCTTCGAGGGCCCGGATGGTTCGGATTTCGTCTCGGTCTGGCTCCCCGACGTCGGTAGCCAGGAAGAATGGGACAACGCCTGTGGTCCGGAAGAAACGGGGCTGGTCCTCGACGTGATTACTCGCTACCTCGCCTTCGTGATCACCAACCAAGGAATGTCGAAAGGTTATTCCAGCGTTGATATCGACTTCTCTGACTCGGATTATTACGAGGCCGGAACTCCGCATTTTTATCAGCAGCTGCTGCCCGGTCGCCGCGAGCAGCTTGGTGCGGTTGTCTTCAACGAATACCTTGATCGAATGAAAACATCCCGAGCGAAAGAAGACTTCGCTCGGGCTCGCTACGAAGCCGCGCTTTCGCCCCACAGCTTGTTTGAGTCTCATCAGCTGACCACCTTGAATGAACTGCAGGACTGGCAGGAATTGGAAGGTCGGCTGATTGTCGGCGTCGACGTTGGCGGTACCAGCATCAAGATCCAGATCTATCGAATTGTGCGAAGCGCTGATCGACCGAAAAAATCCTACCTCTTAGCAGATGTGGACGATACCGACGAGAAACTTTGGCTCCAGGAAGTCAAAACGCGACCAATCCCCACCGATCGCGGCGCTAGCGGCGAAGGAGTATTCAAGAATGCGAAGGACTTCGCAGCCTACATTCATGGGGCTTTCCTAGAAGCCCTCCCGAGCGAGGACTCCAAGCGCGGGATTGTCTGCGTTGGCGTCTGTTGGCCTGGGCCTGTCGGCAGCAATCGAGTCATCATGAGTTCCGGCATCCTCAAGAAATTCCACAACCCGGAAACCGGAGCCCCCTTCGACTGCCGCGTGTTCGGAGACTCGCCCGAATCCTTCGCGAAGCTTGGAATCGCAGAGGCGATGCAAGAACAGTTCGCCACGACCTCCATAGACTGCACCGCATTCACCGTTCTCTCCAACGATGGAGATTCCGAAACAATCGGCATGCTCTTCCATCGCTTCGACCGCAGTCTCGGTACGGTCCGCAAATTCTGGCGAAATCTACTTCGCGGGACGGTCGCAGTCGTAAAGGCCGGCACGGGAACAGCCGGCTCAGTGCTGGTCAACGGCGTGCTTGTTGGGCTAATGGAGTTCGGCAAACTCATCGTCCATTTGCTTGCCTCCAACCGAGCCAACGAATTGCGCTCCCGCCCGGAAGACCGTTGGCCGGTTGGCGATCTGAACAAATTCTTCTCGGTGAACTTTCTTCGCAGCGAAGCTGAACTCATGGAGATCGCTGGTGCGTCGAGCGTCACGGGCCGAGATCTCGAATTGCTCCACGACGCCTTGGATCTTGGACCTGACCCTACGAATTGGCCGCAGGACCTTGTCGAACTTTTCGGTGTCGAAGAGATCACTGAACTCGCCGCTCCGTATGTCAATTGGAGCGATCTCGTCTCTAGCGCCGGCCACAGAAAATTTACGATTCACAACGAGAAAGAAATTATGTTTCGGGGTGGTCGGTTTATGGTCAAAGACGGGGTCGACGGTCAGCTTGACGCCAAGCTTCAGGAGCACACAATCGTCCGGCTCGCCGAGCGCGAAGGCTACGGATGGCTGCTCAACGAATCTTCCGGAAAGAAAACCCAAACCATGAAGCAGCTCTTGATCGCCCTTGGAAAGCATCGTCTCGCCCGGCTCGATCTACTCCCTGAAGACCGCCCGATCACGGCGGATCGGATCGAAGAAATCGGTCGACGGATGGGCCGACGCCTCGCGGATCTCGCTGCTCTCCTCCAGGACGCCTGCGGAATCGATGCCCTTTTTATCGGCGGAGGCCCCCTTCGCGGAATTCTTGGAGAAAGAGCGATGGAATCGTTCGTCAGCTCGGCCAAACCGTACCTCCGGGATCGATTTCACAAGGCGGACAGCTCAATCGCCTCCGTCGAAGAAGTCCTGCAGGCGCATCCCGATGATCCGACAAAAGGCCCACAAAAGCTCATTTTCGAACACGTCACAGAGCCCTCAAACGCCATGCTCGGTGCCGCCATCCTGGCCTTCAACGGCCACGTCCGGGAACTGAAAATTCGCGAACTGCAACTTCTCAAGCAACACGGCCTCGACGCCGATGCGGCACCGATGGTCTTTCACTCACGGGAAGAACGCGACCGGTTCCTCTCTCTCAATCCGGATGTCGCCCGGTAAGCGGCGATC
>JBLHKS010000101.1:0-25403 GCA_047620505.1 Verrucomicrobiales bacterium | reverse complement strand
CGATGAATTTCGGCGTGATGGGAACCACGACGGCGTTCGAAGTTGATATCGAATCGTGGGATGTGGCCAGTTCGGGGGGCGAAGCTCTGGCTGCTTTGCAGGAGCTCGGAGATCGCGGTGCGGCGATGAAAGTCATGGCGATGGGCGTCGCTTACCAAGCAGAGAAACTCCATGAGGAAGGGGAAATCGACGGCGTCATCGGCATGGGCGGGGGAGGAGGAACCAGCGTGATTTCCGCAGCGATGCGCGCGTTGCCGCTCGAAATTCCCAAGGTTTGCGTCAGCACGATGGCCGGCGGCGACGTCTCTGCTTTTGTCGGCGTGAGCAACCTGACGATGATCCCAGCGATCGTCGACGTGGCGGGCTTGAACCGAATTTCGCGCACGATTTTCACACAGGCCGCTGGCGCGATTTGTGGGATGGCGAAGGCCAATACGCCGGTTGTACCTGACGACAAGCCGATCATCGCGGCGAGCATGTTCGGGAACACCACTGACTGCGTCACAGCTTGCCAGAAAGCGCTCGAAAAGCACGGTTACGAAGTCCTGATTTTCCACGCGACCGGTGCCGGCGGCCGCATGATGGAGTCCCTCGCCGATCAGCAGCTGCTGGCGGGCGTCCTCGACATCACCACGACTGAGTGGGCTGACGAAATCTGCGGGGGAATTCTCTCCGCGGGCCCCGGCCGTCTGTCCGCGCCCGGGCGTAACGGGATTCCTCATCTCGTTGCTCCCGGTTGCATCGATATGGCCAATTTCGGCCCGATCGACTCCGTTCCAGCTGAGTTTAGAGAGTCAGGCCGCCAGCTCTACGAATGGAATCCAGCGATCACTCTGATGCGGACGAATATCGAAGAAAACCGCCGGATGGGCGAAATTTTCGCCGAAAAACTCAATGCAGCGACCGGCCCTGTCGCGGTTTTGCTTCCGTTAGGCGGAGTTTCGATTCTCGATGCCGAGGGTGAGCGCTTCTGTGATCGAGAGGCGGATCAGGCAATGTTCGATGCGCTCAAATCGAACCTCCGCAGCGAGATTCCAGTCGAGGAAATCGACGCGAACATCAACGATCCGGAATTCGCCGTACGAGCGACCGAACTGATGCTTGAGTTGATCGGCTCCACTGATTGACCTCGGTAAAAGTCGGATTGAGATTCCGCCATCATGCGTGTCTCGATCATCTTTTTCCTCGCCCTGGCAGCCGTCGGCTTTGCTCAAGAATCGCCCTATGACAAACCGCCGCCTGTTGAAGCTCCTTACTACCGAGTTCGCTACGAGGCATCGGCCAATCTGGGTGAGCTGATTTTTCCCGTTCAGTACACGGTCTGGATTCCAGCTGGTGTCGAAAAGCTGCGCGGAGTCGTCGTTCATCAGCATGGCTGCGGCGAAGGCTCGTGCAAATCCGGGCAGACCGGTGCCTTCGATCTCCACTGGCAGGCGCTCGCGAAAAAGCACAACTGCGCCCTGCTCGCTCCGTCCTATGAACAGCCGCAAGGTGCTGATTGCCAGATGTGGTGTGATCCGCGAAACGGCTCAGACGCGGCTTTCCAGAAAGCGCTCGGTAACCTTGGCGAGCAATGCGGGCACCCGGAGCTTGCGGCGGTTCCATGGGCTTTGTGGGGACACAGCGGGGGAGGTCATTGTGCAGGCGGAATGGCCCTGCTCCACCCGGATCGCGTCGCCGCCGCTTGGCTTCGTTCTGGCGTTCCTCTGATGGAGCCGAACCCCGATCGACCGGAGATCAAGCCTCACTCGTTGCCAGCAGCTGCTCTGGGCGTGCCGATGATGTGTAACCCGGGAACTCAAGAAGGAGTCACGGTCAAGGACGGCAGATTTGCGGGAGTTTGGCCGGCGAATGAATCGTTCTTCAACGTAGTGCGAGGCAAGGGCGGGCTTCTCGGTGTCGCCGTCGACCCCCTGACCGCACACGAATGCGGTAACCAACGTTATCTGGCAATTCTCTGGCTCGATGCGTGTCTCGGCGCGCGTTTGCCGGACCAAAATAGTGAGCCGCTCAAGCCGATGCCTGTCGATGATGCTCAGCTCGCTCCTTTGCTTGGCTCCAAGGCTGTCCCAGCAGCCAAGTTTTCCGGAGAGCGGAACAAGGCGGTCTGGCTGCCGAGCGAAGCGATCGCCAAAGCTTGGACGCATTACGTCAAAGACACGGAAATCCCTGATCTCACCCCACCTCCGGCTCCAACAAATCTCAAAGTCAAGGGTTCTGAACTAACCTGGAGCGCCGAAGGAGATCTAGAGAGCGGCCTTGCTCATTTTATCATAGAGAGGGATGGCGAGCAGATCGCTACGGTCCCCGAAAAGCCAGCCAATCGATTTGGGCGTCCAATTTTTCAAGGCTTGCAGTACAGCGACACGCCTGCCGCGCCGCTGGTCGAAATGCGCTATTCAGATAAGAACGCAGCTTCAGACAAAAAGCACGAATATCGCGTTATCGCGGTGAACACAGTCGGTCTGAAATCCAAGTAAGGGCCAGTCGAGAATTCGAATGCGTATAGCTATTTGACTTTGGAATCGTTGTCGTTTCGGCTTTGTATTTTCAATGCCGCCAACATCGCGCTAACCCTCTCAGGCTCACTTTCGGCGAGGTTCATCTCTTCGGACTGATCTTTCGAAATCTGGAACAGCTCTAGCGATTGCTTATCGCCTTCACCGCTGACGACAAGTTTCCATTCTCCAATCCGCAGGGACTTGGCTCGCCAATTTGGTCCTGCAACGTAGATTGGCCTATCTGGAATCGACTTCCGCTCAAGTAGCAATGCAGAAAGATCCGTGCCGTCCCACTTTAGATCTTGAGTGGATTCGTATCCAGCCAAGTGGCAGAAAGTAGGCATCCAATCCGCGATGTAAGTCGGCGTCGAATCCTTAGCTGCTGCGATTTTTCCTGGCCAGGAAATCAGAGTTGTCGCACGCGTTCCGCCTTCGTAGACGGTCCCTTTCTGTCCGCGAAGCGGAGCATTGTTTGCGGTCAGCTTGCCCGAAGGTGAATCGTCCGGCGGATAGGGCTGAGTGTTGTTCGTTGTCGTGCTACCGCCGTTGTCGCTCGTGAAAACAAAGATCGTGTTTTCACGAACGCCCTTTTCATCGAGAGCCTTCAGGATTCGCCCGACTCCGTCGTCCAGATGCATAATACAGGCTGCGTAGTGACGGCCAATCTCGCTTGTGATCGATTCTGGAACTCGGGCCAACCATTCTTTCGGTTCGTTGATCGGCAAATGAACGGCAGTGTAAGGAACGTAGAGGAAAAACGGCTTATCTTTTCGATTATGAATCCAGTTTACGGCCTCTTTGGTAAGAAGGTCGGTTACGTGTCCTTCTTCCTCGATCAGTTCCTCGTTTCGATGCCAAGTTTCCGAAAATGGGCCCTTCTTGTAAAAATGACTCCACGCCGTAATGCCGCCCGCGAGAGATCCGTAACTGTGATCGAATCCATAGTGATTCGGCCCCGATTCTGGTGTGGATCCGAGGTGCCATTTTCCGATCAGGCAGGTTTCGTATCCGATGGAGCCTAACGCACTCGCCAAAGTGACTGTCTCGGTCGGCAACGCGCGAGAGTTGGTTGGTGTGGTGACGCCGAATCGACTCCAACAGCGTCCAGTCAGAAATCCTACTCGTGTCGGACTGCAAACCGGAGCGACGTAGTGTTGAGTCAGTTCGAGCCCTTCCCTTGCCAACTTGTCGAGATTCGGCGTCGGTGCGTTTCCGCCGTGAAAGGCGACGTCCGCCCATCCAAGATCATCGGCGATCACGAAAACGATGTTCGCTGGAGTTTTAGTTTCCGCTAGCAGCTGCTGGGACGAGGCCGATGCAAAAAGCACCAGAAGTGAATTCAGAAGGTATCGCTTCATTTCAAAATGTCGGTTGTGAACATCACGAAGCGGCTTGCGCGAAAATTCCAGGAATCTGGTTGTCTCGGTTTAGCGGAATTGCTCTTTCTTCTCGTGTCAAAAGGCGCTTCAATTCGGCCATGAAACTGAAATCTACCGCCCTGTTAGTCTGGGCCCTGACATGCCTGATCGTCCTCGCTGAATCTCCAATCAATCCAGACAGCGAGGTGAAGAAGCTCGCGGGCGATATGAAATTTACGGAGGGTCCGGTTTGGCTTCCGATAGAGAAAAAGTTGATCTTCTCTGACATCCCGAACAACCGGCTCATGCAATGGAGTGAAGCGGATGGGCTTACGGTTTTCCGACAGGACAGCAAACAGACTAACGGAAACATCCTCGATCTTGAAGGTCGCCTCGTATCTTGCCAGCATGCCGGGCGAAATCTGACTCGAACTGAGCCAAACGGCGAAATCACAGTTTTAGCGGATAAATTCGACGGTAAACGTTTTAACTCGCCGAACGATGTCGCGGTGACTTCCGATGGAACGCTGTGGTTCACCGACCCGCCTTGGGGGCTGAAAGGCGAACACGAAATTCCCGGGCACTGGGTCTTCAAGCTGAATCCTGAAACGGGCAAAGTGGAGCCGGTAATCAAGGATCTCGCTATGCCAAACGGCATTCTGTTTTCGCCGGATGAGAAACGCCTTTACGTGGCGGATACCGGAGGCCACAAACGTCATCCGGATGCGGCTTTTCACAAGACTCCTGCCGGAGTTTATTGCTATTCGTTTAGCGAGACTGGGGAAATTGGAGAGAAACTGTTTCAGCTCTCATCGGGGAGTGATGGGATGGCCGTAGACGTCGAAGGCAATATTTATACGACTCACGGTTCGGCTGTTCATGTTTATGATGCTGATCTAAACGAGATCGGAAAAATAGAGACGCCTGAGGGGCCAGCGAACTGCACATTTGGCGGCGAGGATTATAAAACTCTTTTTATCACAGCGCGAACCTCACTATATAGTGTGCGTGTCAGGATTGCTGGAGCGAAGCCAAAAGGGGCGGCGTGGTAGGCTGAAGACTCACCATGAGCTCAATTTCGAGTAATCGTCTCGTTCAGATTCAATAAGGCTCTGGTCAGCGCCGTCCAGGCAGCGAGTTCATCGGGCGGAATCGTGGAATCGACAGGCTTTATTCCAGCTTTCGGAACGCTGCCCTCGTGCCGGGCTTGAGCCAGCAGGTGCTGACTGAGTTTACGCTCTTCGGCATCCGGAGAGCGAGAAACTGCTAACTGCCAAGTGAAGTCCAAACGCGAATCCTCAGATTCGCCTCCTTCACGGAGCACTCGCTCAGCGAAAAAGCGAGATGCCTCGACAAACGTAGGATCGTTCAGCAGCGTCAGAGCCGCCAATGGAGTGTTCGACTGCGGCCGCTGCGCTGTGCATTCCTCGCGGCTAGGCGCGTCGAATGCCTTGAGCATCGGATGCAGAAACTGGCGCTGCCAATGCATGTAAACTCCGCGCCGCCACTGCTTGCTATCGACATCATGCTTGTAGGTTCGCGTGGGGAAGTTGAGATGTCGATAGTAGCCGGGCGGCTGATAGGGTTTGATCGTCAAACCGTCGCGCTCAAGCCGTAAGAGACCGCTGATCGACAGGGCGTTGTCGCGGATCACCTCCGCCGGCAAGCGAAAGCGGGATTGTCTGGCGTAGAGCCGGTTGAGCGGATCTGTTTCGCGTAGGCTCGGCGAATCGAGAGAAGATTGACGGTAGGAATTCGTCATGACCAGCGATTTGACCAAGCGTTTGATGTCCCAGCCGTTCTCGTAAAAATCGACCGCCAGTCGATCCAGCAATTCGGGGTGGACAGGCGGCTCACCCTGACCACCGAAGTCGTCCAGCGAAGCGCTCAGCCCAACACCGAAAAACAGATACCAAATCCGGTTAACGAAAACGCGTGCGGTCAAGCCGCCGGTACCCTTTTCCTGATCGCAAAGCCAGTTTGCGAAATCCAGCCTGCTTGCTCTGGCGTCGCCGGAATCAATTGCGCCGAGAAATTCCGGAACAGCCGCTTCGACGACCTCACCGCTGTCATCTAGCCAGTTTCCACGCGGTAGAATCCGTATTTCACGCGGTTCAACGCTTAACGAAATCATCGCTCGTTGCCCGGACGGAAGATCGATTTCCGGTGGGCGAGCAGTTGGAACAGCATTGAAATTCAGCCCCTTTCGGCGTGCTGAATTGAGATGAGAGTTTTCGTCAAGATCTGCGAAAACCGCAGCTAGCGCGTAAAAATCTTTGGCTGTGTAAGGATCGAATTTGTGATCGTGGCATTGCGCGCAACCGACCGTCGCTCCCATCCAAACGGCCGAAACATTCCGAACTCGATCGGCCGCATAGATCGTCAGGTATTCCTTTTCCTGAACGCCTCCTTCATGAGAAGTCTGATGAATTCGGTTATACCCAGAAGCCACTTTTTGTTCCACGGTGCTCTCAGGAAGGAGATCACCGGCCAGCTGTTCTCGTGTAAACTGGTCGAACGACACGTTGCGATTGAATGCGTCAATCACGTATTCGCGATACGCAGACGCAGCGTGATCCTGGTCGCCGTGATAGCCAACGGTGCTTGCGTAACGAACGAGATCGAGCCAGTAAATCGCCATTCGTTCGCCAAATCGTTCCGAAGCGAGGAGTTCGTCGACGACTGATTCATACGAGCTCGAATCAAATGCGGCGGCTTGTTCCGGCGTCGGTGGCAAGCCGATCAGATCAAAATACAGTCGCCTGGCCAAAGTGATTTTATCAGCCCCAGCGGATGGCTCCAGTTCTTCCGCTTCCAGTCGTGCGAGAATAAATCGATCAATCCAATTTCCAGACCAACCCTGATTTTGCACCGTTGGCGTAGGATGCTTTTTCGGCGGCTCGTAAGCCCAGTAAGCCTCGTAAGGCGCTCCCTGACGGATCCACGTTTCCAAGAGTGCGATTTCATCTGGCGTCAGAGATTTTCCAGATTTTTCCGGCGGCATCAGGTCATCGAGATCCGTTATGCGTAGGATAAACTCGCTTTCGTCGGGATTGCCCGGAACGATCGCCAATTCCTTGGCGACAGCCTCGATATCCAGCCGCAAATCTGCCTTTCGCTCTTCAGGATCGGGCCCATGACAAAAGAAGCACTTGTCGGAAAGGATCGGACGAATATCCCGATTGAAACTGAGATCGTCCTCAGCAGCTACTACGGACGTCGCCAAGAATACGATGAGGCTGAAGCGCATCGCACAGCCTTTCATAATCTTGAGCGGAAAACAACGAGCTTCAGCGGATCCTGCCCCAGTGCGGACCGAATGGCCAATAAACGACGAACGCGCGGCCTACGAGGTTCTTTTTCGGGACGCCACCCCAAGTTCGGCTGTCCGAACTGGCAAAGCTATTATCTCCAAGGGCCACATAGGTTTCTTCAGGCAGAACCACTCCAGGTGAGCCGTCTTCAGGCAGTTCGAGCCTGTCCAGTTCAAAACCTCCGTAGTTCACGGCGCCTCGTGTCCACAGTCCAGTTTCTTTATAACCTCTAAAGCCGTCTTCCTTAGACATCACGCGCACAAAGCCAGGCTCGGTACCTCGTTGACCATTTACGTAGAGCTCATTCTCCGTCGTGATCATCAACTTATCTCCAGGAACGCCTGCAAGGCGTTTGATGTAATGCTGTGAACCCATTTCCTTATTAAAATTTGGCCCATTTTCGATCCCTTTGATGTCTTTGGTCGTAAAAACGAAAACTCCGCCCCTACTTGGAGGGCAAAAATGGTATGAGAATTTATCGACAATTACGTGGTCTCCAATTTCGACTGCACCTCGAGCAATGACCTCGCCTTTTTTGTAGGTGTTGCCAACACGCACACCGAATGCGGCGGAAACTTTGTCCTTCTGTCCGAACGCAGAATAAACGTTGCCGCTATCACAAGTAATGTAGGTGTAAGTGAAGAACTTCAGCCAGTTTTTCTGCTCAAGATCCGTAACTCTCTCATCTTGTTTTGCGACGTCGTCCTCCCAGACCCGGCCGCTAATTGTGGCGTCCCAGATTCTTCCGAATAAGCCAGGCACCGGTTTTTCTGCATCAGGGTAAGGGATGATTCCGTTCAGAGTCGGCTGCATCGAGCCGGTCGGAATTTTGAAAGGCTGAGCGATGTAAGCTCGAATTCCGAGCGCGATTGCGATCGCCACGAAAATCACTTCGATGTTTTCCGCCAAGCTCGAGTTACGATACTGAGGCGCGGCTCCTTCACATAATTCAGTCAATTCTTTGGCCAAACCTTCCGCTTTTTCCTTATCTTTGGCCTTCAGAGCCGACTTAAAGTCGCCCCTCCGAGCTTCAATATCTTCAACCAACTCTGGCTTCAGCAAATCGCGCCGATAATTCAAAAATCGATTCACGCCTTTGATCAGGAGCTTGCCCTCCTTTTGGTATTTCGGCTTAAACATATAAATTTTCCGTTTAATTTTCCGTGCTGCTCTTCAGCACTTTCAAAAAAGCGTCCTGGGGAATGTTCACTTTCCCGATCGCCTTCATCTTTTTCTTCCCCTCTTTCTGCTTCTCAAGCAGCTTTCGCTTCCTGGTAATATCGCCTCCATAGCACTTGGCAGTGACGTTTTTACGCAAGGCTTTGATGTTTTCTCGGGCAATGATGTTTCCGCCAATCGTTGCCTGAATCGGCACCTGAAACATTTGCCGGGGAATGACCTCTTTGAGCTTCTTTACAAGATCTCGACCGCGGGCCTGAGCTTTTTCGCGGTGAACGATCGTTGAGAAGGCGTCGACTGGTTCGGCGTTGATCAAAATGTCCATCTTCACCAAGGACGCCGGACGGTAGTCATGGTGTTCGTAGTCCATTGAGGCGTAGCCGCGGGTCGAACTCTTAAGTTTGTCGTTAAAGTCGACGAGAATCTCGTTCAGCGGCAGCATCGAAACAAGCATCACTCGGGCGCTATCAAGACTCTCGGTGTGGTCGACCCAACCTCGCTTTTCCGCGACGAGTTGAAGCACTTCGCCGATATACTCATTCGGAGCCATGATCGACGCTTTTACCATCGGTTCGCGAATTTCAAGGATCCGAGCAGGGTCAGGCATCGTCGTTGGGTTATCGACTTTGATCTCGTTGCCGTCCGAAAGCGAGATTTCATAAATCACGCCGGGATAGGTCGAGATGACGTCCATATCGAATTCCCGTCGGAGCCGCTCCTGGATGATTTCCATGTGGAGAAGTCCGAGAAACCCGCAACGGAAACCAAAACCCAGCGCCGCCGAGCTTTCCGCCATAAACGTGAACGCCGCGTCATTGATCTGCAGCTTGCTGACGGCGAGTTTCAGCTGTTCGAAATCGTCCGTGCTGACCGGATAGATCCCGCTGAAAACCATCGGCTGAATCTCTTTAAAGCCAGGCAACGCCTCCGAACACGGATTGCCGGATTCCGTGATCGTGTCGCCGATCTTAACTTCGCTCGGTGCTTTGACGTTCGCGATCAGGTAGCCGACATCGCCGCTATCCAGCCGGTCAAGCTTGGTCATCTTCGGAGTAAACACGCCGACTTCCTTGACCTCATAGTTCTTGTCCGTGCTCATCATTTTGATGCGCGTGCCCCGCTGGATCGAGCCAGAGAACAATCGAACGTAGGAAACCACCCCTCGAAATCCATCGTAAACGCTGTCGAACACGCTGGCCCTGAGGAGATCGTCCTTAGCAGCTGCTGGCGCCGGAACGCGGGCAACCACAGCCTCAAGAATCTCTTCAATCCCGATTCCCATCTTGGCGCTCGCGTGAATCGCCTCCTCGTGGGGGATCTGAAGAATGTCCTCCAGCTGCTGATTGATGTTGGGAATGTCGGCGCTGGGCAGATCGATTTTGTTGATCACCGGGATGACCGTCAGATTCTGATCGTGGGCGAGATTCACGTTCGCCATCGTTTGTGCCTGAACGCCCTGAGCGGCGTCGATCAGCAAAAGCGCTCCCTCACAAGCCGCCAAACTGCGGCTGACCTCGTAGGAAAAATCGACGTGGCCGGGTGTGTCGGCGAGGTTGAGCTGGTAGTTTATCCCATCCTTCGCCAAATAATGCATCGTCACCGGATGCGATTTGATCGTGATCCCGCGCTCGCGTTCCAGATCCATCGAGTCCAGGAGCTGGTCCTGCTGCTGACGTTGCGAAATCGTTTTGGTTGCCTCAAGCAAGCGATCAGAAAGCGTGGTTTTTCCGTGATCGATGTGGGCAATAATTGAGAAATTTCGCGTGTGCTCTGCGGCCATGATTTTGGGTCGGTGACACTAGCGCACAAGTCTAGTTTGGCAAGGCGCGTGGCTCGCTCGGTTTTTTGGCTTTGGATCCGCGATTTTCGGCCTTGGATAGGGGATGCAACTTGAGAAGATCGGAACGATCGAGACCCCGTTCGAAGAGAAATTCGGCACCCCAAGACAGCCGGGTTTGATCCGGGAAGCAGGCGGCGTCATCTTGCTCAATCCGCCTTGGAATGGGGAGGAAGCGGTGCGCGGACTCGGGGAGTTTTCGCACCTCTGGGTCGTTTACGGCTTTCACCTCGTGCCCGAGGACGCCGCTCAGCCGACTGTTCGCCCGCCTCGACTCGGTGGAAATGAGCGGATGGGCGTTTTCGCGACACGCTCGCCTTTTCGACCAAATCGGCTCGGGCTCTCGGTTGTCGAAATCCAGAGCGTCGCGCCTGGCAGGATCGAGGTTTCCGGCGTCGACATCGTCAGTGGCTCGCCGGTTTTTGACCTCAAGCCGTATCTTCCCTGGGTCGAATCGCTGCCGGAAGCTCAAGGCGGGTTTGCCGATCTGCGTCCTGAGAAAAATCTCGAAGTGAGCTTTTGCATCGAGATCGCCGATCAGCAGCTGCTGAAGTTGATCGAGGCTACCGTCGCTCATGACCCTCGGCCGGCCTACCGTTCAAACGAAGCAGGCGAGTTCGGCATGCGGATCGCGGGCCACAACGTTCGCTGGCGTGTTTTCCCTGAAGAGGGCCGGGCGGAAGTCTTCGAACTGGACTGACCGCTCGCCTGCGAAACGAAAAAGGCTGCCCCCTTCTGAGGACAGCCTTAAAGTTATCTTGAAACTTGAACCAGTTTACTGGGCCATGTCTTTCAGACCTTTGAGCGGACGAATTTTCACTGCGGTCGAAGCAGGCTTCGCTTTGAACATGCGCTCTTCTTTGGTGAACGGATCGATGCCTTTGCGAGCTTTCACGGCTGGCTTGCTGACCGTAAGGATCTTGAACAAGCCCGGAAGGACAAATTCGCCAACGGCTTTCTTAGCAATGTGAGCTGCGATTGCACCTGAAAGGGAATCGAGAACTGAATTAATTTGAGCGCGGGACAATTCGGTCTCTTCTGCGATGTGCTCGAGAAGCTGAGTCTTGTTGTAGCGCGCGTCGACTGTCTTTTTCTTAGCCATAAGATTGTGTTTGGATTGGGTTAAGGAGTGATTTCCACAACCTTTTTGCACTGTGTTAGGGTGTCGTGCAAGCGGGATTTCGCCTGTTTTAGGCCTAAAACGCGGTTTTTTCCCCTTATTTCGCCAAAATCCACGATATCAACCCTATTTCGTCACGGAAAACTCGTATCGGAAAACGCCCAACAGCGTGCCCCGCTCGACGTCGTGGCACTTCATGCAGGACTCCTGCGTTGCCCGAATCGGACCATGCGCGGTCCAGTTTCCATCGACCTTTCCGGTCAGCGGCGCGTCTTTTTGGCCTTCCCGAAACACCTCGATCGCGTGGTTGTCGAGATCGTCAGGCGGATCTTCGCTCGATTCCTCAAACCCTTTCTGGCCGAGCTCCAGAAATCTCTGTAGCCCTTCCTCATTCGTTTCTTCCTTAAAATCAGCAGCTGCTGGATAGACCGTGCCTGCCTCGCGCTTGACGAGACCGATCAAAGCGACTCGAAAGCCCTCGTCGCCCTTCATGAAATCCGTAAATTGATGATTCCGATCGCCGGGCCCCTTTGGAATCGAGATTTTCCGCGAATATCCAAATCCCTGGGCCTCGATGAACTTCTTGAGAGTTTCGCTGTGGATCTTTTCGATCGGAATTTCCGGCTCCTCTTCAAAGAGTGGCTCCTCGCCTGGAACGCCGGCGTTGAGCGGAAAGAGACTGCCCATTAATAGAGAGGTGATGAGAATGGTGGGTGCTTTCATGCGCAGAAACTAACTGCAAGCGGGCGCGAATCGTCAGACGCTTGTAAAAAGTCGCGGTCTATTTTCGCTTTGCGGTCTTCTTCTTCGCCTTTCGGTGTTCGTGGATTTTAAGAATGTAAGGGCCGGCGTCCGGCGTTTTGCACGAAGTGTCTCCGTGATCGACTTCGACTTTTCCGATCTTTTTCGCCACAGCCAGAGCGGCGTCGCGCAACTTCGAGTCGTCGCACCCGCCAATTGCGATCAGCGCGTTGTTCATCGCGTATCGAACCCAATTCAGTGCGCCTGCGATCTCTTTTTCGATCCGCGGAAGAAACGCTGCGAACCAACTTCGGTCGATCTCGACCGCTTTTCCGGCGAGCACCGTGATGATCGTCCAGCCAACGACGTGCTTCCACTCCTGCCGACCGGCGGGCGCGTTTGTCCAGTTTTCGACCAGATCGACGGCGTGCTTGCTGCGTGAAATCAAATTCGCGATGTCCATCGTTGTCGATTCGCCGACGTCTCTCGCCCACTTCGACAGAGTCGCTTTAGTGAGCTTGTCAGGATCGGCAATTTTGAGAGCGATGATTCGAGCTTCGTGAAAGCCTGACTCCCAAAGCTCAGCCGCCAGCTCCGGCTGTTTTCGGATTCGTTTGACGATTTTCTCCATGTCGCCGTAGCGAACGCCCAGAATATTTCCGGTCATCCCGTGGCGAGCGTAGGTTTTTCGGGTTTGCTCGTTACCGAGCGACTCTAACTCTTTGAGAATTTCGGCGACGGTCATGGAAACGAGGATATCGTGAGCGCCGCCAAAATGACAAGCCGAACTTCCGTTGCGCCAATCGATGAATTCCCGCAAGGGAGCCGCCAAACGCTGCTCCACGACGGTGAGGGCGTGTTCGTTTTTCATTCGGACGAAGGGCTGTTTGCCGTTCAGAGCCACTGCCCGCATGCCGGCGCGCCGCTTGAGAAAGGCCGAATCCGGGAACGCGCCCTGACATGCCCACTACATTCCTGGTGCTTTGATCTCGACTCCGGTTTGATCGCGACGTCAGGCCGAGGACCGGCGTTGAAGCGCTATCTCGTGGAGATCGTCGACGGCGAGGTCTGCATCGGCTCTGCGATTTGACAGCTGACCCGCCGTCCCGAAACTCCACCGCATGAGCGAAAAATTGCGTTGGGGAATTCTTGGGACCGGGATGATCGCGAAGAAATTCGCTGGAGATCTTCCGCTTACAAAATCCGGTGTCTTGGCGGCAGCGGCTTCGCGGAGCCAGAAATCGGCCGACGCGTTTGCGGCTGAGTTTGGCGGAAAGGCGATCGAAGGTTACCAGCAGCTGCTGGACGATCCCGAGATCGACGCGATTTACATTTCGCTGCCGAACGGGCTTCACGCCGAGTGGTCGATCGCCGCGATGGAAGCTGGAAAGCAGGTTCTTTGCGAAAAGCCAATCGCCTGCAACGAGGCTGAAGCCGCAACGATGTTTGAGGCGAGCGAGCGAACGGGACAAGTGTTAGTCGAAGCCTTCATGTATCGAACCATGCCTGCCGTGAAAGCTGTGCTCAAGCTCGTTCATGATGGAGAAATCGGCGATCTGCGTTTGATCCGGACGAATTTCACCTTCGCGCGGCCGGTCTCGCTTGAAGACGCCCGCTACCAGGTCGCGCACGCTGGCGGCGCGCTGATGGACGTCGGTTGCTACTGCATGAATCTGACCCGCGCTCTGGTCGGGGCTGAGCCGAATTCGGCACACGCCGTCGCCCATCTTCATTCGAGCGGTGTCGACGACTACGCGGCTGGTACGCTGAAATTCGGCGACGACGTCCTAACAACTTTCACTTGCGGGATGACCGTTCAGTCCGATCCCGGCGCGTTCATCGCGGGCACGGAAGGGATGATCGAATTCCCTGCATTCTGGCTTGCCGAGACTGGATTCACGCTAATCAAAAACGGCGTCCGCACTCACCATGCCGCGCCGCCCGAACTCCCGCTTTACGCTTCCGAAGCCGACGCTTTCTCCTCTGTTGTTCGCGGCGAAACCGCCCCGTGGATCAGCCGAGAAGACACCCTGGGGAACATGCGCGTGCTCGATCAGCTCCGAGCAGCTGCTGGCGTCGTTACGGGCTGAAAAGCCCTCAGCTCAGCTTCCTGCCTCGCGATAAAGCTCGCCCATGCGCGTCAGCTCGCCATCCGCGTCGATCAGGGCCTGTGCTCTTCCGGCTTTGAAATTGAAGTAGGCGTAACGCTCGATGTAGTCCTCTTTCTCCAGAAATTTCAGCGAATCCTTGAGAAATTCGCGGTTGTCTTCTTCGGATCCGTTCCAGCCGTTGAACTCGGTTACCCAGACAGGAAGATCATAATTGTCTGCCAGATTTTCGACGAACTTTTCGAAGCCAGACGCATCGAGTCGATAAAAATGGACGGCAATGAAGTCCATGTGAAGGCCCTTCTCTTTCGCTTGCTTCATGAAGGCGCGAAACCATTTCGTACCGGATTCGCCTGAGCACGCGGGACTCCCTAGCCGCAAATTCTTCGCCTTAGCCAAGGCTTCCAGTCGCGGCCAGAGCTTAACCGCGTTGGCAACACTGATGTTTCCCTGTTTCTCACGCTCGGGCTCATTGAAGCCGAGGAGATGAGTGATTCCGCCCATCTGTTTGATCGCCGCAGTTTGATTCAGGTTCCACGAGCCTTTGATCATAGGAACGAATTCCGTGGCTTTCGATGGTCGGGATTTCGGCGTCCAAGTGTAGTACCAGTGCGTGCCGAAGCGCTTGTGAAAATCAGCGGAGCCGCCAGCCCAGCCTTTCTTGCGCGATTCAGTAGCGGCGGTTGAAAAAGTCGGAAGGGACGCGGCGAGGGCCGCGGATGCGGAAGAGGCAAGGAGTTGGCGGCGGTGCATGTGGAAGGGGATTTAAGTTTCTGATTAACGAACGCCGCTCAGCTCAATCTGGACTTCGGCGCGCTTGCCCTGACGGACGATCAACGCTTTGACGACATCGCCGACCTGGTGTCCGTCGAGAATGTGATAAAGCTCATCCGTGCTGGTTACCGCTTTGCCTTCGATCGCGATGACGATGTCGCCCATCAAAATCTGGCCCCGGCGATCGCGCATCGTCGGGCGCAAACCCGCTTTTTCAGCGCCGGACCCTTGGATCACGTTGACCACCAGCACACCGCCTTCTTTGATATCGACTGGCTCGATTCCGAGGATCGGCCGGACCACGTGGCCATCGCGGATCAGCAACGGAGTCAGGCGCTTGACCACGTCGACTGGAACTGCGAATCCGACTCCGGCGTAAGCCCCTGACGGACTCACAATCGCCGTGTTGATTCCGATCAATTGGCCTCGGCTGTCGAGCAGCGGCCCGCCGGAATTGCCTGGGTTGATCGCGGCGTCGGTCTGGATCACGCCCTGGATCGTCTTGCCGGTCACGGATTCAATTTCGCGACCGACTCCGCTGATCACGCCAGTCGTCAGCGTCTGATCGAGCCCAAACGGATTTCCGATCGCCAAAACCATCTGGCCGACTTTCAAATTTCGCGAAGTGCCCGGCTGGAGCGGCTTCAACTTCTCCTTCGGTGCGTTGATTTTGAGGACGGCGAGATCTTTGTTGGCCTCAGCACCGATGAACTCGGCATCCCACGTAGTCTGGTCAGAAAGAGTCACGCGAATCGCGCCTTTTGCCGTCGACGCATTTTGGATGACATGGAAATTCGTGACGACGTGTCCGCTGTCATCCCAGATGAATCCGGAGCCCGTTCCGGCTGGGATTTTTTGCAGGTTCAGAGTGAATGCATTCCGCGTGACCGCGATGCTTTGAATGTGAACGACGCTGGGCGAAGCCGCTTCAAACAGACCGATTGTCGCTCGCTCCTGAGGTAAAAAATCGGTCCTGGTTTCGGCTTCGGTTTTCTGATCGGCATCCTGCGCGCGGACCCAGAGTGTTCCCAACATCACCGCTGCTGCGAGGCAGATCACGGCGAACCAATTGTTTCGTAGTGTTTGCATCAGGCTTGAAATTCTATTCAAAAATCGAGCGGCTGCAACGGCCAGATCGGCCAGCAGCTGCTGATTCAATTTCGACGCCTGACGCCCGGGAAAGATTTCAGGAATCGGCGCTCGCAGGCGGTTTTTCGTCGTTCTCCAGATCTTCGTCCAGCGGCTCGAGATCCTCGCCGTCTTCAGGACCTTCCTCGATTTCGCGACGCAGCCGCTTCGAAACCCACGGCCGGACCAGCCCGTAAAGCAGGTAAGAAGTCGAGATAATCGCCGGCATGATTTCGTAGAGCGCGATGGTAACGAGCAAAATCACCAGAAAAATAATCAGCCAGGGAATCGAACGCTTCGTCCGGATGTTGATGTTCTTGAAACTCGGATAACGAACTCCGCTGATCATCAAGAGTGACGTCAAAACCACCAAAGGAGGCATGACGTAGCGCCAGCCACCCAGCTCGAGATCCTTGCCGTTCAGCCAGATGATGAACATCGTTAGGGACGAAATCACGACGGCCGCGGCCGGGATCGGCAAACCAATGAACTCGGCGGATTCTTCACCGCCTTCGTCGTCGCTTGCGATCACATTGAAGCGCGCCAGTCGCATCGCGCCGCAGACAAGGTAGAGGCAGGCGATCAGTAGACCGACCAAGGCGAAGCTGCCGAGGACAAGCTTCATCAAGAGAAGCGCCGGAGC
Source organism: Verrucomicrobiales bacterium (assembly GCA_047620505.1). Lineage (GTDB taxonomy): Bacteria > Verrucomicrobiota > Verrucomicrobiia > Verrucomicrobiales > DEV007 > JBLHKS01. The sequence goes on along the minus strand of JBLHKS010000101.1, from coordinate 8,700 downwards.
GATGCCGAACGAAACCACGTCGGCGAGAGAGTCGAATTCGCGCCCGAACGGCGATTCCTGGCCGCGAATTCGGGCGACGCGGCCGTCAAGCAGATCCAAGAAACCCGCCACGAGAATGCAGATGATCGCTGCCCAGAAATGATCAGCCTCGCTCTCGATCACCTTCGCCCAACGGCTGTCCGGATCGATCGGAACCTGCTGGAAAATGAAGAGGATCGCGAAAAATCCAAACAGGAGATTGCCGGCCGTGAAGAGATTCGGCAGGATGTAAATTTTCGGGCTATTCGGGACCAGCGGCATGGATTTGGCCGGAGTATGGCCGTCTTTCCGCGTTCCGGCAAGCGGGCTCTGGCTTGCTTTTCGGTTCTCCCGCGCGAGTTTGCGCGATGGTGAAAGATCTTCCTGAAATCAACGCGAACTCGACGATGAGCAGCGTCCTGAGCGGTTATCCAGGCGCGCAGCGGGCCCTTTTTGCGCGTTACCACATCGGTGGCTGCTCAAGCTGCTCGTTCAGTCCAGAGGAGACGCTCGAGAAACTTTGCGAGCGAAACGAAGGCATTCCGGTCGACGAAGTCATCGCTCACATTCAGGAAACGCACGATGCCGACAGCAAAATTCTGATCGAGCCAGAGGAACTCGGCCAGCAGCTGCTGAGTGAGGAAAAACCGAAGCTGATCGATATCCGGACTCGAGAAGAGCACGAGGCGGTGAGCATTCCGGGCTCCGAATTTTTCACGCAGGAATTTCTCCAACAGGCGTTCGGAGCGTGGGGCAAGGAGTCGCCGATCGTGATTTACGATCACACCGGCGAGCGCTCGATGGACGCGGCGGCTTATTTTATCGGGCACGGTTTTGGCGCGACGAGGGCTTTGCGCGGCGGGATCGATGCTTTTGCCGAAACGGTCGACACGAGCCTTGGGCGGTATCGCGTCGAGTTTGATTAGAGCTTCTTGCTTAGCCGAATTCGTGAGACTTCCCCGGCGCTGAAATCGGTTTCGTCGAAGACCTCACGAATCACGCCCAAACCCATTCCGCCGACTGTCGGCGGACCGATCACGGGTTCTGGAAGCTGCTCGTTGCTGATCCCGTCGCCGTGATGGCTGATCTCGATTTCGAGACGCTCGGCCGTCAGCGCGACTTCGCATCGCGCAGGGCCGCCACAGGTCTCCGGGTAGGCGTATCGGCAGACGTTTGTCAGGACCTCATCGCAGGCAAGGACGATCAGGCCGACGTCACGGTCTTCGAATCCGGCAAACGCGGCCCATTCGTCGATGAAATCGCGGGCGCCCTTGATGGTTTCCGGGCGGCAATCGAATTCGTGAGCAGTTGCCGGCGCGGCTAACGTTGATTCGAAGCTAACCAGCGTGGTGTCGTCCTGGTAGCCGCCAGGTTTCGAAAACGCGCGCCAAGCCGCGGTCAAACTTCCTAACACATCGCTATTTCCGCTCCGCGCGATCGCTGCGAGAGTTTCTTCGAAAGCCCGGTCTTCAAACCGATCGCCGCCTTCGCTCTCCGCTTCGAGAATCCCATCCGTCATCAGCAGCCAATGCCGGCTGACGCCAAGCGGAAGTGAGCTTTCTGAGTAAGAAACCGCGCTGGAAATTCCGAGTGGCGGATTCGGTCGAAACGGCGCGTCCAACCATTCTCCTTTAACCAGAAACTTGGGCCCCAACGCGCCGCAAACGCAAAAGTCAACTCGCCGTCGGCGCTCGTCGATTCGTGCGAATGTCAGGGCGATGAAACGGCCGCTGTTCATGACGTTGCAGAGCTTTGCGTTCAGCTGCGAAACCCAGTCGCCAAGCGGCATTCGGTTGAGCTCGTGAACGAGCGAAGCGATCAGCGTACTCCCTCGAGCCATGTCCAGAGAAGCTGGGAATCCTTTTCCGCAAACGTCGCCGATACCGAGCAAAACGCAGCCGTCGTCAAGAGCGTGCCAGAAGTAAAAATCGCCGCCGATCTCGCTGGCCGGCTCATAAAAAGCGTCGATTCGAATCGAGCCAACCGAGGCGTGCGGAGGCGGCAGGAACGACTGCTGGATTTCGTGCGCCAGCTGCAGCTGCTGGCGGGTTTCGGCTTCGCGAATCGCGTTTCGATGGGCTTCAAGCCGGATCAAAGTGACCGCGATCAGACTGCCGAAAGTCTCGAACAGCTCGACGTCCTCTTCGTCGAAACGCATCCGCTCAATCGGGTTGATCGCTTGCATCACGCCGAGCATCGCGTCGCCATCCAGAAGCGGCACGGTCAGGAGCGTTCGAGTCTGGAGGCCGCTCATTTCGCCCGCTTTTGCGAAGTGCCGAGGATCCTGAGAAACGTCGTCGATGTTCAGCGGCTGCTTCGACTCGAAGACCGCCCCGGCGATGCCTTTGCCGGCTGGAACGCGGACGGGTTGGGCGTCCGGCGGGTCGAGCGTCGAACGAATCAGGAGATCGCCGGAAACCTGCTCCGGAAGCAAGATCGAGCAGACCTCGCAGACCATGACTTCGCGCGAACATTCCAGAATTCGATCCAGCAGTTGCTCAACGTTTTCGGTTCGGCTGAGTTCTCTGGCTACGCTAAGCAGCGCTCTGCGCCGACTCTTCGGTGAGTGGGATTCCATCTGAAAAAGGCTCAGCGCGAACCACGATTTCCGTCGACGGGCCGGAGGTAACGCGGGAGGCCGTGTTCGGGTGGCTTGCGAACAACTCTCCGGCGGATCAGCGCTTCCAACTCGCGGTAAAGCCGCTTCAATTCGCCGCCCTGGAGGAAAATAATCCGGCGATTTGCGCGTTCTGCTTCCAGCATCGTGATCTGGCCTTGGACGGACTGAATTTGCGCTTCGAGCTGCGGGTCCACGGCTGGTGGTTTCGGCTTAGGAAGAGACGGTGCCCGCGGCGGAGGCGGTTTGGGATTTTCGACAACCACGGGCTTTGGCTTCGGCGTGGGGGCTGGCTCAGGTTTGGGATCAGGCGCAGGATTCGGGGTAGGAGGTGCAGGCTCTGGCTCTGGCTCTGGCTCTGGCTCGGGCCCCGTTGGGATCGATTCTTGAACTTGCGCGATCGTCGTGATCGGGTCGCGCCAGTACGGCGGCGGTTCATAATTCGGAATCTGGACGACCAATTCGGCCAATTCGTCGGCTAACAGATCAACGATCTTTTCGCGCTTCAGCGCCTGAGCCGCGAGCAAGGCTCCTTGCAACGCAGTCAGGCGGTCCGGATCGTTTTCCGAACTCGCAAGCGCTTGGCGAACGGTTTCGAATGCATCGGCTGCGCTTTCGTGATCGCCGGAGTAGCGCAACGCGCAGCCGGTTTTCAGCAGCGTCTCGATCAACACGGCCTCAGGGGCGAGGACCAGCGCTTTCTCATAAATCGCTGCAGCTTCAGCGTCTTCTTCAGCGGCAAGATGCAGGTCGCCGCGCCAGACCCGAGCGGCGAACAGGCTAGGCCTGAACTCCGAATTTCCATCGAGTTCCTTGACGATCGAATCGAGTTTTTCGATCAGCTCAGCCTCGTCTTCCGGCGGGTCGCGCTTGATCAGTTCGAACGCAAGATGCGCACGGGCCGCCGGGCTGGCAGGCGTTTCAGGCTCGGAATCAATCACGTCGGTCGTCTCTACGATAATTGTCGATGCGAGCTCCGGCTTGTCCATTTCGGCAGCGAGATCACTGCGCATGGAAGCGAGCTGAGCACGCACGGCAGCCAAGTTTTCGGGCGGCGGTTCGATCGCGTTGCCGAGCTTGGAGAGCAGACCGTCGATCGTTTCCGCCAGCTCAGGAAATTCGATCGCCAAGCCAGCGAGTCGCTCCGCGCGACCGAAAATCGTCGGTTTGTTGCCAGGCTGTTCACCGAGCCAAGCCAGCAGCTGCTGAGTGCTGTCGATCCAAAGCGAGTCACCTGCGAGGGCTCCGATGACCATGAAAGCTTCATCTTCGCGCGCATTTGGATCGTCAAATGGCTCGGCTTTCCAAGCTTGAATCGCCAGATCAAATTGCGCCTGCGCCGTCACCGGATCCCCGGCATTTTGAGCGAGGAGCCCGGAAACTGTGTGGAAACGATAGCGGTCGCCGTACAATCTGGGATCGTCGTCTTCGAAAGTTTCGAGGGTCTTTCGAGCGAGCCCAAGCCATGAAAGCGCATCCGCTGGCTCGGTTTTTTCGAGCGATTGCGCTTTGTCCAGCCAAGCGCGCAAGGCGGCGATCCGAGCTTCAGGCTCGGCGTTCAGCATCTCTTCGAAAGGATCGGATTCAACGACTTCGATGTTCGTAAACTTCGGTTCGGCCGGCTTTTCCTCTTCCGGAATCCAGTTCAACACGAGCGGCGCAACGTGTTCCGGGTAACCCGGAATGTAATCCATGGCGAGATCGTGGAGGTAGCCGCGTGCGATCCAGATGGCGACGAGGATTCCGGCGAGAGCGCCGAAGAGAGCGAACCGCCGTTGCCGAACGAGATCGCCTCGACCGCGCATTGCGTGATGGGCGAGATGCTCCGAACGCTTCCCGAGCACCTTGGCCATAACGGCGATATTGATGCTTTCTTCCCAGTCGTCATCGCGGGCTTCGATCCAGTTGATGATGGCCTCATCCGGGAGGTTCGGAGGGAAGCACGGCTTGACAAAAGCGTCACGCGCTTGCTCCGGAAACGGCTCGCCCGCGCGGACGACGGCCACGACGGGCGCCTGAGGATTCGCCTCGATGAAGGCCGCGATTTCCATCCGAACCCACTTCGAGACGTTCGCCGCCGGAGTGCAGAGCACGACAAGTGCGTCGCTTTCGCGGATCGGCTCGAGAATTGATTCTGGAACGAGTTTCTCGCGCGGTTTCTCGTTGTCGTGTCTCCAGATCTGTGCCTTGAGCAACTCGCGGAGGGGGAGATCGACCGTTAGCGATTTCGGGGCGCGAAAACGCTTCAACGACCGCTCGAGTGAGCGGGCTGCGCTGCTATCCGCCTGCGTTGAGCAGACGAAAACGCTGGAACGTCCCATGGCTTAAAGTGGAGGCAAGTGGAGGAAGATCAACCCGAGGATCAATGAAGCGAGTTTGACGTGACGGAGGTCGAAATGCTGGCTAAAGATTTCAGATGAATCTTGATCCCGAATTTTGCCGAAAACGTCAGCAACGACTCGCCGCCGAGCTGGCCGCGCTAAAATTGGATCGCGCCGTGCTGACGATGCCGGAGCACGTTCAGTACTTTACCGGATTTCGCCCTCACAAATTGATGAGCGCGATCGTCGCTGTCGAAGCGGACGGCTCGACGACACTGGTTGCTCCGAATGACGAGCCCGAAGGACACGCCGCCGATCGCTGCGTGACGTTCGTGGCTCAGCATCTCTGCACGCTTCGCCAGGAAATGCGGAGCGAGGCGTGGAAGGCGCTTGGCGAGGCCGAAAGGGCAGGGGATGACGAGAAAATCAGGGAAACGCTCTGGAAACTCCGACGCCGAAAAGATCCGGACGAGCTGGCGATGATGCGCAAAGCGATCGACTGCACCACGGCGATGTACGAGCGGGCTCGCGAAATTATCGAGCCGGGAATCTCGGAGTTGGAGGTCTTCAACCAGCTTCACGCGGCGGCGGTCCGCGTTGCCGGAGAGCCCCTGACAGATCTCGGAAACGACTACCAGGTTTGTTCGCCAGGCGGTCCGCCGAGGAATGGCGTCGTCGCGAAAGACGGCGATCTCTACATTCTAGATCTCGGCCCAGCCTATCGAGGTTACTACGCCGATAATTGTCGGACCTTCTCCGTTAATCGAAAACCGACCGACCAGCAGCTGCTGGCTTGGGAGCGCTGCGTCGCGGTGCTCGATCACGTCGAAACAACCGTCAAACCCGGCGTCCGCTGCGCTGAACTTTTCGCGACAGCCAAGGGGATGCTCGACGAATTCGCCCCGGACGCGTTTTATCATCACCTCGGTCACGGCGTCGGCCTCTACCCGCACGAAACGCCGCATCTGAACCCGAATTGGGACGATGTTTTCGAGGAAGGCGACGTCTTCACGGCCGAGCCCGGGCTCTACACCAAAGAGCTGCAGGCAGGCATTCGGCTGGAACAAAACTACCGCGTCACAACAAATGGGGTTGACCGTTTAACTTCCTTTCCGTTGACTCTGTAGTAACCATTTCACTGAACCATGGCTGGAAGCATCTTTGTCGCTTACGACTTCGCAATCGGGGGAACTCTGCCCGACAGCCGGGGAGTCGCGGGATGCTCTGGAGAATCAGCTGTTCACGAATTTGCTCACGGCGTCGCTTCAGACAGTCGGGAAGAGCACGACGGTGGTTGAGGACACGCTGAAGCTGTTTCCGCAGCATATTCTGGATTCCTGACGGCTGCGGGGGGCCTCGACGGGTGGGCGAGGGGCAGATCGTCGGAGTTTCGGTCATCGTTCCCGAAAAATCTCGACCGATCGGGTATCCGGTGCCAGGAATCCCGCCTCACCGATGCGCGACCTCCACAATAATCCGCTCTGGCAAACGAACGACCTCGGCAAACCGCTCCCGGACGACCCGCACGCGGTGTCGGTCGCGCTGCCGCTTTGGGAACACGTCGTCGGCTATGAAGAGGCGGATCCGGCGATTCTGGACCGACTGCAATGCGGCTATCCGCGTTTTTTCGTTCATCCATTGGTGAAACGTCTTTTCGCTGAGGCTGAATCGAACTGCGCAGGGCCGGGTGAACGGCTGATGCTTTTGCCCTCTCGCCCGGCGGTCGAGCGGGCGGCGAGCTACATCGAGCGAGTCGCTGGCGTTCAAACCCGGATCACTGAGGCGTTTGGTTGTTTCGCTGTGATCATGCCGGAAGCCGGTTGGGAAGCGGCGATGAAATATTGGAGGTTCTGCGGCGAGATCGTTAGCAGTCGGAGGGCGGAAGCGGTGCTCGCGGATCGAGTCTCAACCGATGAGGGAGACGCGCAGGCGGCGGAGGCGAAGCGAAAGATCCGATCGCGGCTGGCCGAACTCGCTGGGCAATCGGAGGACGACGTTTTTCTGTTTCCGTCTGGAATTGCGGCGGTCTACGCGGCTCAACGGCTTGCGGCCGGCTTGAATCCGGATCGGAAAACGGTGCAGATCGAATTTCCATATGTCGATGTCCTGAAAGTTCAGGAAGAGTTCGAGATAGGGGTCGAATTCATCCCGAATTGCGCCGCGGGCGGTGTGCCCGGAGTTCAGCAGCTGCTGGCAGCCGGACGTCCGCCAGCGGGCGTGTTTTGCGAAATCCCGAGCAATCCGCAACTCCGCACGGCTGATCTCGCTGGTCTGGCCTCGATTCTCCAGCCGATCGGAATCCCACTCGTGGTGGACGACACGATCGCGACGGTCATCAACGTCGATTGTTTTCAGCACGCCGACGTCGTGACGACGAGCCTGACGAAGTTCTTTTCCGGTGCTGGCGACGTGCTCGCGGGCAGCCTGATTTTGAATCGAGAATCGCCGCTTTACGATCGGATGGCCGTGATTTTGCGCGAAATTTACGTCGATGATTTCTGGGCCGACGACGCCTTGGTTCTCGAGCGCAATTCGCGCGATTTCGCCGAGCGGATCCCGAAAATCAATTCGACGACTGAGGCTGTTTTCGACTTTCTCGCTGATCACCCGGCGATCGAGCAGATCTGGTATCCGAAGACGGCGACGCGCGGTTTTTACGACGCGATCCGCCGAGAAGGAAGCGGGTTTGGCGGCCTGTTTTCGATTTTACTCCACGATCCGAAGCGGAACGCCCCCCGGTTTCACGACGCGTTGCAGATCTCGAAAGGCCCGAGCCTGGGCACCAATTTCACGCTCGCCTGCCCTTACATGCTGCTCGCTCACTACCCGGAATTGGATTGGTCAGACGCGCTTGGAATCGACCGGCATCTCGTGCGGTTTTCGATCGGGTTGGAGGAGCCGAGCGATCTCGTCTCGCGGATCGAATCGGCTCTGAGCAGGTTGGGAAGCTAACTGCTGGACAAAAGGTCTGATTTGCTGAATGATCGGTCGAATGAGCAGCCGGGGCGAATACCGAGTCTTCTTTACCCATGGATCTGGGGACAAAGGCTTTGTAGAAAGATATCTGAAACCCGATATCGAAGAAACTGGCGCTCGGGTTTTCCTGGATTCGGCGGAAACAGAATTCGGAGACGATTTCCGCGAGGTTATTTTTTCTGAGTTGAGAGCTTGTGATGAACTGTTCGTTTACCTGACCCCGACCTCGATAAAGCGACCTTGGGTTTTCGCTGAGATTGGTGCCTGCCTGGTTCGTCCAGACGTTCGCATCGTGACTTTGGTTAACGGCCCGGAGCCTGGCGAAATCCAAGAGCGAGGTGTTCTATCGTTATTAGGAACGACAAAGCTGCTGGAAACAGATCAAATCGAAGCCTATCTTAAAGAACTTAAGAACCGAGTTTCACTGCGAAAATGAATATCTTTATCTCACACGCCAGCCTGGACAAAGCGATAGCACGGCGAATTGCGGATGTGCTCGAAACGGAGGGCCAGAAAGTATTCTTTGATCAGAAGTCTATCCCAACTGGTGCCGTTCTCAGCCGAGAGATCAAACGAGCGTTGAAGCAATCGGACCTCGCGATCATTCTGCTCACCAAAAATGTAGAACGCTCGAAATTTGTCGAAGCGGAAGTTTCCGCGATTCTACGAAATGAAAACGAACGTAGAGTCATTCCGATTTTGATTGGCGACAAAGCCGACGAGAATGCGATTTGGCCAGTGCTCGCCGATCGAAACGCAATTCTTGCC
>JBLHKS010000100.1:0-25424 GCA_047620505.1 Verrucomicrobiales bacterium | reverse complement strand
CGAAGCGTATTATAACACTCAGCGCAAGCATTCAGCGATCGGCTACCTCTCACCGAGCCAGTTCGAAAACTCCATCCTGACACTAAACTAAACAACAAACTGGTCCAAAAAAGCGTTGCACCTCAGTCGTCGACCACGTAAACCGTCGGCTCGCCGATCACCCGGAAAACGGTGCCGACCGGGAAGCGCGACCAGTCAGCAGCTGCTGAGGTGTAGCGCTGGGTTGCGGTGAGCTGGCCACCGCTGGCTGTGTGTTTCGCCCACTTGGTGTGGCTGGCTTCGTCGTGGGTGTAAGCCGTGGTTCGCACGTTTCGGACGTGAGCGACTTGGAGGTTAAACTGGGGGCGGAAGGCCACGAGTTGCTGTTCTTGAGCCTGAATCGAGGTGGCTGCGAACGGAGTGAAGGCGGCGATGCTGAGGAGGGCGGCCGCGATTTTCAGAAGTGAGGAAGGAATCAATTTCATGTCCAGAGTTTGTGGTCTCCATGATAATTACATCAATAATAATCAATTTCAAGGGTTTTCTATAATTTTGATAATAAAGAGCTGACGCACGGCGATTTGCGGCTCGCGATTTGTGGTAAAAATGCCGGATTTGAGAATCGAACGTGCCTTTTCGGCTGGGCCGGCGGAATCGCTTAGTTCCTGAGGGCGGCTAAAATTCGGCGGGCAAACGAAGATCGGAAATTCATCCCGTTTGCGTCGGTTCGGTGTTTCAGGCAGGTCGATCGCTTACGGAATGAATTCCGTTCTGGTGTTCGATCAGTTCTAATCTAACGGGAGAACAAGGGGCCTCTTGAGGCGCGTAGCGCCTGAAACTTGAATAGCCGTGGTCGCCGTCGAGCCTGGGCGAGACAAGGCCACGGAATCCGCGCCCAGAACACATAAGCCGCGTAGCGGTGCCACCGTGCCGTATCGCCGCTACGCGGCTTCTGAATTTATTCGCACACCCACCGTGGCCTTGGCTCGCAAGCTCGCCTGCGACCACGGCTATTCAAGTTAGAGCGCTACGCGCCTTTCTTGTCCGTCAGTTGAGACTTGCCTGAACGCCGGGTGCCTTGGCTTTCTCAACGCCTGCTTGCGCCGTTGCCGATCTCAATTACCTTTGCTTTCCGTGATTCGCCGTCTCACAGCAATCTTTTTGATTCTCGCCGTTGCAAACCCGATTTGCTGCTGCTTTGGAATTGCGGAGACCGACGCTGATAAGCCATCGTGCTGCCAGCAAGAGGTGCCGACCGAGAATGATTGCGATTGCGAGCCTCGGCCTGACGCTGAAGCTGTGCCGCCAGCGCAGGCGACTGCGATGCCGCCAGAATTAGCGTTAATCGCGATTACGGACCGGCTCGATTGGAGCGAAAGCTCGCGCAAGCCGGGCAATTTGAGCCAAAACCGGTCCAAAGCGCACAGCCCGCCCGGTAGGTCGTTGATCCAGGTTCTCTGCGTTTCTCGCGTTTGATTTCGGCGCATCCCCGAGCCCGATCGGCTTCGGAGTTTTCATCTGCGGGACGACTTCCGCAATGTCGTTAACCTTTTCCAGAAACGCATCATGCGAACCATTTTCCTACCCATTATTCTAAGTTTAAGCGCGGTTTCGGCTGCGCGTTCCGAGGAGTTGACCTCGCTCGCCGACTACATTTCTTTTGGCCTCACCCACAATCCAGGCCTGAAAGCCGCGCACCAGAAACACCAGGCTGCGCTTGAAAAAATCCCCCAGGCGCGCGCGCTTCCGGATCCGAAATTCATGGCGACTCATTTCGTTGAGGACGTTCAAACTCGGACCGGTCCGCAGCAAAACCAAGTCTTCGTCAGCCAGACGTTTCCGTGGTTCGGCAAGCTCAGGTTGCGCGGCACGGTGGCTTCGAAGGAGGCCGAGGCGATCGAGCACGTTTACGAAGCCGAAGTGTTGATGCTGGCTCGCGAAATCGGCGTCGCTTACTACGATTACGCTTATCTCGGTGAGGCAACCCGGATCACGGGTGAAGTCTTCGAGCTTTTGGAGCGGCTCGAAGCGACGGTGCGTGAAAAAGTCCGCGGCGGCGGCGATCTGGCTCCGTTGCTGAGGTTAGAAGTTGAATTGGCGCGCACGCGCGATGCGCTTCAGGGAATGGAAAAGCAGCGCGCAAGTCAGAGCGCAGATTTGAACGCTTTGTTAGGCCGACGCGATGCCGATCTGGCACCGTGGCCGGGCCTTCCGGAGTTGACGCGCGGAAAGCAGAATCGGTCCGACCTGGTCCAGCAGCTGCTCGTTGAAAACCCAGAGCTTAAGGGGCTCAAGTCGCGTGTCGAAAAGGCCGGGGAGTCGATCGCGCTGGCGAAGAAGAGCCCGATTCCGGATCCCACTTTTGGCGTTGGCGTTTTCGATACGGGTGAGGCGTTGAGTCCGGCTGCGGTCGGCAGCGGAGACGATCCCTGGGCGATCCAGATCAGTTTTTCGATCCCGCTTGGCGTGAAAAAATACCGAGCCGAACGCCGCGAGGCCGAAGCGAATTACGAGGCCGCGAAAGCGACCCTGACAAACCACGAAAACAAGCTTCTCGCTCAGCTGGAGCGCGCGTTGCGGGACGTCGCCGAACTTGAGGATCGAATCGCGCTTTACGACGAAACGCTGCTGCCGAAAGCGCGGCAGGCGATCGAAGTGACCGAATCCAGCTACAAGGCGGATCGCTCGTCGATTCTCGATTTGATCGATAGCGAGCGGACTCTGCTCGAGATCGAACGCACCTACCAACGGGCAGTCGCCGATCACTACAAAGCCCACGTTCGCCTTCAAACCCTGACAGGAGCACAACCCAAATGAAAACCTCCAAACTGATTCTACTTCTGGGCGGTCTCGTGATCGTCGCGCTGGCTGCGGGCTGGATTCTCGGCTCAAACTTCGGCGGCGGCCATGATCACGGCTCAGCAGCTGCTGGGGCCGGCAGCGCGGACGACACCTGGACCTGTCCGATGCATCCGCAGATCCAAAAGCCCAAACCAGGAACGTGTGACATTTGCGCGATGGATTTGGTTCCGCTTTCAAAGCTCGGCGCGCAGCGTGGCGGACCGCGTCAACTTTCGATGACGCCCGACGCGAAGAAGTTGGCGCGGATTGAAACGACGGTCGTCGAAAGGCGACCGGTTCAGGCGGAGGTCCGGCTCGTCGGAAAGATCGCGCTCGATGAAACCCGCACGCGAACGATCGCGGCGCGTTTCCCAGCTCGAATAGACAAACTTTACGTCGATTACACCGGGATCGAAGTGCGTGAAGGCGATCACCTCGCTCACGTCTACAGTCCAGATTTGCTAACGGCACAAACTGAGCTTCTTTCGGCGATTCGATTCAATTCTAACGTCGAAACTGCACGCGACAAACTTCGACTTTGGGGACTCTCGGAGGAGCGGATCAAGGCGCTCGAAGAACGTCAAACGACGACCGACAAGATGGACATCGAGACGCCGATTGCTGGGATCGTGATCAAAAAACACGTTACCGCTTTTCACGATCGCCGATTTGCATCACGTCTGGGTGATGCTCGATGCCTACGAGTCGGATCTTTCGTGGTTACGTTTCGGCCAGAGTCTGGAGTTCACCGCAGATGGAGTGCCGGGTCAGACTTTTGCGGGAAAAATCGCGTTCATCGATCCCCAGCTCAGTCCCGAAACGCAGACCGTTCGCGTTCGAGTCAATGCCGAAAACCCGGACCATTTGCTGAAGCCCGGCATGCTCGCGAAAGCCTTGGTGAAGGCGAATCTGGCGAAGGGAGGACGAGTCATTTCGCCGGAACTCGCAGGAAAATGGATCAGCCCGATGCATCCGGAAATCGTTTCGGACAAACCTGGGAAATGCACGATTTGCGGGATGGCGCTGGTCAAGGCCGAGGAGCTTGGGTACACCGCGATCACCGAAGGCGAACTCCCGTTGGTCATCCCGTCTTCCGCGGTTCTTCACACAGGAAAGCGTTCGGTCGTTTACCTGGACGTGTCTGACGAAGAAGGGCCGATCTACGAAGGCCGAGTCATCGAGTTGGGGCCGCGTGCCGGAAACGAATACGTGGTCAACGCCGGCCTGAAATCTGGCGACCGCGTTGTCAGTGAGGGGGCTTTCAAAATCGACAGCTCGCTCCAGATTCTTGCTAAGCCGAGCATGATGACGCCCGGTGAAGACGCTTGGGTGATTGCGTCGGCGGATTGGAAATCGGTTCTTCCGGCGTATCTCGAATGGCAGCGCGCGTTGTCGGAGGACGAGTTTGAAAACGCGCAGAAAGCGGCCCTGACATTCGCAGAAATCGAAGCGGTCGCGAACGACGCAACTGTCGGAAGCGCGGCAGCAGCTGCTGGGACGGCGAGCGATCTCGACGGACAGCGACCGCATTTTGAAACGGTTTCGAATCGGCTGATCCCGATCATTCACCTTGCGCCGGATCTCGAAGCGCCGCTCTTCGAAGCGCACTGTCCGATGGCATTTAAAAACAAGGGTGCCAGCTGGATTCAGAAATCCGAAACGGTGGCTAACCCGTATTTTGGACATTTCATGCACGAATGCGGAACGATAAACCGGACATTTGGTCCTGAAGCGGAGGAGAAGGAATGATCGACAAGCTAATCGAGTTCACGCTTCGGTTTAAGCCGGTCGTCGTGATTCTACTCATTCTGCTCGTCGGAGCCGGAGTTTTCATGGCTCCGTTCGACTGGGAAATTCCGGGTGTCGAGCGCTCGCCGGTCGCCGTTGACGCGATTCCTGACATTGGCGAAAACCAGCAAATCGTCTTCACGGAGTGGCCGGGAAGCTCGCCGCAGGACATCGAAGATCAGGTCACTTATCCGCTGACGGCGGCATTGTTAGGCATTCCGAAGGTCAAAACCATCCGCTCGTTTTCCAACTTCGGCTTTTCTACGATCTACGTCATTTTCGACGACTCCGCCGACTGGGACTGGTCGCGGACGAAGCTTGATGAAAAGCTCAACAGTCTGCCGCGCGGATCGTTGCCAGATTCGGTTCAGCCGACACTCGGGCCGGACGCGACTGGGCTGGGTCAGGTGTTTTGGTACACGCTTGAAGGACGCGATCCGGACGGAAATGTGACGGCCGGGTGGACGCTCCAGGAATTGCGGAGTATTCAAGATTACTACGTCCGTTATGGGATTCAGGCTGCTAGAGGAGTTGCCGAAGTCTCTTCGGTAGGCGGTTTCCAGAAGGAATATCAGATCGATGTCGATCCGGATTCGATGCGGGCCTACGGCGTCACTCTCGAACAGGTTTTTCGTGCCGTTCAGGAGTCCAACGTTGATGTTGGCGCGCGAACGATCGAGATCAACAAGGTCGAATATGTCGTCCGCGGTCGCGGGTTTCTGCGCAGCCTCGATGACCTCCGACAAGTTGTGGTTTCTGTTCGTGATAACACGCCGGTTACGCTTCGTCAGATCGCGAGTATCGAGATGGGGCCGGCGATGCGGCGCGGGGTTCTCGACAAGGCAGGGGCGGAAGCTGTCGGCGGTGTTGTCGTGGCCCGCTACGGCGCGAATCCGATGGAAGTCATCAAAAACGCCAAAGCTAAGATCAAGGAAATCCAGACGAGTTTGCCGAGGAAAACGCTTGAGGACGGAACTGAAACCCAAGTCACGATCGTTCCGTTTTACGATCGTACTGGCCTAATCGATGAGACGCTCGAAACGCTGAACACGGCGCTGGTCGACGAGATTCTCATCACGATTATTGTGGTGCTTTTGTTAGTGTTTCACCTCCGCGCGTCGGCCGTCATTTCGTTGATGCTGCCGCTGGCCGTTCTCTTCACGTTCATTGCGATGTGGGTGTTCGATGTCACCGCGAACGTCGTCGCGCTGGCCGGGATCGCGATCGCAATCGGGACGATCGTCGATATGGGAATCGTGATTTGCGAAAACATCCTGAAACGAGCTGAGACGCCCGAGGGCCGCGAGGAAGGCATGTTTAGGAGCGTCCTCCATTCAACGAAGGAGGTCGGCGGCGCAGTTCTGACCGCAATCCTCACCACGATTGTCGGGTTCCTGCCGGTATTCTTTTTGCTCGGCGCTGAAGGCAAACTTTACCGGCCTTTGGCGTTCACAAAAACGTTCGCGCTGATCGCCGCTGTCTTCATCGCGCTCGTGATCATCCCGCCGCTGGCCCAGCAACTGCTGAAGCCTACCAAACGCAAAATCGCTCGTTGGCCGGCGCTTGTTCTCGCCCTCATCGCCGCTGTGATCCTCGCTTTTCATTGGAATCCGCTCGACGCGATTGCCGGCTCACTGGTTTTCGTAGTCGTCTTGATCGGTGGTTTGCTGTTGGCGGTTCACGGCTTCATGCGGGTTTACGAACGTGTTCTGCGGTTTTTTCTAAGAACGAAGGGCTTGCTTTTGGCGTTAGTCGCTTGCGTTGCCGTCGCAGGAGTTGGCGCGTTCTACAGTCTTGAGCGCGAGTTCCGACCGGCGCTGGATGAAGGCTCGTTTTTGTACATGCCGTCGACGATGCCGCACGCTTCGATTGGGGAGTCACTCGACGCGCTTCAAATCCAGGATCGGGCGATTCGCGCGATTCCGGAAGTGGACGAGGTTGTCGGTAAAATTGGCAGGGTCGATAGTTCGCTGGATCCGGCACCGATCGCGATGGTTGAGACGATCATCAGCTACAAACCGGAATGGGGGCACGACGAAAATGGCGAACGTGTCAGGCTCTGGCGCGATCATATCAAAACTTCGCAGGACATCTGGGATGAGATCGTCGAGGCGGCTGCGGTTCCCGGCTCGACCCTGGCGACGAAGCTTCAGCCGATTGAAACGCGCCTGCTGATGCTTCAAACTGGGATGCGCGCGGAGCTTGGGATCAAAGTTTTCGGCCCGGATCTGGAGTCGATCGAGCAGGGCGCTTTGCAGATTGAAGCGGCGCTCAAGAATGCTCCAGCGATCGATGGGTCGATGGTTTTGGCAGACCGAGTTGTTGGGAAGCCGTATCTAGAAATCGACATCGATCGCGCGGCCATCGCGCGCTACGGAATCAGCATCAAAAGTGTGCAGAACGTGATCTCAGTTGCGGTCGGCGGACAGACGTTGACCACGACTGTGGAGGGCCGCGAGCGTTACGCGGTTCGAGTCCGCTACCAGCGCGAGCGTCGCGATTCGATCGAGGAGCTAAGCCAAATTCTCGTGCAAACGCCGACGGGCACCCAGATCCCGCTGGGACAACTTTCGACCGTTAACTACGTGCGGGGTCCACAGGTGATTAAGAGCGAAGACGCGCGCCTGGTTGCCTACGTAACTTTTGCTCAACACGAGGGAATCGGTCCCGTCAACGCGATCGAGGAGACGAGCACGTTCCTCGATGCATTGCAGGCGTCGGGCGAGCTCGAATTGCCGCAGGGCGTTTCTTACGAGTTCACCGGAGCCTATCAAAGTTTCCTCGAAACCCAACGAATGCTGCTAATCGTCGGCTCCGTTGCGTTGCTGCTCATTTTGATCATCATCTACTTTCAGCTGCGCTCGATTCTGAGCACGTTAGTCGTCTGGTCCGGCGTATTTGTGGCGTTCGCTGGCGGTCTCATTCTGCTCTACCTGTATAACCAATCATGGTTTCTAAACGTAGATATCTTCGGCGTGGATTTGCGCTCCACGTTCCAAATCGGTCCAATCGCGATGAGTGCCGCGGTCGGCGTCGGGTTCCTTGCCTTGTTCGGAATCGCAACTGACGACGGTGTGCTCATGGGCACTTTCATCCGCCAGCAGCTGCTGGCGCGAAAGCCCGCCGACAAAGCTGCGATTCGAGAGGCTGTTGTGATCGCCGCAGTGAAACGAAACCGGCCTGCGATGATGACGACGGCCACGACGCTGCTGGCGCTGATCCCGGTGATGACTTCAAGCGGGCGCGGCTCCGATGTGATGCTGCCGATGGCGATTCCCACTTTCGGGGGTATGACGATTGCGATCTTCACGGTGTTCGTCGTTCCGACTCTGCTTTGTTGGATCGAAGAGTTGAAGATCAATCGCCTTGCGCCGAAGATCACTGAATGAAAACCACTATCAAGCTCCTGACTTTCCTTTCGGCTCCTTTCATTCTCGCCAGCTGCGGCGAAGAAAAAACGGTAGGCTCCACTGACGACGCCTACCCGCTGAAAGTGTGCGTCGTTTCTGGCGAAGAACTCGGCAGCATGGGCTCGCCTCACGTCATCACACACGAGGGCGTAACGGTGAAATTGTGCTGCGAATCCTGCGTCGAAGAATTTGAGAAGGATGCGGCAACGTTTGTCGCGAAATTGAAAACCGAGTGAGCGACTGCTGCGACCACGAAAATTCTGAGAACTCCAAACGCCGGTTCGACTGGCTTCTATGGGGCTCCCTGATCGTGGTCGTGCTCGCTTACATCGGGCAGATCGCTTTCCATGATCGGTTAGCGGGGGTGCGGTTTGTTGGGCCGTTCGTGCAGGGTACGGCCGAGTTGATGAACAAGATGTGGTGGGGGCTTCTCATCGGAATCGTCGCGGTTTCGGTGCTGGCGCGGGTGCCTCGCGAGCTTGTGGTCGGCGTGCTGGGAAAGCCGGGCGGGATCAGCGGAATTCTTCGAGCGACGCTTGCGGGCCTGACGCTGGACCTCTGCAATCACGGGATTCTGCTGGTCGGAATGCAGCTCTACAAACGAGGGGCGAGTCTGGGGCAGACGATGGCTTTTCTGATCGCGAGCCCATGGAATTCTCTATCGCTAACGATTATTCTGGTTTCGCTAATCGGCTTAAAATGGACGGTGGTTTTTGTGCTTCTGTCAGGGCTGGTCGCGATCGTCTCTGGGCTGATTTTCGAGGCGTTGGTCCGTCTCAAGCGGCTTCCCGCGAATCCAAATTCGTTCGATCTCCCGGATGATTTTCGTTTCTGGCGCGAAGTGCGCGAATCCTGGAAGGGAGCGAAATTCAGCCCGGCTTATTTCGGAAAAATGCTTCGAGATGGGGTGGGGGAGTCGCGGATGATCCTGCGTTGGATTTTCTTCGGCGTGGTGCTGGCCGCTGCGATTCGCGCCGGAATTCCAAGCAACGAAATGTTCGCAGCCTGGTTCGGGCCGACGATTGGCGGGCTGCTTTTGACGCTGCTCGCGGCGACGGTGATCGAAGTTTGTTCCGAAGGCTCAAGCCCGATCGCAGGCGACCTCCTGACACGTGGCGGTGCGCCCGGAAATGCGTTTACCTTCCTGATGAGCGGTGCCGCGACCGATTACACCGAGATTATAAGTTTGAAGGAAACGACCGGAAGTTGGAAAATGGCGCTGGCGCTTCCAGTCGTGACCGTGCCGCAGATTGTGGTCATTGGTTGGCTGCTGAACGGATTTTAAGCTCGTTGAGCCCCTTGTCATTCCGCCGACGTAGTTCAATGGTCGACCGATGCCTTCGTTGAAGCTGAAACCCTGGATCCTCGCCGCCCGACCGAAAACTCTCCTCGCCGGGATTGTTCCCGTCTGGCTCGGTAGCGTTTTGCCGATTCATTTCGGGCTCGATACGAGCTTGTGCTTAGCATTCTTGATCCTCGCGAGCTGCCTCTGCATTCAAATCGCGACCAACCTCTTCAACGACGTGATCGATCACGACAAAGGAGCGGACACTGCCGAGCGAAAGGGCCCACAGCGCGCGACTCAAAGCGGATTGCTTTCGCGAAAAGCCGTTTGGTTGGGCGCAATCGGCTTTCTCGGACTCGCCGCGCTTTTCGCGTTGCCGCTGATTCAGCTGCGCGGCTGGCCGGTGCTCGCGATTGGGATCCCCTCGCTCTTCTTCGCTTACGGCTACACGGGCGGTCCGTTCCCGCTAGCCTATCGCGGCTTAGGCGAGCTGTTCGTCATCATTTTCTTCGGTGTTGTCGCGATGACCGGGGCCTATTTTATTCAGACCGGCACCTGGAGTCATCAGCCTGTCGTGTTGGGCCTGCAGGTTGGGCAGCTCTCGACTGTGCTGATCGCAATCAACAATCTGCGTGACGTGGCCGAGGACAAAAAGGCAGGGAAACGCACGCTCGCCGTTCGTTTCGGCAAAGACTTCGCTCGTTGTGAGATCGCCTTTTTCTGCATTTTTCCCGTGATGATGGGCGGCCACTGGATGCATCATCAGATGCCTGCGTTCACTTTGCCGTTCCTGACCTACGCAGTCAGCGCGCTGATCATCTGGAAAGTCTTCACGACTGAGCCGGGGCCGGTTTACAACAAGTGGCTCGCCCTCGCGGCTTTGCAGCTTCTGGTTTTTGGCTGCCTTTTCACGATAGGCATCCTTTCCAAGTGAATTTCGACTCGATTTTCGTTCATCGTTACGCCTTGAAGGCGCGTGGCGACCTTCCGCTGAACCGGCTCTCTCAACGCGTTAAGTTTGAGGGCGCGCTCATCAAAGTTGATGGCGGATTCGGCTGCATTCATCCCTGGCCGGAGTTGGGAGATGACCCGCTCGATCAGCAGCTGCTGGCTTTGGCGAATGGGTCACGGACTCTATTGACGGCTCGCACGCTGCGATGTTGTCGATTGGATTCACAGGCCCGCGCCGCGAAGAAAAGTCTATTCGATGGCCTGACGATCCCGCGAAGCCACTACAGTTTGCCGCCCGGCTCTCTTTCGGTTCCTCCCGGTTTTTCGCGAGTGAAATTCAAGGCCTCCAGCTCTGCTGAGGCCGTCGAGCGAATTCAGGGGCTTCCTTCTCATCTGCGGGTTCGTGTTGATTTTAACCAAGGGCTGAGCCCGGCTGAGTTGACCGAATTCTGGATTGCTCTCGGCGAATCCCGTGACCGAATCGAGTTTATCGAAGACCCGGTTCGTCTTGTCGATTCTATCTGGAATCAGGTAATTACGCCGCTTTGGAGCGTGATTGCGATCGATCGAAATATCGGAAATGTCGGGGGCGGTCCTGCTTTTCGGATCGTCAAGCCGGCGGTGGACGATCTTGCTGAACAGGAGCCATTGGCGGAGATGTTTGACCAGCGGCTCGTCTTCACGAGTTATATGGATCATCCGGTTGGCCAGCTTTTCGCCGCGTTTGAGGCGGCCAGTTCGCTGAAACGCAACCCGTCCCGAGTGGTGGAATGTGGACTTGTCACCCATCATTTGTTTGACGAAGCGGACGCATTCGTGTCAGCCTTGGGCCCGCCTGTTCCGGAGCTCGAAATTCCTTCCGGCTACGGGCTTGGATTCGATGATCTGCTCAACAATCTCCCATGGACCCTGCTGACCGCCACGACCAGCAGCTGCTGACTTCCGATTATTGGGAGAGCGAAAAAGTCGACGTTCGGCTCAATCCTCTGGCTCCTTTCGATCATGAGGGACTCGATGAGTTTCTGGAGGGTGCCGAGCAGCTCCGCGGTCACGTGATGTTCACCACGTCCGGCACGTCGGGGGAGCCGAAACTGGTTTGTCTTTCGCGCGAAGCGTTGCTGGCGTCTGCCGATTCGGTCAACGCACATATTAAAGCGACGGCGGAGGATCGATGGCTCTGCGCACTGCCGGATTTTCACGTCGGCGGTTTTGGCGTCTGGGCACGGGCCTGGCGCGCGGGCGGCGATGCTCGAAGTTATGCCGGCTCTTGGTCGGCCGATGCGTTTCTGGCTCAGTGCCGGGAATTCCGCGCGACCCTGGTTTCGTTGGTTCCTGTCCAGATTTTCGATCTCGTTCGCTCGAATCTGCGGTGTCCCGACGGACTTCGGGCTGTCATCGTGGGTGGCGGAGCGCTTTCGAGGCAGCTTGGCCGAGCTGCACGCGGGCTCGGCTGGCCGGTGCTTCAGACTTATGGAATGACCGAGGCGGCGTCTCAGGTTGCGACCCAGTCTCTTGATTCGCTCGGCAAAAAATTCGAGAACACGCCGCTTCCGGCGATCGACGGCTGGGAAGTCCGGGCTGATGGTGGAGGTCAGATCGAATTGCGTGGGCCGTGGCTGTTTTCGGGGTACGTCGAGCGTAGAGACGGTCGTTGGTGTTTCGAAAACGGGCGAGATTCAGAAGGCTGGTTCACGACTGAGGACTACGGAAAGCTCGAGAACGAGGACGGGCAAATTTTGCTGACGATCGTTGGTAGGTCGGGTCGGACGATCAAAGTTTTGGGCGAACTCGTGAATCTGAATCGAATCGAGGACATCGTGGTTGAATTCGCGGACGAGGTTGGAGGGCTCGTGGCGCTGGACGCGATCGAAGATGAGCGAACGGGCAAGCGGATCATCTTGGTCGTCGATCGCGAAGTTTCGAGGAAGCAGATCCAGGATCTCGTAGAACGCGTCAACGAACGGGTGGCCCCGTTTGAGCGAATTCGTGGCGTTGCGCGGGTCGAGGAAATTCCGCGAAGTCCCCTCGGGAAGGTTCAGCGGAGGAAACTGGCCGAAATGAGGGACCAGGTGGTGACTTGGTGATTGTCTGGATTCTGAGTCCGCCGTTTTGGCCAAAGAATGCGGGTGACCCGAATGTATAGTTTCTATGCGATTGCACAGAATATAGAATTCGTGGAAATTTTGTTGAATTTGCGTCGCTATATTCCGTAGACTCTTGAAATTGCGACTTTCAATTCTCACGAAATGGAAGGCGTAGAAAAGCCCACGAAACCTCAACGCACAAAAACACGCCCAAAAGATCAAAGTCCAATAGCTGGTTTGGACCGGCTGCCTGTAATCTGGAAGATTTCCAAGTTCAGGCACGGCGACAACTTTCTATGATTCCTGCAACAATTCCCGGATTTATATGTACCTCGAACGGTCGGGTGATTATTGGTTCTGAGGAAAAATGCGAAATTTAGCATCAATATCGCAATTTTTCTTGCATCTGAGAGGATAATCGGTTTTGTTCTTGGAGTTGATCTGGAAATTTATAGAAATTCTCACCCAAGAGACGTTTTATTGCTTGCTAATCTCAGATTATATATAAGAATTTCAGAAAGTATTGAAATCTTAACTAATCGCCAATTTTCTTAACCTTCCAACTATCACATCAAAATGGCCGAAGAATTACCAGAACTCATGACCGTCAAGGAAACGGCCGAATATTTGCGCATACCGCTTCCGACGGTTTACTACCTTGTTCAGCGCGGACAGCTGCCTGCGATCCAGATTGGTGGACGTTGGCGGATCAAGCGCAGCTTGTTGGATCGCGATGTGCTTCGCAAAGACGAATCCGGCCAGCCTACCGTGCTTGTTGTTGACGACGATGCTGCGCTGCAGACACTTTTTAAGCAGTTCCTGAAAAAGGCTGGATTCGGCCGGATTGTGGTTGGAACTGGTGCAGAAGCGATTTCATACGCTGAAAAGCAGAATTTCGATCTCGTGTTTCTTGATCTGAAGCTTCCTGATATCCCGGGTGACGAGCTTTACGAAAAACTGAAGGCGATGCATCCGGATCTTCCGATCGTGATCATCACCGGATATCCCGATAGCGAGATTTTGACCAAAATCCTTTCGAGTGGTCCGGTTACCGTAATCAAGAAGCCGATCGAATTTGATCAGCTCAATCAGACGGTGCGCCAGCTCGGACATAAGGGAGCCGATAAGGTCGCCTGAAAGAGCGAGCTTCTTTTAATATCTTAAAATTTGGCACGGACGCGCCAGCGAATTTCGCTGGTGCGTCTTTTTGTGTCGTCAAGAGTCATGTTTTGGAGATAGTGTATTGCAAGATTGCGAAAATGCCGAAACCCAGCCGAATAAACGATGCATGAGCAGTGGTTCGGCTCTCAAAATTACGATTATTTTCCAAAATCAGAATAAATAATGATAATTAAGCTTGATGATTTCTCTAATTTCTATAAATTCTTGGAATAGCTGCAAAGCAAATCCAACCAGCTGACTGGCCCATCCCCCCACTGTCCGTCATGAAACCGACCCTCCCCTTTCTCAAACTTCTGGCTTTCGCCGCAATCGTTCTCCCGCAATTTGCTTCTGCTCTGGTTTCGGATGAGTCCCGGACTGAGTCCGATCAAGAAGCGCTGCAAGAACTTGTCGAGAAGACCTTGGGAGCCGATCCTTTTCCTTACTGGAATCACGTCGGCAGCATCGGACGGTCGACCGGAGTTTATTTGGGAAATGGAAGCGTGTTGACCGCCGCTCACGTCGGTTCGGGAAAATTTCGCCTACCCGATGGAAGTTCCTACGAAGTGATCGCTGATTCGGAGAAGTTCTTTACGAATCGGGATGGTTCGACTGCTGATCTCTGCCTCTTCAAAGTGAAATACAAGAAGACAGATTCGATCGCCTCTTTGCCGCCGATCCCGCTGACCACGATGCCTCCCAAATTGGGAAAACAGATCCTGCTGCTCGGTGCGGGGCTTGGCGGAGAGAACGAGCGGGCCGGGACTTTTACCTGGAACGACCAATACCACCTACGTTGGGGCGTGAATGAAATCGAAGAAATCTACTCGGCACCGATGCCGACGCACGATTTCCACAGCTTCGGCTTCGCGACGAAATTCGAGCGCGGATCTCTCGAATGCCAGGCGACGCCAGGGGATTCCGGCGGCGCAGCCTTCCATTTCAATCCCAAGGCCAAGCGCTGGGAGCTTGCCGGCATCATCGTCGCCGTCGACAGCGAGTTCGGTCGCGCAGAATTCGGAAATCAGACTTACATCGCGGATCCAGCGCTCTTTCGGCGCGAGTTGGTTGCGATTTCAGGCCGCCTGACGCCGTTGGTCGCCAAGCGTCGCTGATCAGCGCGCGAGAAATTCAGGCGGCACGGATTCCGTCAGCCACACGCCGTTTTTCGAGTGGAAAAACTTGTGAGCGGCCTTCAGCATCGCGGCTGCGTCGATTTTCAAAACAACGGACTTCCCGTGACGCGAACCGACTTTGGCCGCCGTAATTTCGTCTGAACTCAGGTGGACGTGCTGCCTGGAGCCGGGTTTCAGCCCAGATTCGAAAATCGATTCCAGATTTCGCTCAGCCGTTCCGTGCAGAAGCAAATCGGGCGGAGTCTGTGGCTCAAGCTCAAGATCGATCTCGACCGAGTGCCCTTGATTCGCGCGAATCCGCGTTCGGGATTCGTCGAACGTGAAACGCTTTTTATCGTTCGTCTCGACGACTTCTACGAGAGTTGCGAGGTCGATTTGACGACCGAACGCGTTCATTTTCGCCAGCAGCTGCTCAACTTCCGCCCACCCGTTTTCATCCAGATCTAATCCGATCGTTTCCGGCTTGTGGCGAAGGACGAGGCTGACAAAACGGCTGAGTTTGGTGAGATCTGGCTTCATTTCGGATACTTTTGTTTTCAAAAACGAAGAGGGCCGGGCAGCGAACTGACCGGCCCTCGTTGGGACACCACATGGATGGTAGGAGAACTAAAAGAAAATCAAAAACGCATCCACTTCGCCTTTTTCTGAAGCATGTGGAGACGGCCTTCCAATTCGGCCAACTTCGCATCGTAAGCGCCGAGTTCACTGCGGCGTTTTGTGTCAGATTCGGCCCAGGACTGAATTTTAAAGCGAGTCGCCTGAACTGCGGCAGTCAGCGCTACGGTCCGCTCCTTGTGCACTTTTTCCGCGGAATAATCGCTGAAAATGGCCTCTAAAACGTCGCACTCGTGGCGTAGCGAAGCGAGCGCTCCGTCGAGACCCTCGCTGGTTTTCGTCAGCGTGCCGTCGTCGAAAATCTGGGGAGGAGCCGGATCATTCGGTGTCGTGCGGATGACCGCTTGAGGTTCGTCGGGCAGGCCGCCTCCATTGGACTTGAGTACGGTCGGCGTAATCATGATCATGAGACGCTTGCGTTGGCGGCGGTTGTTTTTGCTTTGGAACGCCCATTTCAAGCCAGGCACATCTCTCAGAAGCGGAATTCCGGACTCTGTTTGAGACCAGATCGCTTCATCCAAACCGCCAATCGCGACGGTGTAGCCGGAGCCGACTTCGACCGGCGCGTTGTAGACTCGGGAGCTTGCGATCGGGTAGGGGTTTCCGTCGATCACGGTCTCGCCGATGATGCTGGAGATCGTTATCGCGACGTGAAGCTGGATATCGCCGTTGCCGAGCTGCTTCGGAAGAATGTTCAGCACGGTGCCGATCGGCAGGTAGCTCACGGATTGAGTCGTCGTGGCTCCAGCTCCGAGCGAAGTGCTGGAACTGGCCGCGAGAACCGGCTGGTTGATCACGCTGCGAATCATCACTTCGCGGTTGTTTGTGGTGACGACACGCGGGTAGGAAACGCTCTTCGTGTCCGAGTCCGATGCGAGCGCTCGCAGCCGAACATTGACGTCTTCGTAGCTCAAAATCGCGGTCATCGGCAGCGCATAATCGCCAATTCGGTGAAGGTTGATCGGTCCGGCGATTCCTTCGCTCGCTCCTGATGTCGTCGTTCCCGAGGGAGACGTAGCCGAACTGGTGCCGTCGCCAGTCAACCCGATGCTGTAGCCGTCTCCGAGCGTTCCGGTCCAATCGAGGCCGAGTTCTGAGCTTGGATCCTTCGTTGTTTCGAAGAATTTCACCTCGATCCCGATTTGGCTCTGAGGCTTGTCCGCAGCGGCGAGATAGCCCTCAATCCACTGATGCTGTTGGCGGGTTGCGACCACGTAAAGCGTGTTCGCGTCGGAGCTCCAGATCACTTTTGCTGCGCTCCCTGTGTCGTCTTTCGATTCCGAAGGCTGACCTTGAATCGAGCTGGGAAGCAGAAAATTTCCCGCACCGCCTGCACCGCTGAACTGGTCGACCGAAGTCTGGCCCGCAAGAAAGACGTTGGACGTCGTCGGGATGTCGAGCAACTCGCGGATGTCCTCGAGCAACTTGCTGGGCTCAACTTCGAATGAATTTGTCGTGTCCGGCAGAGAAACGCCGCCACCGCCTCCGGAACCCCCGCCTGATCCGCCGCCTCCGCCCACTGAGCCGAGACTTCCGCTGGAACCGCCCTGACTGGAGACCTTTTCCATCGGATTGTAGTCGATCAGGTAGGGGCGTCCGATCAAATGGGTGTCGTTTTCCGGCCGCAGATACCAGATTCCGTTTTCATAGATCAGCGCGATCCCGTTGGCTTTCGCCAAGGTTTCAAGAGCGATGAAGGGGCTGCAGACGAACGAAAAAGTGACGATCTTTTCACCTTCCTCCGAACCTTCGGGGAGGGAATAGAACGACAACCCGGCCGATTCCGCCAACAACCGCAGAACGTCGGCGAGGACAGCATCGTTGAAGCGGTGTTCTGCGTCGGGCTGCTGCCGGAGCGGCATGGCGACTGCTTCGTAGGCAGGCGAGTTTGGAAGAGTGGAATAGTTCAGTGACTGGGCGTTCGCGCTGCCAAAGGCGACGACAAGGGCCAGGACAACCATTCCGATGAGTGAGTTACTTTGATGTTTCATCCCAATTGATGCTTAAGTTTTCGATACTTCTTGGGCGACCTTATCACTCAGTTTGAAGAAATATAGTAAAAAATCATAATTTTCATAAAAATAGTGATTACAGGTAAATTGATTATCCGTTTCTGCGGGCATTTCGGCTTCTTCTTTTTCAAACGCCTCGCTGGATCGCGATTCCGTGCCAGAATTTGAGGATGAAGAAATTCGCTCAACTCGCTGCGATCATTGGCCTTTTCAGCAGCTGCTGGGGCAACGCGGCCGCCGATGACCGCCCAAACATCGTCTTCGCGATCGCCGACGACTGGGGCTGGCCGCACGCTTCGATCTACGAAAACGACGAAGTCTGCCAAACGCCGAATTTCGACGTGATCGCACGCAACGGGCTGCTTTTTCATCACGCTTACATCTCGAGCCCGAGCTGCACGCCTTCGCGCAACGCGATTTTGACTGGCCAATTTCACTGGCGGCTCGGTTCTGGCGGGAATCTCTGGAGCACGCTCGACACCAAACACAAAACCTATCCGAATCTGCTCGAAGACGCCGGTTATCACGTCGGCAGCTGGCGAAAATCCTGGGGGCCAGGCAAGCTCGACAACTGGGATCGGCATCCGGCTGGAACGCCGTTTAAAAATCCGGACGATTTCCTCAAAAACTGGGACAAATCGAAACCCTTCTGCTTTTGGCTCGGTGCCAGCGACCCTCATCGGGGCTACAAACTCAACAGCGGCGCTGAAAGCGGGATGGATCTCGACAAAATCCAGCTTTTCGAGCACTACCCGGACAGTCCCGAGATCCGAGGCGACGTCGCCGATTACTATTTTGAGGTGCAGCGCTTCGATCGCGACGTCGGCGATTTTCTCGCGAAACTCAAAGAGTTGGGCGCGCTCGAAAACACGATCGTCGTGATGACCGGCGATCACGGAATGCCGTTTCCGCGCTGCAAATCAAACCTCTACGATTCCGGCGCGCGAGTTCCGCTTGCGATCCAGTGGCCGAAGGGAATCGCCAAGCCGGGGCGGCAAATCCAGGATTTCGTGAGCACCACGGACTTCGGGCCGACTTTTCTAGCAGCTGCTGGAGTTTCGGCTCCTGAGGCGATGACTGGAGTTGGGCTCGCGCCGATTTTTGCGAGCGAAAATTCTGGCCAGGTCGTCGCCGAGCGCGATCACGTCTTAACCGGAAAAGAACGCCACGTGATGGCTCAGGAGGCTCCCGACACCGGCGGAACTCCGATGCGGGCGATCCGAAATCACGATTTCCTCATGATTCGAAATTATCGAACCGATCGTTGGCCCGCCGGAACGCCTCACGCCGAAAAGGCGACTGTGCCCGGTGCCTGGCTGGCCGACTGCGACAACGGACCGACGAAAACCTACATCGTCGACAATCGCGATCGCGACGATGAGCATCGGTTGAAATACGACCTGAGTTTCGGCAAGCGGCCCGAGTTTGAGCTCTACAATTTGGAAGACGATCCAGGTCAGATGCGAAATGTCGCTGGAAATCCAGAATACGCCGAGGTCCTCAAGGCCCTGAGCGCCCAGTTGACCGATGAATTGACCGCGACTGACGATCCTCGTGCGCTCGGAAAGGGTGATGAGGTTTTTGACCCGGTTCCGTATCTCGGAGGCGTGCCGAAAAAGCCCGGATTCGTCAGAAAAAAGAAAAAGTAGGGCAGCGGCCAGGTTGCCTGGACATCTCGCTTCATCTCGATTGATTCAGCGCCAATGCTCACGCGTACCCCGCCAACCGATCGTCGAGTCCAGTTGATGGCAACTTGCCTCTGCGACGCGTTTTTCGATTCCGCCGCTCAGGCCACTTACGAGGTTCTCGAACATCTCGACTGCGAAATCGATTTTCCGGAAGCCCAGACCTGCTGCGGGCAACCCGCTTTCAACTCCGGCGACTGGAAAGCCTCGCGGAAAGTCGTTCGGCACACCGTGAAAACTTTCGAAGGCGCTGCTCCGATTGTGGTTCCGTCAGGGTCGTGCGCAGCGATGATGTATCACGGCGCTCCGCTCGAATTCGAAGGCGAAGACGACCTCGAAGCCGTCAACGCGGTCGGTCGCCGGACCTGGGAGCTGGCCGATTACGTCGTCAACGGCTTAGGCGTCGAGAGCTGGCCCGGATCGTTCCCGCATCGGATTGCCTTTCATCGATCCTGTCATTCGCGCGGCACGAAAGCCGGAGAAGCCGCTCAGCAGCTGCTGAGTTCGATCGACGGTCTTGAAGTCGTCGAATTCGGCGAGCAAGAGCAGTGCTGCGGGTTCGGCGGCGCGTTCTCAGTCACTTTTCCGCATCTCAGCGGCGACATCGGTCAGCAGAAATTGGACAAGATCCTCGAAAATAAGCCAGAATATCTCGTTAGCGCCGACATGGGCTGTCTGATGCATCTCGGCGGAATGATCGGCAAGCAAGATCTCGAAGTGAAGCCGCTTCACATCGCCGAAATCCTCGTAGCCGCGCTCAAGGCTGCTTGAGATTCTTGTCGAAAAATTTCACGATCATCGCGCGGACCTTTTCGCTCCCAAACAGCTTTCCGCCGTGACCCGCGCCCTCGACGATGTGAAAGGTCGAAGGAACTCCCGCCGCCTTGAGCGCTGCGTGAAGCTTTTCGCTCTGCTCAAGCGGCACGCCCGGGTCTTCGCTGCCGTGCATGATGAGAAACGGCGGGTCGTCTTCGCTGACGTTGTCCAAACCGCTCGCGTCGCGCGCCAGATCCGGCACTTCGCGCACGGTCGCGCCGAGAAGCTTCGCGCCGTTTGATTTTGCGATGTCCGCCTCAGTCCTGCCGTTTCCCACATTGTTCGGCGGCATCGAAAGCAGCTCGCTTGGCCCAAACCAATCGCAAACCGCCTGAACTCGGCTCGAAACCGCCTCTTCGCCCGGAAATTTTCGAGTGCCCATCAGCGCAACCAGATGCCCGCCCGCCGAGGATCCCCAAGCGCCGATGTGCTCCGCGTCGAGCCCGTATTTTTCCGAGTTAACGCGCAACCAGCGAACCGCCGCGTAGCAATCATCGATCTGCGCCGGCCACTGACCAGCATTCGTTAGTCGATAATTGATCGACGCGACCGCAAAGCCATGCTGAGCAAGCCAGGAAGCCTTGCAGTTGTTTTTGCTTCCGTTCAGCCACCCACCGCCGTGAACCCAGACGACAACCGGCAGCGCGCCCTCAAACTCCTTCGGCCGATAAAGATCCAGCAGCAGCTGCTGGCCATCCGGGTTTGCGAATTCAAGATCGGCGATCAGCTCGACCCCTTCGGGCACCTTCGGCGGTTTCGGCTTTTTTTGCGCGAAAGCGGGGCTGACAGAAATCATAAGCAAAGCAAAAATTGAAATCAAACGCATGGAAACGGTTTAGCCCGGCCCCGCTCCGAGCGCAAGGAACGCGACGTCACTTCGGCAGGCCGCCTTGACAACCTCGCGCCCCCCAGGCACGGTCGCCGCATGCGTAGAATCCTGACTCTCTTCTCATTTCTCGTGCTCGCCGTTACCGCGAGCGCCGCGCCTCCAAACATCGTCATGATCATCTCGGACGATCAATCGTGGACCGATTACGGATTCATGGGCCACGACGCGATTCAGACGCCTCACTTGGACAAGCTCGCCGAGCAGAGTTACACGTTTTCACGCGGCTACGTGCCGACCGCGCTGTGCCGGCCGTCGCTGGCGACGATGATCAGCGGGCTCTACACTCATCAGCACCAGATTTCGGGTAACGACCCGTCGCTGCTGCTCGCTAAGCGCGATAGCCCCGAATACGAAGCCTTGCGTGAACAGCTCATCGCGAACCTCGACGGTCCGCCGAAGGTTCCTCAAATCCTCGGCAAACTCGGCTACCTCAGCCATCAGAGCGGTAAGTGGTGGGAAGGCAGCTGGGAGCGCGGCGGTTTCACGCATGGGATGACGCGTGGATTCCCGGAGCGGGGCGGACGTCACGGCGATGACGGGCTCAAGATCGGGCGCGAGGGCTTGGAGCCGGTCACCGGTTTCATTGACGAGGCCGTAGCCGCGAAGAAGCCGTTTTTCGTCTGGTACGCGCCGTTTCTTCCGCACACGCCGCACAATCCGCCTGCCCGCTTGCTCGAAAAATACTCCGTCGGCGATCGCACCAAATCGGTCGCCAAATATTACGCGATGTGCGACTGGTTCGACGAAACCTGCGGGCAGCTGCTGGGTCATCTGGACGAAGCCGGAGTCGCCGAAAACACGCTCGTCGTCTACGTGACCGACAACGGCTGGATTCAAAAACCAGACGCGAACGGCTACGCGCCGCGCTCCAAGCAGAGCCCGAATGAGGGCGGCACGCGGACGCCGATCATGTTTCGCTGGCCGGGTGTGATCGCGCCGAAAATGGACACCACGAACCTGTGCAGCAGCATCGATCTCGTTCCCACGATGCTCGCCGCCGCCGGCGCGGAAGTTCCTGACGGATTGCCTGGCCTAGATTTGAACGCTGTCCTGAAAGGCGAGGCCAAACTGGAGCGCGACACGATCTTCGGCGAGGGCTGCGCTCACGATGTTCGTCAGATCGAAGAGCCTGAAGCGAGCCTGCTTTACCGCTGGGTGATCGAGGACAAGTGGAAACTGCTCCTGACTTACGACGGCGAAGTCGGCCGCTACAAATCGAGCCACCCGCGGACCGAAATGCGCCCGCAACTCTTCGACTTGATCGCCGACCCTAACGAAGACTCCAATCTCGCGAAGGACAATCCCGAAGTCGTCGCTCGGTTAGCGAAGAAGATCGCTGACTGGTATCCTGTGAAGGAGCGGAAGGTGATCGAGACTTGGACTGAGTGATCGAACAGGTCACTTCCCTTCCTCTTCGTAAATTGGATGGAAATGGAGGTAATTGGATGAATTCGGGGGGTGGTTGGAGGTAGCCTTCTCCATGTGGTCGCCGCTTCCACCAGATATCCAACCGAGCAACGAAATGCTCAGCGAGCGATCATCGTAGCCGTGGGTTTAAACCCACGGAATTCATGAACTTGGGGCTGCGTTGCGTAGCGAGCACCGCTCATTCACGATGCGTAACATTCATCTTGAGCGGTCGCTACGCGACGCCGCCATCGAGAAGTCTGAAACCGTGGGTTTAAACCCACGGCTATGATGATCGGTCGCTACGCGACAGCCAAGAATCAAGCATCCGAGGCGTGTCCAACCCCTAAGCCGACTTCAGCCCAAAGAACTTGTCCATGTTCGCGGAAACCTCTTTCAGCCGCTCCAAATCACCGCCGCCGACTTCCGCCGCACACCAGCCGCTGAAATTGATTTCATCGAGCGCCTTGCAGACGTCGACCCGATCGATATCGCCTTCGCCGATCTTGGCCCAGCCCTCTTTGGCTCGGGAATAGCCCTTGATGTCGAGCTTGATCACCCGCTTGCCGAGCACGCGGATGTGATCGCCGGTCGGGCCGTACTTCCAGTGATTTCCGATATCGTACTGCATCCCAATCCAAGGTGATTTGAAGTCATCGACGTACTTGGCCCACTTGTCTGCGGTTTGAGTCCGGTCACCGACTTCTCCGTGATCGTAGCCGAATTTGTTCCACACGTTCTCGATCGCAATCGCTACGCCCAGCTCAGCCGCTAATGGAATCGCTTGAGCAATGTTTTCAACCGAGCGCGGCCAAATTTCCTTTTCTGGTCCATCGTCGCCGTTGCCGACGACTAACAAAAGAGTGTGTCCGCCGACGGCGTGAGTCTGGCGGAGCCCTTCCTTCAGACTCTCGAGCGCCTTTGCGCGAACTTCCGGATCCGGATCCGTGTGGCGGACTCCCCAGTGGCCGGAGTTGACGGAACCGTCGACCGGCAAGCCGGATTCGGCGATCGCCTGCTTAGCTTCGTCGACGTTGATGCCGGGCGCGTTCAGCTCAACCGCGCCGAAACCAGCTTCCTTCGCCGCTTTGAATTTGTCGGTCAGCGAGCCTTCGACTTTGATCATGCCGATCTTCAACGTCTTGAAAATCCGCCCGTTGAGATCCGGAGCGTCGTCGGCTGCCTGCCCGATCGCGGGGAGAACAGCGCCAGCAGCTGCTGCGGCGGCTGAGGTTTGGAAGAAGCGTCTGCGCGAGAGAAATTGGGGTTCGTTCATCCCCTAGTTTGGCAAAGCGTTTCGAATCTGGCAAGCGCCGGTTCAAGCGCGTTCGACTCCAGCCCGCTCAAACGCAGCGACCATGTTTTCGAAACATTTCCGCGTAGCGGCGATCGGCTCGTAGTTCGGATCGCCTTTCCAGATCTGTGCGCTGACCTCGCAGGAAAAATCACCCCGAAATCCGCCAGCGTGGAAGCGCTGGATGATTTCCGCGTTGTCCCAGGTTCCGCCCTCGCCGGGAAGCGCGAACCTGGTTTTTCCATCGACGAGAATCGTGTCCTTCACGGCGACGAGCGAAGTCCAAGGCAGCGCAGTTTCGACGGTGTCGGCGATCGGCATGTCGCGGAAGGCGTAGTGGCTGTAGTCGTAAACCATTCGCAGGGATTTCGGTTCACCAAGTTGCCGAAAGAGCTCAGCTGCCTGCGCCGGCGTCGACATCGCGCTTCCACGATGAGGTTTTGCGGCGAAAATCGTTTTCGCGTCGGCGGCGAGCTCGCTCCACTTGCCTAACGCTTCGGCGAAGAGGTTTTTGCTCTGCTTCCAGTCTTTTCCACCGAGAGTCGCCTGGACAGGGGGAGGCGAATCGGAATTCAGCTCGGTGCCGAAGTCGAGGATCCGCTTCACTTCTTCGGTCTTCGCGTCTTGCTGAGCTTTTTCGGAAGACGGCCGAAGATCAGCAATCAACGCGATTAGCCGAAGGCCCGAATCCGCAAGACGGCTCCGAAGATCCGTTTTCTGTTCGCGGCTTAGTTTTTGGGGATCGCAGTTGTAGCCCGGGGCGACGAAGAGGTCGATCGCGTTGAATCCGGTCTTCGCGACGAGGCCGATCGAGTCGCCAAGGGGCAAACTTTGTAGTCCGTAGGTGCCGATTCCGAGCCCGCAAGTTTCCGAGTCGGCCTGGCTTGAGGAAACTCCAACGCTAAGCAGCGCCGCGCTGGAGCCCGCAAAAAATTGGCGACGAGAAATCGAGTTCATGCTCGACCTTGGAGCAGCTCGCCGCCAAAACCAACTCAGAAGCCCATTCCAGGAGGCATCGGCATGCCTTCGGTCAGCTTGCCCATTTCACCGGAGGCCATCTCTTTACCCTTCTCGATCGCCTGCTTGACTCCACTAAGAACGAGATCTTCCAGCATTTCCACGTCTTCCGGGTCGACGACTTCTGGCGAAATGGAGATGGAAACGACATCGCCAGCGCCGTTGGCTTTGACGACAACTTGGCCTCCACCGACGCTCGCTTCGACTTCTTTGTCGGCAAGTTCGTCCTGGGTTTTAGCCATGTCTTTCTGCATTTTCTGCATTTGCTTCATCATTTTATTGATGTTCATGATGTCGTTCGGTTCGGGTTGGTAGAAGTGATTGAGTTAGTTGATGCCTGTGTCAGGCGGATTCGATTTCTGCTTCAAATAGCTGCAGCGCTTCTTTGATCAAGGGATCGTTGCTGAATTCCTTTTCATCCAGAGGCGCGGCCGGCTCGGCGAGGACAGGTTCGCCCGGGGCTGGCTGAACTTCTTCAGTTGGCGCAGGTTCGACGGCAGGTTTTTCAGGTGGCGGAGTCGGTTGAACCGCAACTTTGGGGATTTCTTCTTCGGGCTCGTCTTCGATCTCCGGGATTTCGAGTTTTGGAAGCCCATCTCTGGTTTCGCAGGACAAATTGAGAGCTTTCCCGCCAAGCTCGCGGATCAGCCCTTCGACGAAGATTTTGTTTTTTTCGCGGAGGATCGAGTCCTTTGCGAACGAAGCGGAAGGTGGGAATCCGATAATGAATCTGGCCGGAGTTTGATCGAGGAAAGTTCCTGCATCGGTCCAACTGGAAAGGAGGCGACGTCTGATTCGGACCTGTTCCTGGATTGCGAGCCAAAGCGGTTCGCGTGCTAGCGGCTCTGTCGGAACGATGGGAGCGCTCTCGGCTTCAATCGCAGGAGTTTCGGGCTCCTCGGCAGGATTTTCCGCTACCGGTTCGTTTCCGTTTGGTGCTGGATCGGCAGGCTCTGGATCGGCAGGTTCGGGATCGGCGGGTTCGGGATCGGCGGGTTCGGGATCGGCGGGTTCGGGATCAGCGGGCTCGGGATCGGCAGGCTCAGGATCGGTG